>JAPLED010000052.1 GCA_026391475.1 Bacteroidia bacterium | reverse complement strand
GAAAAGGTTCTATTCTGATTATTCCCAGCTTGAGGTCATGAGAGTCAAAATTGCTCCTTCTGATACAACTGCAAAAATATATGATATAATCAAACCATACAGGGCACCTTTAACTATTGGCGAGGTACTTCCATGGGTTCTGCTTGTCGCGCTTCTTGGTGCACTTGTCTGGCTCGCAATAAGATTTATACGTAAACTAAAGAAGTCCAAAACGGGGGATGAAGCTGTTATTGACCCTGATCCGGCGCATATCATTGCCTTCCGTGAACTGGAAAAACTCAGGGAAGAACAACTCTGGCAGAAGGGCGAGATTAAGTATTATTATACAAAGCTGACAGAGATATTACGTCAATATCTGGAAAACAGGTTCAGAGTTTTCTCTCTTGAACTGACTACAGCTGAGACACTTGCGGCCCTGGTTAAATCCGGCTTCAAAAAGGACGGATCATACAATCAGCTTAAAACAGTACTGACAGGAGCTGATCTGGTAAAATTTGCAAAATATAATCCGGAATCGCCAGAGAATGAATCACATTTTCAGAATTCCTGGGATTTTGTTCTTGCTACAAAAGAAAATGAAGTGATTACCGTTGCAGCTGATGTAAAAGATAAGGCCATGGAGGGAAGTATATGAACGGCATAACATACGCGGAACCTCTATTTCTATATCTTCTTGCAGTGATACCTGCAATGATTGCGTTTTATATACTCAAGCAACATAGGGCAACAGCATCTTTAAGAATGCCGGGGCTTCAGCCTTTTGCAAAGGCAGGAACAACATTCCGGCACTATCTCAGACATATTCTTTTTGCTTTTCGCACTATAGCCGTAACCCTTCTGATAATTGTACTTGCACGTCCGCAGGCGTCAGATAAATTCCAGGATATTTCTACTGAAGGTATTGATATTGTATTGACTCTGGACATTTCCGGAAGTATGCTGGCACGCGATTTCAGACCCGACAGACTTGAGGCATCAAAAAATGTAGCAACAGAGTTTATCTCAGGAAGACCATACGACCGGATGGGGCTGGTGGTTTTCAGTGGTGAGAGTTTCACACAATGCCCTCTGACAACCGATCATGCAGTTCTTATTAATCTTCTTCAGGAAATTCAAAGCGGAATGATTGAAGATGGAACTGCTATTGGAATGGGCCTTGCGACTGCTGTTAACAGGATTAAAGATTCAGAAGCTAAGAGCAAGGTAATTATCCTTCTTACCGATGGGGTTAATAACCGGGGAGAAATTGCTCCAGCCACAGCTGCCGGAATAGCAAAGACTTATGGCATAAGGGTTTATACAATTGGTGTCGGTACCCAGGGAATGGCGCCATATCCTATACAAACTCCTTACGGAATACAATACCAGGATATGCCGGTTGAAATAGATGAGGCTATTCTCAGAGAGATCGCACAAACCACAGGCGGTAAATATTTCAGGGCAACAGATAACGACAAACTTGTTCAGGTTTACAGCGAAATTGACAAACTGGAGAAGTCGAAAATCGATGTCAGGCAATTCAACAGGAAGGAAGAGAAATATCTTCTTCCTGCTCTGATTGCATTTTGTCTGTTGGCGCTTGAGATACTGGTAAGAAACACAATATTCAGAAACTTAACTTAAACGCAGGAGATATTATGCAATTGTTCAGATTTGCAAATCCCGATTTCTTGTACTTGTTGCTTCTGCTTTCGGTAGTAATACTATTATATATTATTAATGAGATAAGAAAGAAGAGGGCACTTGGGCGATTAGGTGATATTAACCTCGTCGGGAGACTGGTTCCTGAGTTATCGAAAATACGACCGGTTGTTAAATTCATACTGCAACTCATTGCATTTTCCGCAGGTATAATAATGCTTTCCAGACCACAGTTCGGGTCAAAAATTGAAGATGTGAAAAAGCAGGGCGTGGAGGTAATTATAGCCCTCGATGTAAGCAACTCGATGTTGGCAGAAGATATTCAGCCTGACAGACTTACCAGGGCTAAACAAGCAATATCCCGTCTGGTTGATAACCTTGATAAAGACAAAATAGGATTAATTGTCTTTGCCGGTGACGCATATACTCAGATCCCAATAACAACAGATTATGTCTCCGCAAAAATGTTTCTTTCAACGATTAATCCCGACATGGTGCCAAAACAGGGTACGGCAATCGGTGCTGCTATCAGTCTTGGAATAAGATCATTCAGTCCGGGTGAGGGAAAGAGCAAGGCGATGATCATAATTACCGATGGAGAAAACCATGAGGATGACCCGGTTACAAATGCAGAAGAAGCATCAAAAGCAGGAATTATTATACATACAATCGGAATAGGTTCAACAGAAGGAGTTCCGATACCTGTAATTACTAATGGTAAAACAGATTATCTTAAAGACGTTGACGGCAATACTGTTATCACTAAGCTGGACGAAGATATTCTTAAAAAAATTGCAATAACCACTAATGGCAAATATGTAAGAGCAAGTAATTCGAATATTGGTCTGGATGAGATCTTCAGCGAGATCAGAAAAATGAAAAAACAGGAATTGGAAAGCACAATGTACACAGAATATAACGATCAATTCCAGATTTTTGCTGCAATAGCCTTATTCCTGTTAATGGTTGACTTTATTTTAATGGAAAGAAAAAACAAAAGATTGGCTAATATCAGATTGTTTAAATTTAAAGTATAAAGGAAAAAGATAAAAGAAAAGCTCTATGAATCCCCTCCTTGGAGGGGCAAGGGGTGGGTTTAAAATAAAGGTTATAGGTTTATTTATTGTTATAAATGAGATGGTAAGAAAAAAAATCATAACAACCAAGGGGTTAATCAATAGCCTGTTAATCTGTGCATTTCTGATATTTTCTATCGCAATAAATGCACAATCCGATAAAACATATATCAGGCAGGGTAACAGGGAATACGAAAAGAACAACTTCTCTGATTCTGAAGTATCTTATCGCAAGTCCATCGAGAAAAATAAACAATCACAGGATGCTGTATTTAATATTGGTGATGCTCTTTATAAGCAAAACAAATTTGAAGATGCGGGGAAAAAATTCGTTGAGAATATTAATCTGAATGATGACAAGAATAAGAAATCAGCAGGATTGTATAATCTTGGAAATTCACTTCTGAAAGCAAATAAGGTACAGGAAAGTATCGAAGCATATAAAGGGTCACTTAAACTCCGGCCAGATAATAATGAAGCTAAATATAATCTTGCATTTGCACAGGATATGCTGAAACAACAACAGGAACAACAGCAACAGGATAAGGATAAGAAGGATCAGAACAAAGACAATAAAAAGGAAGATCAAAAAGATCAAAACGATAAGAATAAAGATCAGCAAAAGGATCAGAACAATAATCAGGATCAGAAACAGGAAGAAAAACAGAATCAGCAACAACAACAGCAGGGTATTTCGAAGGAAGATGCTCAACGATTGCTGAATGCTCTGGCTAATGATGAAAAAAATGTCCAGGAAAAGGTTAAACTTGCAAAAGCATCAAAAGCTAAAGTCAGAACAGTAAAAAACTGGTAATCTGAATGAAATAAAAATGAAAAAGGCATTAATATACCAGGTACTTATCTTATTTTCATTCTCCGTTGCAGCTCAGGATGTTTCATTAAAAGTTGAATACCCTGCTGTAGTAATTGCAGGGCAACAGTTCAATGTTATGTGGACCGTTAATTCCGGTGGCGGAGAGTTTGCAGCTCCTCCATTTAACGGTTTCTATAAACTAATGGGTCCGCAGACCTCTTACAGCTCTAGCACCCAGATTATAAACGGAAAAATGTCTAATCAAACATCTTACACTTATGTTTATTTTCTTCAGGCCGTTAAAGAAGGAAAGTATGTAATACCACCTGCTACCTTTACTCTGAAAAACAAAACCTATGCTTCTGATTCAATGTATATTGAAGTTACCGGTAACTCGTCCCAGAAGCAAAATGTTCCTGCAGGGACCAATGCTACAGGTAATGAAACAGGTGTTGAATCTTCAGGGAGTGATATATTTGTTAACCTGTCGCTTAACCGTAAAGAAGTTTACCTAGGTGAGCATATTGTGGCAACAGTTAAAATTTATACCCGGGTTAATCTTTCAGGTATTAACGAAATTAAATTCCCCGCATTTAACGGATTTCTGAAATCAGATCTTGTAACTCCACCTCTCACATCACTGCAGCAGGAAACAGTTAATGGTACTGTTTACGGAACAGGTGTAGTTCAGCAGTTTCTGCTATATCCTCAGATTACCGGTGAAATCAGTATCGATCCGGTTCAGTTATCTGTTCTCATTCAGCAAAAAACAAGTCAGTCAGACCCATTTTTTGGTGACTTTTTTTCATCATATCAGACAATACCCAGAGCAGTAGCAAGCCAGACAGTTAAGGTAAAAGTGAAACCATTACCAGGCATTCAACCTGATGATTTTTCCGGGATAGTTGGAAATCTTGATCTGAAAGCAGTATTAAGCAAGGATTCTGTTAACGTGAATGATGCCGTTAATTTCAAAATAACTATTTCAGGAAGCGGAAACCTTAAAATTGCCGGAACACCGGTGCTTAAATTATCCCCCGATATTGAGGTTTTCGATCCCAAAATATCGGATGATATTAAGAATGGACTTAACGGAACATCGGGACAGAAAACTTTTGAATATTTACTGATACCGCGACATTACGGTGATTTTACAATACCATCCATAACTTATTCATATTTTAATACTTCCACGGGTAAGTATGAAAACCTGACAACTGAGGAATTCCATTTTCACGCCAGAAAGGGGAGTGAACAGAATACCGGTATAACCGTTTATGGGGGTGTCTCAAAAGAAGATGTAAAATATCTGGGAAAAGATATCCGGTTCATCAAATCAGACGCAGGAAAGCTGACTAAATCAGCTAATATTATTCTGTCAAAGCGTTCATTTTATAGTGCTTATGCATTTGCCCTTTTCGCTTTTCTGGTAATATTATTTTTTAGAAGGGAACATATCAGGCGAAATTCGGACCTGTCACTTGTGAGAAACAGGAAAGCCGGAAAAGTTGCCGTTAACAGACTACGCACAGCCTCAGTATGTCTTAAGAATGAACATATTGATAAGTTCTATGAGGAGATTCTTAAAGCGATATGGGGTTACCTGAGCGACAAACTGAATATTCCGGTGTCTGATCTTTCGAGGATCAACGCAGTCACCTCCCTGATAGAAAGAGGAATAGATGAAGAAAGAATTAAAAACCTGAATAGTATTCTTGATGCATGTGAATATGCAAGATTTGCACCATCAGCATCGGGGACAGAGGCAGCAACTATTTATGAGGGAGCATCACAATTTATTAAGTCAGTTGAAAACTCAATAAGCTAGAAAATGAAATCAATAATACGATATATACTAACCCTTCTTGTTATTTTTCTTTTTGCACGTGAAGCTGCGTCGCAGGAAACAAGTTCAGAAAAATTTAACCAGGGAGTTACTTACTTTACTTCAGGGAGTTACAAAGAGGCATTGCAGGTATGGACCGATATTTATAACACGGGTTACCGTTCAGCTGGTCTGAACTATAATATCGGTAATGCATATTTTAAGCTCAATAATATCCCTGATGCAATTCTGTACTACGAACGCGCATATCTGCTTAATCCGGCTGATGAAGATATTAATTATAACCTTCAGATTGCCAGGACATTCATTGTTGACAGGTTTCAGGAGATTCCGGAGCTCTTTTTTGTACGATGGTATAATTTCGTTTCACTGTTCTTATCTACAAACAGTTGGGCAAAAATCAGTATTGGCTCATTTATTCTATGTCTTTTATTGTTGTCGCTCTATATTTATTCATCAAGATACCGTCATAAGGTTATTGGATTCTGGTTAGCAGTTTTCTTTTTTGTTCTCACTCTTTCTTCATTTGCTTTCACTGTAAGAAATAAATCACTTGTTTACGACAGTCATAAGGCAATTATATCCAGCCCGTTGGTAAGCGGGAAAAGTTCTCCTGACAATAGCGGAACTGATCTGTTTGTTTTGCATGAAGGTACCAGGGTATCAATTGAAGATGAAGTAGGAGAATGGTTTGAAATAATGCTTTCTGATGGAAATAAGGGATGGGTCCCGGTAAATAGTCTTAGTATAATATGACCTAAATGGAAGAGTTTGTAACAGCTTGCCCCAGAAACTGCTATAGTAGCTGTTCTTTCAGGGTTCAGGTTGAAAACAATAAAATCAGGAGAATCCTTCCTTATTCAGGAAATCTTGCTACTCCTGAAGGACCATGTATAAAAGGTTTATCCTCCATTGAAAGAACTCATTCTCCTGAAAGGATTATTTATCCACTGATAAAAACAGTTCAAGGTAGTTTTCAACAAATCACTATTAATGAAGCGCTTGACATCATCAGCTATAAGCTCAATTCAGTCAGAGAAAAGTATGGTCCAAAAAGTATATTATGGTATAAAGGAAGCGGAATGTCCGGACTTACTAACGAAATCGGATATTCATTCTGGAGAGCATTCGGAGGGACAACAATTACTTATGGAAATCTTTGCTGGCCGGCAGGACTGGAAGCAGTAAGACTTACTTTAGGTTCTGTAAAACATAATGTTCCATGGGATCTCAAAAACGCTAAAACCATCATTATCTGGGGAAAAAATCCGGCTGAAACGAATATTCAGGAGATTGCTTTTATTGCCGGTGCTAAGGAAAATGGCAGTAAAATAATAGTAATCGATCCTTTACGAACTCCGACAGCCGACAAAGCCGACATACTATTCAGTCCGAAATCAGGTACCGATGCAGCCCTGGCTCTTGCAATTGCCTGGGTACTGATTAAAGATGATTTGATTGATTTGAACTTCATTGAGAAACACGTTAAAGGATTTAATGAATTCAGGCAATCTCTGCTGATATCTCCGGATGAAGCTGAAAAAATAACAGGTATACCTGCCGGGAACATTATAGAGCTGGCATATATAATTGGAAAAGAAGGACCAGTTACAATACTTCCCGGTTATGGATTGCAGCGGCACCTGAACGGAGGTCAGACTATAAGATCTATCCTTTCTCTTTCTGTTTTAACAGGCAATATCGGCAAGCCTGGCTCTGGTTTCAATTATGCCAATCTCCAAAGCTATATATACGATAATATTAAAGAACCATTGTCATATTACCCTGATCCTGAAAAAGATTTGCCATTCAGGAGAACAATTTCAATGGCTAAACTTGGAAGAGATATGTTCAATACCAATGATCCTGAGTTAAAAGCAGCATGGATTGAAAGAGGAAATCCTCTCTTACAATCGCCTGATACAAATAGTGTTAAAAAAGCGTTTTCCGGGTTGGAGTTTAAAGTGGTTGTAGAACAATTCATGACTGATACTGCTGCGATAGCCGATATCATTCTTCCGGCAAAAGATATGTTTGAACAATCTGACATATTAGGCTCATACTGGTCTCCTTATGTACAGTTCAAGCCAAAGGTCATTCAATCTCCGGGCGATGTTATGCCTGAGAGTGAAATTTACTTTCACCTTGCAAAAAGGCTTAATCTGAATATTGGTACCAACCTGATACCTGAACCGGGAAATGAAAACATCGAGGAATGGCTCGACAACAGAATCAAAGGGTACTCAGAACTTAATCTTGATGATCTGAAAGAAGGTCCTGTTCTTGCTCCAGGACTTCAGCAGATCGCCTTTGAAGACCTGAAATTTGAAACCCCATCAGGTAAGATCGAGCTCTGTTCATCTGAAGCTCAGTCAATATGGGGCGTCTCTCCATTGCCTGATTATACACCACATGATCCTGGTACAGGAGACGAATTGTACCCATTAGTATTTGTTACTCCCAATACAGGGAGTCGCATCCATTCTCAGTTTGGCAATCTGAAAATTATAAAGGAGACTGTACAGGAACCCGCGGTCGGAATTTCTCCGGGAGATGCTGCAAAACGCAATATTTATTCAGGT
The DNA here is from genome assembly GCA_026391475.1 of Bacteroidia bacterium. Taxonomy (GTDB): domain Bacteria; phylum Bacteroidota; class Bacteroidia; order Bacteroidales; family VadinHA17; genus LD21. Next base: position 30,336 of record JAPLED010000052.1, on the reverse strand, counting down.
CATAAAATAAGAGTATTCAATCAGACAGGAGAGATAATCAGTGTAGCAAGAATCTCGAATAGAATTCCTGCAGGATTGGTTGTTCTTCCAAACGGAATCTGGTATAACGAAGGGGGAGGAGGAAATTATCTTATTACTGGAAGGGAAACTGATATGGGCTATGGTGCCGCATTTCATGATAACACGGTTGAAGTCGAAAGAGTTGATTAGTTATGCGTAAAGGATTTATTTTTAGCCATAACAAATGTGTGAACTGTGGTGCCTGCAGTGCAGCCTGCATTCTTGAAAACGGATGGTCAATTCAACCAAGGATGATCTTTACGTATAATTCCGAAGAATTACCTTCATTACCGCTGACAAATCTTTCGTTAGCCTGCAACCATTGTGAAACACCGGTTTGCCTTAATGGGTGTCCGACTGCTTCCTATTACAGGGAGCCGTTTACAGGAGCTGTAATTATTGACGAGAAGAAGTGCATCGGATGTAAATACTGTCAATGGAACTGCCCGTATGATGCACCAAAATTCAATGCTGATAAAAGAATTATAGGGAAGTGCAATCTTTGTTATTCCGGTTTGATTGAAGGGCGATTGCCGGCATGCACAACTGCTTGTCCGACAGGTGCTCTTGAGTACGGTGAACTTTCTGAACCTATCCTGGAAAATATTCCTTCATGGTTTCCCGATAAAAATCTTAACCCGGCAATTGTATTAAAAGGTAAGCAGAATAACGACCCCCTCAGGATAATCCCGGAAAATGTCTTTGAATCTGAAGTGCCAATATTAAATGCGAAGGAGAGAGGTATGTCTGGGGAATGGAGTCTATTCGCATTCAGCTTTTTGACTACACTATCTGTTGCAACAATAATTTCTTCATTTATTAACGGGATATTCCCCGAAAAAATACTTTTTGTTTCAATAATTATCCTGGCAGGAATAATATCCCTTTTTCATCTGGGAAAACGACTAAGAGCCTGGAGAGCGTTAGCAAATGTCAAAAGTTCCCCATTGAGCAGGGAGATAGCCCTGTTTATTATTTATTCAGTAGTCTCTTTCTTTGCAGTATTTTTCCAGTTACCCGGTTTTTTTATTGCTTCCTCTATTGTTGGTCTGATTTTGCTTATTGTAATTGATAGCGTTTATATCTATGCTGATAAAAGAAAGTCTGTAATTATGCATAGCGGGCAGACTTTTTTAAGTGCGCTGTTAATTGTTTCATTCTTTACAGGAATTGTTCTTCCGTTTATATTTATTGCTTTAATCAAATTAGCAGCATCAGCATATAGCCTTTCCGTCAATAAAATAAATAACATTAATTTTGTAATCAGATTTGTCAGAATAGCTCTTCTACTTGTCACAGGAGTAAGTCTGGTTTCTGAGATATCTTATCCTGATCCGGTTATATCTTCAATATTTCTCACAGGAGAACTAATTGACAGGATAATATTTTACATTGACTTTGCCCCGGTTAATATTAACACAGAAATAATTAAGCAAATAAATATAGAAAGAAATGAAAAGAAAAGAGGTTAATAGTTCACGAATGCCCGTTTACAGGGATTCCGGTTTTGAACTTTATGATGCAGGCACCACTTCTGGTGCTTTCAAAAAAGAGACAGAACATGAAAGAGAACCTGATAATTACATATATTCCCGTTACCGCAACCCAACCGTTGTGTCTGCTGAAGAAGAGATTATGAAGCTTGAAGGTTGTTCCTGGGCTTTGCTCACCCAATCGGGGATGTCTGCCATTGATACTGCCCTCTCGGTATTTCAACATGGTAAAGAGACCAAGCCATGGTTATTCTTTACAGAAATCTATGGCGGAACTATTTCATTTATCGAGTCGGTTTTGAAAAAACGAAGAGGACTTGATATACACTATTTCACTCCGGATAATGGAAAATATGACCTTAATGAATTCGAAAAAGTAGTATCCCGGCTGAAGCCTGAATTTGTATATATCGAATCGATCTCAAACCCGATGCTGATAGTTGCTGATGTTACAGAAATTACCAGAACAGCAAAAAAACACGGATCGAAGGTTATTATTGACAATACATTTGCAACCCCCTGGCTTTATAAGCCCTTGGATGAAGGTGTTGATATTGTTATTCACAGTGCAACAAAGTATTTTTCAGGTCATGGTAACCTGACTGCCGGTGTGATCTGCGGAAATGACAAAAAGATTATGCAATCTGCTATTGAGTACAGGAAATTTGTCGGGCACATGCTCTCTCCTGATGATGCATACAGATTACAGACACAGATTCAGTCATTTGAGCTCCGGTTCTCGCGCCAATGCGATAACGCATCAAAATTGGCGGAACACCTTAGTAGAGTTCCTGTTATAAAAAAAGTCTGGTTCCCGGGATTGAAAAGCCATTTCACTCACATCATCGCTGAAAAGCTTTTTGGAGGTAAAGGATTTGGAGCAATGATAACATTTGATTTTGATGGGAAAGATGAAAATGAAAAAAGGGGCCGAAGAGATAAATTCATTAAACTGGTATCGGAAAAAATAAAACTAATTCCAACATTAGGCGACCCAAATACAATACTGATGCCTGTTGAAGCAGTGTGGGGGATTAAATATCCTGAGCCAGGAATGATAAGATTGTCAGTAGGTTTCGAAGATTATAGTGAATTGGAGGCCACGATTACTAAAGCTTTAGAAGGTATAGAAAAAGGTTGATTTATTGGCAGTTTTAAAGTGAGACCAACCACCCCGTCATGACCCTCCGGGCATGACACCCCTCCTTTTTAAAGGAGGGGAAAGTTCTGATATACAGTATTTTAACTTTCTCCTCCTCTTCAGAGGAGGAGTACCCCTGATGGTACCATCAGGGGGGAGGTGGTGGGCTTTTGAGACACCTCAAAACCATTCTGCTACTGCCAGTTTATCGGCTCAATACCGTTTTCTATCAGATAGTTGTTGCATCTGCTGAAGTGCTTATTTCCGAAGAATCCTCTGGAAGCAGAAAGAGGTGAGGGGTGAACAGATTCTAAAACCAGATGTTTTGATCTGTCAATGGATTCTCCTTTTTTCTGGGCATAGGCACCCCAAAGGAAAAAAACAATATTCTGCTTTTCGTTATTAAGTGTAGCTATAACACTATCAGTAAACTGCTCCCATCCCTTTTTCTGATGCGAACCGGCCTGATGTGCCCGTACCGTGAGAGTAGCATTCAGAAGCAACACTCCTTGTGAAGCCCACCTTTCCAGATTTCCTGATGTGGGTCTGGATATTCCCATATCCAATTCAATTTCTTTAAAGATGTTTATCAGGCTTGGAGGAAAATCAACACCCTCCCTTACTGAAAAACATAATCCGTGTGCCTGTCCTGGCCCGTGATAAGGGTCCTGTCCAATGATAACAGCTTTGACATTTTGGAATGGACAAAGATTGAATGCGTTGAAAATAAGGCCTCCGGGAGGATAAATAGTCTTAACCTTATATTCTTCCTTAACAAATTCTGCAAGTTTAACGAAGTATTCCTTTTCAAATTCATCCTTCAGTTTTGACTTCCAGGTTTTCTCAATCTTAACATCCATGTTCTGTTTTTATAGCTTCTATAGAATATATTTAGTAACTGCTAAAGTAGTAATATAGAATAGAACTCACTTGTTTAAATCATTAATAATTCTCTGTATGACATCGATGAAAGGATATCCTGCTTCTTTTGTAGCAGCTACAAAACCGCTATCAGGTGATATACATGGATTGGCATTTACTTCAAGGACATAAACATTATCGTTACTGTCAGTTCTTACATCCACCCTGGCATAGCCCTTTAATCCGAATAAATGCCAGCAGGCGAGGACTGAATCTTTTAAGTTTTTTTCTAGCTTTTTGTTCAGGCTGTTTCCGGGAAACTCCCTGACAGTATTTATATATTCAAAGCTATCCATTTCCCATTTAGCTTTGAAATCAACTATCCTTGGTTTGTTTTCATCATAATTCACAAAGACGATTTCGGCAGGAGGCAGCACTTCAGGACCATTTTTTCCTGACAATACACTGATATTAAATTCCCTGCCATCAATAAAATCCTCAATAAACCAATGAGAATCATCAAGTCCCTTTAACTTTTCTTCAAAACCGGATTTGCATTCAAACACTGAATCCCCTGTAATTCCAAGTGATCCATCCTCCCAGATCGGTTTAACGATATATTTCTGACCAGCCGTAAGAAGGTTGCTTTGCGATGGGGAATAAGAACCCGGGTTCCTTATACCTGCATTCCTCATGGCTTTCCCTGCAAGTGTTTTACTGCTCGTAATAAAAATAGCTTCAAGAGGGTTGCCGGAATATGGAATCGAATACAGATTCAGAAGAGCCGGAATAAAATAACTGAGTTCTCCCTTATTATTTATCGATTCTACAAGATTATAAACAAAATCAGATTTCTCACCAGCCAGGGTTTCAATCTCTTCCATGAACCGGGTGGTAATACCCTTTCTGTAAACGACAATTCCAAGTTCTTTCAGGTGCTTCTCAATATAAGCCACCTGGTCGAGGACATCAAGTTCATCGGCAAGAGCACCTTCGCGGGGTTCATTATAAATAATACAGCATCTCTTCATTAACCTTCAAATTCTAACTCTAACTTCTGTCTTCTGTCTTCCGACTTCCGACTTCCGACTTCCGACTTCCGACTTCTGTCTTTCTACTTCTTAATCCTTTTGATAGCCGACTTCATGATCATCTCCATTAATGTCTGGTATTCAATACCATACATCCGTGATAAGATCGGCAGATCAGAATGAATGGGATTAAGTCCGGCAAGCGGGTTTGCTTCAATGAAACATATCTTTCCGTTACGGTCGGCTCTCAGGTCAACTCTTCCGGCATCGACTGCATCCAAGGCTTTCCAGGCATGGAGTGCGACTGATTTGCATTCATCAATTATATCAGCATCGAGAGGAGTATATTTACAATAATCCAGATAATTCTCCTTAACTTCAACAGAATAGGGGAGATTGTTTGCACAAATTACTTCCATTCCTCCGATTGCAACTGCATCATCGCCTGAGCCTGCAATACCGACAGTAAACTCCCGGCCAGGAAGATATTCTTCAACCAGTGCCGGTTGTTTGAACTCTTCAAGTATCCACTCAACCATTATCTTCAGTTCTCCTGAAGAATTCACAAGGCTTTTTTCCGTAATCCCTTTTCCGGTTCCTTCCGAAACTGGTTTGACAAAGAGAGGATACTTTAGATTGCATTTATCTAAATCTTTCAATTCAGTCATCAGACAACCCGGGCTTACAGGAACCCCTGCAGCAGCTACAACGAGCTTTGCAAGATGTTTGTTTAGCGATACTCCCATAGTTACGGGACCGCTGAACACATAAGGTATTTTGTACTGATCAAGAATGGCAGGAACTACTGATTCCCTTCCATCTCCATACAATCCTTCAGCAATATTAAAAACCATATCCCATCGTCTGCCGGCAGCAAGGGCCTCAATAAGATGAAAAGTGTTCCCGATAGGTTCTGTTTCATGCCCCATTAATTTTAAGGAATTTTCAAGCGCATCGACTGTTTCCTGTTTGTCAAATTCGGCAGTTTCATCCATGGAATAACCACGGTCAATATACCATGACCGTAAATCAAATGTTAAGCCAATTTTCATCTGTAAGCCCTATTTTTCAGGATACTCGCATAATACACCCTTGTAGTTACGCATTACAATATGTTCATCATTATGTTCTACAACATAATTTGGCAGCAAAGGAATTTTTCCTCCACCGCCGGGAGCGTCTACAACAAACGTAGGTACTGCATATCCACTGGTGAAGCCTCTCAGTCCCTTAATTATTTCCAGACCTTTTTTAACGGTAGTCCTGAAATGTCCTGAGCCGGGTATCAGGTCGCATTGATAAAGATAATATGGTCTTACCCTTATTTTAAGCAATCTATGCATAAGTTCCTTAATTGTAGGAACGTTATCATTAATACCTTTAAGAAGAACAGTCTGGCTTCCAAGAGGGAATCCACCATCGGCAAGTTTATTACATGCCTTAGCACATTCATCAGTTATTTCTGCGGGGTGAGAAAAATGCAGGCTGATGAAGAGAGGGTGATATTTTCTAAGTATATTAATCAAACCGTCAGTAATTCGCTGCGGTAAAACCACAGGAATTCTTGTTCCGATTCTGATAATCTCAACATGTTCAATACGCCGGATGTTTGAAAGGATGTAATCTAGTGTCTCATCGCTTAAAGTAAGCGGATCACCGCCACTGATAAGAACATCTCTTACCTCCTTATGGCTGGCTATATAATTAAATGCCTTTTCATAATCCTGTCTTCCGAGTTTATCAAGTTTCCCGACAGAATGTGAACGGGTACAATATCTGCAATAATTTGAACAAACCTGGGTAACTGTAAAAAGAACCCTGTCGGGGTATCTGTGTACAATCCCTTTTATAGGAGAAAATGATTTCTCGTGCAGAGGATCGGACTGTTCGCTGCTTGACTCAAGAAGTTCTTCCACAACCGGTATTACATTACGACGTAAAGGATGTAAAGGTTTGCTGTCGTAAATCAATGAAGCAAAATACGGTGTAATCCTCAGAGGAAGACGGCCTTTAAGATTATTAATAGCCATAATCTCCTTATCGGATAATTTCATGATTTTCTTTAGGTCTTCGATGCTGTTGATAGCATTCCGAAGCTGCCATTTCCAATCATTCCAGGAATCGATTGTTGTTAGGGGGAAGTAGCGGTGCATGAACTCCGAACTTCGGTTGCTAACTAACGGTATTGGGATTTCGTTTTGCGAAAAAAACGTGGTTTTCGCGCCAGGTTCTTCATCAGAAGAACAACCCACGAGGCGACTCTCTCCATGGAGGGTCGTAGCCTCATTATTGTTAGCATTCATAGCAGATGATGAGAATTTTCACCTTGTCTTTTTAAGTTTGTTTGTTTTAAATTAATAACTGTTTATCTAAAAATATTTGGTGACGAAAGTAAATAATCTATAAATACAATGTATCATCATACCACAAGAAATATTAACACAATTAGCATTTTATTAACAATCGATATTTTATTATTGATTTTTGTATACCTATTAAATTGTATATCTGTATATTATGACATATCTCAGGTTAAGGTGGATTAAGCTTTAAATTGGTATTTTTTTGATCATTTTTTTTGATTCAACTGTTACTGTACAGGATTGTTATTGGGTAATTAAGTTATTAGTCGTTTTTTAATGCTCTTCAGTTGATCCACCAGAATCTTTTCGTAATTTTTTGACAACCCCCCGGTTCCGTTTTGTCTCAAGCCTTTTAATTTTTGATGTCAACGTTGGCCTTGTTGATCTTCGTTTTACAGGCAAGGTAAGCGCTTTAGAAACAAGATCATAGAACTTCTCCGTTACAGCTTTTTTGTTCATCAGTTGTGTACGCTCAGTCTGGGAAACGAGGATCAATTCACTTACATTATTGATCTTGTTTTTCAGCTTTTTCAAGATTATCTCTTTTTCTGTTTCAGAAAACAGCGAGGATAAAAGTACGCTGAATCGCAACTCAACTTTGGTACTCACCTTATTGACATTCTGACCACCCGGGCCACCGCTTCTGGATGTCGAATAGACAAACTCATTTTCAAGGTTTCGCCTTTTTAACTCTTCAGGACTCATAATTGTTTTTCATTGGGTTTAAAGAAAAAACACGGCAACACCGGCAACACTTACTATAGCTCCTAACAGTTCGGGCAGAGTTACCTTCTGTTTAAACAGGAAAACTGCAGGTAGGATTATGAAAACGGGAACCAGAGCCATAATTGTTGAAGCAATACCGGCTTCAGTATATTTAACTGCTATCAACGAGAACGAGACTCCCAGAAAAGGTCCAAAAAACGCCCCCAGGCTTGTTAAAAGCATCCCTTCTTTATTCCGGGTAGCTTTTACAACATTTCCCCATCGCATAAGAATAGTAACAAGCATTGTATAACCAATTATTCCTGCTATTATTCTGATTTGTGTTGCAGCGAACGGATCATAATCTTTGAGTCCAAACTTACTTAATACCAACCCTAAAGCCTGTCCTACAGCACCTCCGAAGGCATATAATATCCCTTTTGGTGCAAGTTTTAAGGACAGTTTTTCACCTTTCCCATTCCGGCTGAAAATTGCCATGGCAATTCCTGAAAAGGTCAATGTCATACCAAGATAATGGAAAAGCGTAAGACGCTCACCAAGGATGATAAAACTGAAAAGCGCAGTGATAGGAGGGACCAGGGTCATTATCAGCATTGAGAACCTTGATCCTATGATGGTATATGATTTAAAAAGGAAAAGATCACCAAATACAAATCCTACCAATCCTGACAATGAAAGCCATACCCAATTCTCATAACTGGCATCAACAGGAAGTATTAATCCTCTGCGGATAAGGCTAAACACACTGAGAAAAGCAAATCCGATAACCAGTCTGAGAATATTAACAGCCACAGATCCGATTTTGTGACTTGCAGACTCAAATGACAATGATGTGACTGTCCAGAAAAAGGCAGTCAGTAATGCAGCAAACTCACCCAGGTGATTATCGAAAAAACTCATTAAATAAATTCTGTTATTCTTCGGTATATTCGAAAACATAATCACCTGATCCTGCTTCAATCAATACTTTATTATCAGTCGTCCTTATGTCGGAAAAATTCTTGTTTTCAGAAATATTTTTGCCATTCTCTGTGGCTTGTGAAACTGAATTTACAGGCAGAATAATAGTTGCAACAGTATTTGCCGGAATTTTTACACTGACAATTATTTTCGTTCCTTTTCTTTCCCATCCGGAAGCAACTGTTCCGTATGAGCTCTCAAATGAAGCTTTTGAATATGTCAGTTTTTTCGATGGATGTGGCTGAAGAATAAGATGTTTATATCCCGGCCCCATAGTTTCAATACCTGCCGATACCCTGTACATCCAATCGCCTATAGCCCCATAGGCATAATGATTAAATGAATTCATACCCGGATCCTGGAAAGTGCTGTCTGTTTTCTGACCATCCCAGCGTTCCCAGATTGTTGTGGCGCCCATTTTAACGGGATAGAGCCAGGAAGGATATGATTCCTGCAGAAGCAGATCATAAGCAACGTCGGTATAGCCATTATCCGACAGAACATGGCACAGGTATGGTGTCCCAAGGAAACCGGTAGATAGGTGGTTTCTTCTGCTCTTGATATCTTCGACCAGAAAACGAGCTGATTTTTCGCGAAGATTCTCAGGCAACAGATCAAACATTAAAGCAAGTACATATGATGTCTGCGAATTGGTTCCTACTCTTCCTGCATTTGTAACATATTCATTAATAAATACCCCTTTTATCTTCTTATACAGATCATTATAGAACTTTTCATCTTCGGTTTTACCAAGTACTTTCGCAGTTTCAGCAAGAATACTTGTTGAATAGGCATAAAATGCTGTAGCTATAAAATCATGTTCGGTATAGCCATCCGGCTCTGTATGATTGTTAACAGGCGGATGATAAAACAACCAGTCACCATATTTGCTCCCACCTTTCCAGATAAAACTGTCACCTGCTTTTTTTCTTATATATTCCACCCAAGCTTTCATGCTGGGATATTGATTTTCAAGGAATCGTTTGTCACCATAAACCAGGTACATGGTCCATGGTGCAATGACAGAAACATCACCCCAGCCTGCTGAAGGTTGCGTTGTCAAAGCCCCCTGCTTATTTAAAATATCAGGTATGACGTCAGGAACCTCTCCCCCTGGTTTCTGATCTGCAGCTACATCCTTAAGCCATTTAGTAAAAAATGAAGATACATCCATATTATAGGCTGCTGTTCTGCAAAATGCCTGAGCGTCACCAGTCCAGCCAAGACGCTCGTCTCTTTGCGGACAGTCGGTGGGGACATCCACAAAATTACCTTTCTGGCCCCACTGAATATTATGTTGTAACTGATTGATAAGAGGATTTGAGCTTTCATAGCTACCCGCGACTGCCATATCTGAATGTACAACAACACCTGTAAGATTATCTAATGTCAGTTCGCCGGGGAAACCAGTGACTTCAACAAATCTGAATCCCATAAATGTGAACCTCGGTTCATAGATTTCTTCACCTGTTCCTTCAAGTGTGTAGGTCAGCTGACATTTGGCAGCACGGAGATTTGTTGTATAAAACTCACCAAACTTATCCATAACTTCTGCATGGCGTAATGTGACCACAGTTCCTTTGTTACCGGTAACTTTTAATCTTAACCAGCCAACCATGTTCTGACCCATATCCACAATCAGTTTACCTTTTGGAGTCCGGAATATTTTAACAGGTTTGATTTCCTGAATTTTTCTTATCGGTGACCCCTCAGATGCTATGAGGTTGTTCTTATAATTTCCGATACTGACTTTTAACCAGTTATTATCATTAAAACCAGGCAGATTCCAGCCTGTAAGTTTTTTCGTCGCATCGTATGTTTCACCGTTATAAATGTCATTCATCCTGATAGCACCGTTATTTGAAGCTTTCCATGTCTCGTCACTTATTATCATGGATTCAGAACCATCGGTGAATGTAATCTTTAACTGTAACAGAAGACCAAGTCTTTTACCATAAATTGCCCAGTTATTGCCCCATGCAAGGGTTCCTCTGTACCAACCATCGCCCAGGACAGTTCCAATTGCATTATTGCCTTTTATTATCATACCTGTTACATCATATACCTGGTATTGAAGTCTTTTTCCATAGGAAGTCCAGCCCGGTGTAAGTACCTGATCTCCAACCTTTTTTCCATTCAGATGCAATTCATAAAAACCATGAGATGTAACGTAAACCCTTGCGCTGGCGATACTCTTTCCAACCTGAAATTCCTTCCTGAAATGAGGTGAGGGGGAATATCGGATTGTATCACCTTCCATCTCAATCCATTTTGCTTTCCAGTCAGATTGAGAGAGTAACCCCATTTCCCAGAAAGCTACTTCGCTCCATTTTGATTCTCTTCCTTTATTATCCCATATTTTCACCTGCCAGAAATATCTCAGTCCTGATTTCAGTTCCGGCCCTTTATAAGCCTGCAGAACTGATTCATCCGATCCGGTCTTTCCCGATTGCCAGACTATTTTGCCGGATGAGAATTTCCAGTCTGTAGCAACCCTGATGGAATATGCACTTTGCATGATGTTATTTCCTGTTCCAGTAATTTTCCATGAGAACCTTGGTTGAGTAACATCAATCCCAATGGGATTTTTCTTATGTTCACAGGTCAGATCTTTGACAAACAAATCCTGAGCAAAAGCAGCTCCAAAAAAACAAAGTAAAATAAGCGTGAGTTTGAGTGATTTCATAATTTAAGGGTATTTGATTTTAAACATCAAGATTATAAAAAATTGTCTGAATAAAAAAACATCGCAAAATTCAATTTCATTCCTGAAAGTTTATAAATTGCGGTTCAGTATAACTAAAAAAAAAGTTTAAATGAATCCATTTGCAGGTATCTTATTAATAGCATTGGGAAGTATTGGCGCCGCTAGCTTTTATGTTCCATTTAAAAAAGTCAAATCATGGGCATGGGAATCATACTGGTTAAGCCAGGGTGTAGCTGCCTGGCTGATTGCCCCGATATTATTCGCATTTATCTTTGTTCCTAAGGGAGAGCTTTTCCCGATTATTAATGAAGCTCCCGCTTCAGCTAAATTAATGGCTATGTTTTTTGGAGCTTTATGGGGTTTTGGAGGATTGACATTCGGATTAAGTATACGTTATCTCGGAGTTGCGCTCGGGCAGAGTATTGCACTTGGTCTCTGCGCAGCATTTGGAACATTAATACCCCCAATAATCGCAGGGGAAAGCCTATTTTCTTCAACAGCAGGTATATTAACAATAGTTGGGGTGTCTATTACGGTGGCAGGGATTGCAATTATCGGTTATGCCGGATCTCTTAAAAGTAAAGAGATGACTGAAGAAGAGAAGAAGGCTGCTGTAAAAGAATTTGCTCTCAAAAAGGGAATTTTTATTGCAATTTTTGCCGGTATTATGAGTGCCTGTTTCAACTTCGGTTTTGAATCTGCTAAACCAATTGAAAACGTAGCTCTTGCTCATGGAACTAACCCTTTGTTCCAGAAAAATCCATCGCTGATCTTCATCCTTTTAGGTGGATTTGTTACAAACCTGATCTATTGTGGTTATCTGAATATTAAAAATAAGACGTACAGAGATTATTTTTCGGTTTCAGGAAGTGTTCTTCTAAACAATCTGTTTTTCACCTTCCTGGCAGGTTTTTTATGGTTTCTTCAGTTTCATTTTTACGGAATGGGATCCAGTAAACTTCCGGAAGGGATGGCCGTTTTTGGCTGGAGTATTCTGATGGCACTGAACATAGCTATAAGCAATATCTGGGGCATCTTCCTGAATGAATGGAAAGGAGTTAAAAGAAAGACAATTATTGTACTGATCATCGGAATTTTGATTCTTATACTTTCAACATTTGTTGTTAAATTAGGTTAATATTATGAAGACAAAAAGATTTGGTTTTAAGATGAAGATGTATCCCGGTTTCAAAGAGGAATACAGAAAACGTCACAGCGAAATATGGCCTGAACTGGTCAGATTGTTAAAAAATGAAGGCATCGGGAATTATTCCATTTTCCTGGATGAAGAGACTAATACCCTGTTTGCTTATCAGGAACAGTCAGGTGAAAGTTCATCTCAGGACCTGGGGACCATCGAAATTGTTAAGAAGTGGTGGAAATATATGGCTGACATAATGGAAACCAATCCTGATAACTCTCCTGTAACAATTCCTTTGGAACAGGTTTTTTATATGGAATAGGATTAATCAAGTAAAAAGTAAAAAGTAACTCAAGATCAATCCCCTCCTGGGAGGGGGCAGGGGTGGGTTAAAAAAAAATAAAAGGCAAAAGTCAAAAGGAATCCCCGATCAATCCCCTCCTGGGAGGGGGCAGGGGTGGGTTAAAATTCTTGTAAAAACTAAGGGAAAAATAAATTATAGAAGATCTGAATTGAAACATAAATAACTATTGAGTATGAAAAAGAAACTTATTGAAAAGTCATATGTGTTGGCAAAAGAACAATATGCAGCATTAGGCGTTGATACTGACCAGGTGCTTTCTGAATTGGATAATATAAATATCAGTCTGCATTGCTGGCAGACCGATGATGTGGGTGGTTTTGAAAAAGCAGGAGCTGTACTAGGTGGCGGTGGTATCCAGGCTACTGGTAACTTTCCTGGTAAAGCAAAAACTATCGACCAGATGAGAGCGGATCTTGATAAAGTGATGTCGCTTCTTCCAGGAAAACAAAGATTAAACCTTCATGCTATTTATGGTGAGTTTGGAGGAAAACTGGTTGACCGCGATCAGATAGAGGCAAAGCACTATCAGGGTTGGATCAACTGGGCCAAGAAGAGAGGAATAGGTCTTGACTTCAACTGTACATGTTTTTCACATCCATACGCTGATGATGGTTTTACCCTATCAAGTAAAAATGAAAAAATCAGAAAATTCTGGGTTGAACATACAAAGCGATGCAGGGCAATAAGTGCTGAAATGGGAAAACAACTTGGTACTCCAACTGTACATAATATATGGATACCTGACGGTTCGAAGGATACCCCTGTTGACAGGAATACCCTGCGTAAACAGCTGAAAAAATCATTGGATGAGATCTTTGCAGTAAAATACCCTAAAAAATATCTTAAAGATTCCGTTGAAAGTAAGCTATTCGGAATAGGATCTGAGGCGATGGTTGTAGGATCTCATGATTTCTATCTGGGTTATGCAATAAAAAACAATACAATGATAACCCTCGATAATGGCCATTTCCACCCGACTGAACAGGTAGGTGATAAAATTTCTTCTATCCTCCATTTTGTTGATGAAATTCTGTTACATCTTACCCGTGGTGTTCGCTGGGACAGCGATCACGTGCTTACTTTTAACGACGAGTTATTGCTTATTGCTCAGGAAATAGTACGTTGCAAGGCTCTGAACAGGGTTAATATTGGTCTCGATTTCTTCGATGCAAGTCTTAACCGTATCGGAGCCTATGTTATTGGTACACGATCAGCTCAGATGGCCTTTATGTATGCTTTACTGGAGCCTTATAAAACACTTGTTAAATTTGAAGAGCAGTGTAAAAACTTTGAAAGACTTGCATTTCTTGAGTTACTCAGAACGAAACCTTTTGGAGCTGTCTACGATTACTACTGTCTGAAAAACAAAGTGCCTGTAGGACAGGATTATATTGAAGAGATTGTGAAGTACGAAAAAGAAGTACTCTTAAAAAGATAGAAATCTATTGATAGATTCAATGTAGGGACGTTGCACAAAACGTCCCTACTATATTTCTGAGCCTTTGCAGTATTCAACAGAACATAATAAAATATGAAAGAGACAGTTATCGCTATATTTGATATCGGCAAGACCAATAAAAAATTGATTCTGTTTAATGATGCCCTTAAGGTTGTTTCTGAGACGGAACAGAAGTTTGCTGAAATCAAGGATGATGATGGATTTGAATGTGATGATATTGAGCATATTGAACGATGGATAAAAGAATCTATAATCAGATTAGTAAATTCTGATAAATATGATCTGAAGACAGTTAATTTTACAACCTATGGTGCTACGCTTGTCTATCTCGATGTAAATGGAAAAAGACTGACCCCGGTCTATAATTATCTGAAACCAATAGATGAAAAAATACCGGAAAGCCTATACAAGAGACATGGCGGAAGGGATGAGTTTTGCAGGAGAACAGCATCTCCTGCATTGGGTATGCTCAATTCCGGGATACAACCACTTTGGCTAAAGGCAGTTAAACCGGAAGTGTTTGCTAAAGTAAAACACATCCTTCATTTTCCACAATACCTCTCATACATTTTAACCGGGAAGATCTATTCAGAACATACATCAATCGGGTGTCATACTGCTCTTTGGGATTTTGATAACATGAATTACCATCCATGGGTTAAAGTTCAGGGATTAAACTTGCCGGAGCCTGTTCCAATCGGTACACTGAACGAGGTTGTTATTGAAGGAAAAAAACTGCAAATCGGAATTGGTATTCATGATAGTTCAGCCTCGCTTGCTCCTTATTTTGCAGGCAGCAATGGTAATTTTTTGCTATTATCAACAGGAACCTGGTGTATTAATATGAATCCCTTTAATACTGAAAAACTAACTGCAGAACAGCTGGACAAAGATTGTCTTTGCTATATGAGTATCACGAGACAACCGGTAAAATCGTCAAGATTATTCCTTGGACATCTGCACGAAACTGCTGTGAAACAGTTAACAATCCATTTTAAAAAATCAGAAGATTATTATAAAAAAGTCAAAGCCGATAGGCAATTATCAACGGTCTTAAAGACTAAATTCAAAGAGAAAAAAATATTCTTTAAAACCGGACCAGATCCGCGGGAATTGAAGGATTATATTGACTTATATGAATTTAGTTCGCTTAAAGAAGCTTACCATCAGTTAATGAATGAATTATGTGACCTTACCATTGAAGCAATAAACCTGGTCCTTCCTGCCAATGATGAAACTGCAAATATTTACATAACAGGAGGATTTTCAAATAATGAACTATTCCTTAATCTTATCACTGAAGCTTATCCATCAAAACAAGTTTATACTTCTGAAATTGCTAATGCATCTGCGCTTGGGGCAGCTCTTGTTATTGCAGGTACAAAACCTTCACTTAATCTTGGGCTTACCGAATGTAAAATATAAAATTACAAAAAGGTCTGTTAACTTATTTCCATGGCTGGATTTTCGAAATTCAGTATATTCTTTCACCCAGTGCAGCTTTTAGCTTATAAACACTTGCTGCATAATCAATTCTGGTTTTGAGAAGCATTAACCTACTTTCAGAAACAGAAGTATTGGCATCAAGCAGATCAAGATTTGTAATCATTCCTGATTTAAAGCTTGTCACTGCAAGAGAATAGGCCTTCAAAGCCTGTGCAAGCTGAAGCTCAAACTGGTTGACTTTTTTCCCGGCTGCAAACATATATGCCTTTGCTTCATAAAGTTCGTTCGAAATATTTCGTTTTGTAAAATCAGATTCATACGACAAGGAAGTTATTGTAGACTGAGCCTGCAAAAGATTATATTTGTTCTTCATTCCGTCGAAGATTGGAATTCTTATCCCCAGGCCCACAACATAATTTGGTAGGATTTTATTAAGATTAGGGATAAATCCATTCTTTGCACCACCCGATGCCTGAAGGCTTAACAAGGGTTTATTCTGCAGCTTTACCAAACCAAACCTTAACTCAGCAAGTGAAGTTTTTTTCTCATTTATAAGCACTTCATCCCTGTTATGAAAAGCATAAGATAATAGCGAATCTGATGCAATTACCGGAAGCTCAACAGAGAGCTCATTTTTAACTATAGGACTGGTTGTCTGATCATTTCCAAGCAAAGAATTCATTGATGCCTGCTGAGCGGTCATCGTGGCGATCAAATCGACTTTCTGACTTTCAACTGTAGATATTTTGACTTTTGTTGCAAGTACCTGGTATTCTGTTGCTGAGCCGGTGGCCATCATTTTTTCAACGTACCCGAGATGTTCATTTAATGCGGTCAATTGTTCATCTTTTATTTTTATTGCAGCCTGAAGAAAAACAAGTGTATAGAAATTATTCACGGTCAAAAGCGACAATCTTTGTTTTACCTGCTCAAGTGTCTGTTCACCGATAGCCTTGTTTTCATTTTCAAGTTCTATGTTCTGTTGCGTACGTCCAAAATCATACACAAGCTGTCTGTAATTTATTGACGCTGAATAATTATTTTCGGGGTAAAGCTGAAAAGTTCCCATAGATGGAATAGTTAACTTAGTCACAGGTCCTATATTGGCATAATTTGCTATTATGTCCGCTTCAGGGTAATAGCTTGTCTTTGCCAGCCCAATTCTTGCATTTGCATTAATTATTGCCTCTTCTGCAACTTTCACAGATGGATGACTGGTTATTACCTGTTCAATAATATGTTTTAGCGATAGAGAATCAGTATCCGGATTCACTTTTGTCGTAAAAGTGCTTTGGCCAACAATAATGTTATTAATAAATAGTAACAATATTATTGCAGAAAGGATTGATCTGATATTTATTCGATTATTCATTTGCCGGAAGGATTTGATTTTTTGATTTTTTGGTATGAAGAAAAATTATTGGGATTCCTCCTATAAGAGTTATAATCCCTGCAAGAAGGAAATCATCATTAATCCCTTGTATATAAGCCTGTTTGTTCAGATTTGAAAGGAGTAAAGCCTGGCTTTGCCGGGTAGCATTTGCCGAAGAGCTGCCAGCTTCATATTGAAGATGATATTTCATTTTATTCATGGTCTCCTGATATACCTCAGAGCCGGGTTTAACAGCACCGCCAAAAATCTGAGCATGATAGCTGACTCTGGATGTCAACAATGTGGCAAGCAATGCAACGCCGAGGCTTCCTCCAAGTTGTCTTAGTGAATTTGCAATGGCTGATGCCTGTGCCATCTTTTCACGTGGTATTTCCAAAAGTGATATTGTATTGAGTGCAGTAAACAGCAGACCCATAGCCAGACCTCTGAGATACAGTGAGATCATAAGGAATTTCAACTCAGTCAGCCATGATAACTTAGTGTTCAGATAGAAGCTAAAAGCAAACAAAAGAATACCAGCAAAAATTGGGAGCTTGGGATTTATCTTATCTGAAATTCTTCCCGAAATTGGAGCAGTAATTCCCTGTATTATACCAACAGGAAGAAATACTGTGCCGGCTTGAAGTGCAGTGTAACCCATTGAATTCTGAAGATATACAGGAAGAAGGAATGTACTTCCGAACATTCCCAGGCTGAAAAAAATCATAATGATATTGGCCATACCGAAGTTATGATTCTTAAGAAGTCTCAGATCAATAAGCGGTTCTTTTACAGTCAATTCTGCGGTTATAAAAACCGTTAATGCAATTAAAGAAATAGCGCCGCATCCGAGAATATATGGAGCATGCCATCCTGCTGAATTTGTAACTGCATTTCCCTCTGATAGTGCATAGAGTGTGAGTGGAAGAAATATAGTCACCGAAATGAAACCGACCACGTCGAAATTTCTTGCCTTCCTGTTGATATATTCGCTCTGTATTACAATTGTGAACAACATGGCTAATATTCCAATCGGTATATTTACGTCAAAAATCAGCGGCCAGCTGAAACGGTCTATCAGAAAACCACCAATAAGCGGCCCGAATGAGATAGATGCTGCTGCAGCAATACCCCAGAATCCAAGTGCAAGACCTCGCTGGTTAGGTGGAAATTCCCTAGTAATAATGGCCATGCCAAGCGGTTGGATTGTCCCTGCGCCTAATCCCTGAATAACCCTCGATGCTATCAGCATGTTTTCATCCGAAGATCTGCCGCATAACATTGACCCTAATGTAAAAAGGAATAATCCGATGAAATACAACCTCTTATAACCAAATTTGTCTGCAAGCCATCCCGAAGTAGGAAGCGCCACAGCCATTGCAAGCATATAAGCCGTTATAATCCATTCAATTTTATCAAGACCTACTCCAAATGATGCCATAATCTTCGGTAAACCGACATTCACAATCGTTGCATCAAGAACCGCCATGAAAGTCCCGAGCATAATATTGGCCAGCAAAAACCATTTATAAGACAGGTGTTTAGGATGAAAAACCGAATTGCTATTCCGTACAAGCATCCGGATGTGGTGGGATGGTGTTCTCCGTTTTTTCATTCTTAGTTTTTGATAATCTTGACAACAACCGACATTCCGGATAAAATATTGAATGAGGAGATTTCTTTATTATTATCTGCACTTTCGATGGAAATCCTGACCTGAATGCGCTGGGTAACCTTTGTGAAATTACCTGAAGCATTATTAGCCGGAATCAATGAAAATACAGATGCAGTGCTGGAACCAACCAATAATACTTTACCACTGAATTTTATTCCAGGAAATGCATCAATGGTAAATCTTACATTCTGCCCCGTATGAATATCTGAAATTTTCGTCTCCTCAAGAAACGCCATCACCCAAAGATTCTTGCTCAAAGTCATAGTGAAAACTGACTGACTTGGCTGAACCACATCACCCGGAAGCAGCCATCTTTTTGCTATAATTCCATCGGCAGGTGCATAAAGCCTGGTATTCTTAAGCTGAGTATTAAATACTTTTACCTGTGCATTAGCGGTTTCAACAGCTGCTGAGGCACTTGATATCATCGATTTTGAAACCATCAACTGTGCCTTTGCTGCCTCAAGTTGAGCCACTGCGGTTTCATATCCTTTCTTTATATGGTCGAATTGCTCCGTTGTTATCACACCACCTTCTGACTGGCTTTTAGCTCTTGTCAGATCTTCATTGGCCCGCTCAAGGTTTATCTCCAGAACCCTTATGCTTTTCTGATCGGAGCTATATTTAACCTCCGACTGTGCTAAATTTGCCATTGCCTGAGTTCTTAATGCAACAGACTGATTTCTCTGTGCAACCAAATCAGAGCTGTCAATGTCTGCCAAAAGGGTTCCTTGTTTCATGAAATCTCCTTCATTGGCATAAATAGCAGATATCCGGCCGATTATCTTCGATCCGACGCTGACAATGTCAGCATCTATGTGTGCATCATCAGAAGTTATGTATCGTGAATAATCTCTATACCAGTACCAGGCACCTGCCAGTACAGCTATAATAACAATTGCGAGTGGAATGTAAACTCTGAGCCTGTTGTTCTTTGATTCTGGTTTCATAAAATTGTTCTGAATTTATTTATGTAGTTAACTGTCAGTATTATGAATTATTTGATTTTCAAACCCTTGATGAAAATATCAGTAAAAGCGATTGTTTTTTCAAGAAGCCGGTCGTATTCCTTCTGTTCAATGAAAAGCGTTTTTTTATCATTTACTACCGAAATCCGCAGTCCTTTAAGCAGATCGAGAAAAAGTGAAGCTGTTTGATCAGGATCCTTGATGGAGAAGATTCCCTTGCTGACGCCCTTTTCAAAAATCCGTACGATAATTTCTTTTTCCTTTTCTTTAAATAAACTGATTGTCTCCCTGAAAACAGGTTTAAGATCAGAATAAGCCTCAAGCCTTAATCTGCTTATATTCAATAATGTGCGGAAATAGGAGAGTCGAGTACTGACATATTCACGAAGCAATAGTTCTGGTTCCTGAATATTCAATATTTTTTCTGAAATTCTGGCAAGAAACTCATTCTGTTCTTTTTCAACAACTGCTTTGTAGAGCCTCTCTTTGTCAGGAAAATAGTAATATAAGAATGCTTTTGATAACTTCAGATCATCAGCAATTTCCTGCATTGAAGTCTTCTCAACGCCATACAAACCGAACCGTCTTTGCGCGACTTCAATTATTAATTGCACCTTAATGCTTTTCTCAGAACCTGACTCTGTTTTATTCATTTCAATAAAAAGATGCAAATATAACAATCTGTCTGACCATTTTGTTTAAATAGTCAGATGAAGATTGTTATATTTTTCTTTTTAATGAATTTGTTCTCCTACCTGAAGAATATCAGCTAGTCATAACCAAAGGTAAAATCTGGTACGCTTTAATTTGTGAAGAAAAATAACATTACCACAGCAACCGTCGTAAAAAGCAGGCTCACAGGCAAACAAAACCAGAACAACTGTTGTCGTTTCATCTGGCAACTTATCCAGGACTTTCTGATATTTCTTAGACTTAAATATAATCCTGTCAAAACGAGAATAGCCTGAAACCATGGAATAAATTGAGGCAAAAACTGGTGCCATGGTATATTCGCTGTTCCAAAGAAATCCCAGCCCCATCCGAAAGGGTCAGATGCTGATTGGATAATAAAGGTAACATTTACAAAGAGCATTGGGATTACAAAAGCTATCCAAAGCATAAGCCCAAAGGGTAAAAGAGACCTCGCATATTCAAGAAATACCTCTCTTATACTACTTTTTATTTTTGATATTCTGGTGCCGATTATAGCAAGAAAATAAAATATACCTGGTACAATAATCAATACTAATGACCACATTACCAGAGAATATATACCAAACAGACCCCAGTTATGTTTATCAATAATATTCACATAATCACGAACAACCGGCCATGGACCCAGATACAAAATGCTATAGATTATTGCAACCATAAATATTGCCATTGTTAACCATGCTTCACTCAGGTTGCGTGTTCCCCGCTCCATCCCGAAAGGCCTTATATAAAGTGATACATTATCATACGAGCAGCTTCGTATACACTCAAGGCATAATCCACAATCTGTGTTTTCTTTCATTTCCCCTACATTAATACCATAAGGACATGCCCACCCATTTGCATTCCCTTTCAGGCAGAAATGCGGTTTGCACTGGTTACAAATAACCTGGGATTTATTTCTGAGGGAGAGAAAACTCATCCTGGAATATGGCCCGATAAAAACGCTTACAGGACAGACATACCGGCAAAATGCCCTCAATTCCCAAACTACAGACATCAGGGTTGGTACCAGAATCATCATGAGTACGGTTATCCCTGAAATGCGAGGAATAGCAACAAGTGTTGTCGAAAAAGTCGCAAGCAGTAAAAAAACGATTAGCCTGAACCAGTTTTTGTTTAGCCAGACAGGCCATTTTAGAAAAATCCCGAAAACTTGTTATTATATTTTTTTGTTTTGCCTTTAAGTGGATTAAAGAAGGAGTTTCTCTGTATCAAATCTCCAAAGAATGGCAGAGGACAGATAGTACACCAGAATCTGCCAAGAAACGGAGTAATCAAAGCAACCAATACAAATAACCATATAGCCCACATCATAAGAACTCCAAGATTCCTCCCTGATACTTTAGTCCCAAATACAGAGGTGAGAATCACAATATAAATCATCACCATTGTGATAATTGTAAGGAAAGCCTGTGGCCATCTGGATACAATAATTCTTCTTAAAAAACCAGACTCTTTTAAAATATCTTTATAACCGGGTTTTTCACTCTCAGGATTAATAGCCTGTTTTCTAAATACTTTCATCTTATAAAAATATTTTTCTTAATCTGCTTTGAATAATACCAAAAAAAAGGTTTCTTTTGTTATCAATGATAATTATTATATTTCAAAAAAACACTTCAAAAAACACATATAGGTTAATTTTACAATAACTATTTAATCAATATTTAAATATAATCAACTGCTCATGCCAAAAGATAATAGCTCTCCCGTCAAACAAAAGAAAGGCATAATAAATCTTATCCTTGTTGCAATTGTTTTATTTATTATAATTGGCATTCCCTTCTTGTTGATAGGTTACCAGGCTAAACAAAAAGGGATGAGCAGGAGTGAGGTGATTAAACGAATCGTGAATAAATCTGGTGCGAAGGATAACGTATCAGGAGAAATAAAGGGTTATTCGGCTGGAGAAAAAATAGATTTTCTCAATCCGATGCCTGTCGGGCAGACATTTACGGAACCTCCTCTTATTTCGCATGTTCAGGCAAATGATCTTGATGGCGATGGTTTGTTGGATATTATCGTTTGTGATTGTAAGAGCAACTCAGTTAACTGGATAAGACAGTATCCTGCCGGTGTTTACACAGAAACGGTTCTTGCTGATGGTCTGATTGCCCCGGCCCATGTTCAGGTCTTCGATTTTGATAAAGACGGAGATAAGGATCTGTTGGTAG
Organism: Bacteroidia bacterium; assembly: GCA_026391475.1. Classification (GTDB taxonomy): domain Bacteria; phylum Bacteroidota; class Bacteroidia; order Bacteroidales; family VadinHA17; genus LD21. Next base: position 7,678 of record JAPLED010000052.1, on the reverse strand, counting down.
CGGTCCTTGGTATGCTTTTTCCGAATAATGATAAAATTGGTTCAGTGGTCGTTCTTGAAAATGATGGCAAAAATAACTTCACAAAACGGGTCATTGTTGAGAAGATTGCACGTGTTTCAGATATGAGGGCAGGTGATCTGGATAATGACGGGGATATGGATCTTGCAGTTGCACAATTTGGTTACGATGATGGAGAAACCCGGTGGATTGAGAATCTGGGAAACTGGAAATTCCAAAGCCATATTTTGCAAAATCTTTCAGGACCTATTAATGTTGAAATAGTTGATATTGACAAGGATGGTGATCTTGATATTATTTCGCTAGTCAGTCAGGAATAAGTGCTTTTAATTTATGGGACAGATCAGAATCTCAGAGTTTTATATGGTTGGAAAACACAGGGAATATGCAGTTTATCCGGCATGATATAGCCAGGGATCCGACTCATCTGCTTACTCTTGAATTAGGTGACTTCAATAATGATGGAATAATGGATATGGTTACCGGAGGTATGCATACATATCCGCCTTACGACCGGATGAGCAGGATAACTTTATGGATCAATAACGGAAAACTGGCAGTTAAAAAGTGAATTTGATATTTAATAAATCTTATAGGTATATGAAATTTAAACACCTGGTATTAACAATCCTTATTGTTTTATGTTTTTTATCGCTGACTATCAGCGCGCAGACAAGACCTGAGCGGCAATGGCCTGGGTTCCGCGGCTTTATGGCATCAGGTGTTCTCGATAATGCAAATCTACCGCAATCATTTGACCTGAATAAGATGATTAACATCAGATGGAAGATTGAAATACCAGGGCTTGGCCTCTCCAGTCCTGTCATATGGGACAACAAGTTGTTTATCACAACTGCTATCAGTCAGGCTGATAATAGTGGATTTAAACCAGGCATCTATGGTGATATCTCCCCGGTTAAAGACTCATCGGTTCATGAATGGAAAGTATATTGCATTGACAAAAACACAGGTAAAATGATTTGGGACAGGACATCTTATAAGGGAATTCCGAAGATGAAACGTCACCCGAAATCAACTCACGCCAACACATCTGTTGCCACTGATGGCAAATATGTTGTTGCTTTTTTCGGTTCAGAAGGACTCTTTTGTTATGATATGAGTGGCAATCTGTTATGGAAAAAAAGCTTTGGACTACTGAAGTCAGTGTTCTTTATGGTAAAAACAGCGGAATGGGAATTTGCCAGTTCCCCGATCATTTACAATGGGGTACTCATTATCCAGTGTGATGTACTGGAAAACTCTTTTGTTGCAGCATATGATGTTAAAACAGGAAAAGAGTTATGGAAAACCCAGAGGGATGAATACCCCGGATGGTGCACCCCGAATATTTATATAAATGCAGGTAAAACCTATGTTGCACTAAACGGTTACAAGCATCGTGGCGGGTATGATTTCGAAACAGGAAAGGAGATATGGAAGATGTCGGGTGGAGGAGATATTCAGATTCCAACTCCTGTTGTTGGAAATGACATGATCTATTTTAACAGTGCACATGGACGTAGTTCTCCCATAATTGCCGTAAAAACTAATGCGGTTGGTGATATAAGCCTGAAAGACAATGAAACATCAAATGAATATATAAAATGGAGTCTGCCTCGCGGAGGATCATACATGCATTCACTGCTTCTTTATAAAAATCATCTTTATAATGTCAATTGGAACGGAGCTTTTATTTGTCTCGATCCCCTTACCGGTAAAGAGATTTATAATGCCAAGCTTGGGAATTCTAAAAGCTTCATTGCTTCTCCGGTAGCATCGGATGGTAAAATTTATATTGTTGATGAAGAGGGAACTGTGTATATTATTCAGGATGGAGATAGTTTTAAACTTCTTGCTGAAATCCCCTTGAATGATATCTGTATGACAGCTCCTGCAATTACTGATGGCATGATCATTTTCAGAACTCAGAAATATCTTATTGCTGCAGGGAAAAAATAATCTTATTCTTTTTTCAGACTCGCAGTCAACGATTCGTTTGTGACTGACCTGACAGAAATAACCAGAGTAGCTAAACCTGTTATTATTATTGCTGATACCATCATTCCCAGAAATAGCCATGGTATGTCAGCACTGTTCATTAATGATGGCAGTGTAGAAACCACGGCTGAGATAACACCTGAAGTAACTCCTGCAAATAATATCAGCATCTGTTCTGATAAAATAATTCTCCTGATTCTTTTCACTGTAAATCCGGTTGCCAGCATGAGTGCAAATTCTTTTTTTCGGTAGTTATAGTTCCTTAAAAGAACAAATCCAAGTCCTGCTATTCCGGTTATCATACCTAAAGCACCAAATACCCCAAATACAGACAGATAAGTATTTGTAACTTCATAAAAGGATGCCAGACGTGCAGATGTTAGTTCAATATTAATATCGTAGTTCTCAAGTCTTTCATTCAAAGTACTTTTGTAGAAACCAGTCAGTCCGGGATCACCATCAACAAGTAAAACGGAACTCCCGGAAACAGAAGGATAATACTTCATGAAATTATCCATTCCAATCAGCACATAACCCTGAAAAACAGATGATTTTAATCCGGCAGCAATAATAATATTCAAAGGTTGTCCATTCTCAGCTCTGAGGATTAAGGTATCACCGGGTTTGATCTTCAACCCCCACTGAAGAACAGTTTGATCTGCAATACCATAGATTGTATTACTTTCTGAAGTTACATTTAAATACTTCCATGGATTTTTAACATTCTTTTGTGGCATTGATTTAGAAAAGGAGAATGATCCTTTGGAAATAAAATCAGCAGGATCAATTCCAAGAAGAGGAGGAGCTGATACATGGTTAAGGTTAAGACAACTGGCATCATCGCCAGATGACCTTTTCACCTGGACAAAACTCATCTCCATAAGCTGCTCGTTGTCAAGACCTAATGTCTTCCTTCCTGATATTGAATTCATATCCTCTTTGACAGGAATAGTGTTTTCGCACCAAAGCAAATATCCGCCGGTTCCGCCGGATCGCTTTAAATGTTCCCCGTTAAAATTCATCCTGTTTGCACCGGTGATGAAAACTGCAAAAATGCCTGCAGCTATGAACAGGATAGGAGTGACAGCATGTGAAGGGTAAAAAGAGTAGTAAAGGCGCGATAAACCTTTTCTTGTTTTCCTGTTATCAGGATGATAAACTATCCGGCCAATAAAAAACTGCCTGCAGAATAGAATCAGGGTTATTAACAGAACCGTTCCGGCACCAAAACAGAGAGAGAGTTCCTGATCTTTAAAAAAAACAGAACATACAAATAATGCAACTGCAATAAAAAACGAAATCAATAAAAATATAAAGTTTCTACTGGGTGAATGACTTACATGAATCTTCTTTTCCTTTCTATTCAGTGTCTTCAGGTAACGTTTTACTCTTAAGATCATAAAAACCATTGTGATAAGGAATGTTACGGCGAATCCTGTCAACATTGGTATTAAATTGAAGAAGGCTTCAAGTGTATTGGTTTGCACAGCGCCTCCCCAGACAGAATTCAATGCTTTGGTGATGAGTATATTAACTAAATAACCGGCAAATGCACCGATAAGACACCCGATTAAAGCTATTAATCCTGATTCGAGAACTAATAGTTGTTTAATCCATCTGTTTTTAAAACCCAGTGCAAAAAGTGTATTTATCTGACTCCTTTTAGAATCAAAATATGATGTAACGGCAAGGGATAATAAAACTACTGAAGCTAATATCAGGAAAAAACCAAGGCTTAAGAAAAGCGTGCTGAAATCGACACTCTCATTTGCTGCTTTAAATGATGCGCCCAATAAATCAGTGACACTGAAACCTGTTTTATCAGGGTCAAGCGACCCAATCAGCTTGTCTTCAATCTCTTTTTTTGATATTGCTGCCGGAAAACGAAGCGCTGTTGCAGGCCCGAAATTATTTCCCCACAACTCTTTACCCTTTTCATAATTGATAAAAGCCTTAGGAGTACCTCTGAATTTATTCCAGTAATCCTCATCCTTACGGCGAATATCCTTCATCTTAATAGGTACTCCGGCATCCCAGTCTGAGCAGGATTCACTTCCTGATATACCCGGAAAATCCGGCATCAGGAGCGAATCTGACCATATACCTTTCATATCCACTATCCGCTTAACAATAAATTTATTACTGCTTTCAATAAGTTTATTAAGTGAATCAGGTGAATACCAAAACATATCAATTGAGTCTCCCTCGTTGACAACCAGGTCATCAGCCAGCCATCTGTTAATTATTATACCATCGCCCTGAGCAATTTCAGGGTATATTGAAGAAGGTAATGCTGACACAAATGAATATGGTGTCGATCTGTTTCCTGCTTTGAATCTGTTTCCAAGGTAGGTAATAACCGGAGCAGAAGTGGGAAGAACATTTTGAATTTCTTTGATGATTACTTCGTCTATAAAAACTCTGTCTGATATCAGTTCACATTCTCCGGTTTTATTTACTACCCTCAGGCTGAGTCCGATATCAGATGGCTTTAAAACATGTTTCAGTTTATTATAAATATCAATTGACGAAAATTCATTTTTATTTTCAATAAGCAACCTGTTTATTTTTGCCTCTTTGCCATTAATATCCTCAAGATCAGAAAGGTTCATAAAAATATTCATTGGCATTATCTGGCTGATTGACAGGGAGAAATTACCGGTGTTATTTGGTTTCAGAATAGTTCCGATTCTCATCACAACCGACTTTACTGTTCCTTTAGCCGGGGCAAAAGGCGCATCTGCTGGTATGTTACTGATCTCATTAAAGCGTATAATCAGTTCGTCACCTGTTTTCACTCCAAGATAATTTGAAAGTCTGTTATTAACAGCAACTTCACCTGGTTTGATGTTTACTGAATCGTTTCCCTGAAACGTGAAAAAATCAGGATTTACAGCATAGATATGAGTATTGAAAGCGCCATTTTGTGACGCCAGGCTTTGACTATAACCACTTATTTCAAGTATCCCGGTACAATTGATTTTGGCGCTGTCCTTCATTCTTTCAGCAAGTGATGCATCAAAATAACGGACTCCTGAACTTAACATAATACCGGCGTTTCCAAGACGTTCAGAAGCTGATTTTTTCAAACTAGTCCGCACTGATCTGCCTGTCAAAAGTGATCCGGTTATTACTGCCGACAATAATGCAATAATAAGGATCTGATAAAGAACAGGCTTTTTGTAAAATTTTATTGACCGGCTTACTATTTGAAGAATACCTGGTACCATAATTTACATAAGTTGCTACTTATTGTTTTTCAAAATAATTATTCTAAAATACACTTCCTGAACTCATCCCCCCGTCTTGATGGGGGATGGGTTAAATCAATTAATTTTCCTTCACCGAGTTGTAATATCCGGGTCATTTTTTTTGCCAGATCCGACGAATGTGTGGCAAGTATCAAGGTTATGTCAAATTCTCTATTCATCTCCAGGAGAAGTTCTCCAAGAATATCAGCATTCTTTGCATCCAGGGAACCCGTAGGTTCATCGGCAAGCAGTATTGAAGGATTATTAACTAAAGCTCTGACCAGTGCAACACGCTGTGCTTCTCCGCCTGATATGCGGAAAGGATATTTATCTGCCAGATCAGAAATACCGGTCTTTTCCATAAGTTCGGTTACATGCTGCTCTTTCAAAGCAAGTTCATCGCTTGAGTATTTTGCAGCAAGCAAAGGAAGAAGTATGTTCTCCGATACAGTCAGATGCGGCAATAATAGATGATCCTGGAAAACAAAGCCGATATTCCTGTTTCTGTAAACTGCTGACTCATCGTCATTAAAGTTTGCAATGGAGGCTCCCCTGAAAGTGATCTCCCCGTTATCCGGTTTATCGAGCAGACCGATAATATTCATCAGAGTTGTTTTCCCTGAACCTGATGGACCCATGATTGCAATTGACTCACCTTCACTCACATCAAGACAGAGATTATTAAGAACTAAACCTCTCTGAATGAAGGATTTCGAAATATTTTTAATATATAGCATATTATTTCTGAGAATATAATTTCATCAAATGCCAATTTTTGTAATTGAATTATAAACTTCTGATAAACCGTCTGACATTTTATCAAGTGAAAGTTCTTTATTTACTTTTTCTCTGCCGTTCTTCCCAAGCTGTGCTCGTAAGTTACTATCCTTAAATAATTTCAACAGGTTAGCTGATAATTCAGCAACGGTATCGGGTGAATATGTAATTCCTCCCATAGTCTTTTCAATAATTTCCAAAAATGCGCCTGTTGCAGGTTGAACAACGGGAATACCTGCCGCATTTGCTTCAAGTATATAAAGGCCGTAACCATCATGCTTTCTGACGGGAACACTCATTATATCGATATTGCTGAAAAATTCCTGTTTACTGTTACCCTGAAATTCCGGATATATTCTGATAAAGCTTTTTAATCCATGTGTTTTTATTTTCTTTATCTGTTCTGCAATGAATGATTTATCATCGCCTGTATATCCACCTGATACATGAAGGGTTAGTCCGGGTAAACAGTTTCCTGTTTTTAGTTCAATAAATGCATCAACCAGTTTGTCAAATCCATTCTGAGAGTTGATCCTGCAGAAATATCCTAAAGCCGGGTAATTATCTCTTTTTTGGATAATATTTGAATCCCCGTCATCAATTGCCAGGGGTATAATATGGAAGTTAACACCGGACACTCCGGTCTTCGATATAAACAATTCTTTATAATACTTGCTTGGCGTAATGAAGGTATCTACATTAACTGCCTCCTGTGATATCAGTTTCCATGCTTTTGACTGATAAGGCTCAACCATCTCATCAATCCAGTCATCCTCGTTCAGAAGAGAGCAGACAATTTTTACATCCAGTCTTTTTTTTAGTTGACGGGCCAAGCCGATAATAAGAGCATTTGACAGATGGATGATATCGGGTTTCCCATCTTTTATCAGATACTTTATAAGCCGTTGCAGCTCTTTTTCAGGAAAGGCATTTTCTCCTTTTATCATGCTCAATGTCATATCTTCGAGCCCTTCTGTACGTGTTGTTCCCGCTCTATGCGCCGCCATTTTCAGCATGGGAGCAGAGTCAAAAAATTTATCCAAGAATACGGGCATATTCCTGAAGAATGGAACTTTTTCTCTCAGATACATCGTTATTGCACCAAAAAACACATGAGTGTCAAGACCGGTTTCAATGTTGGTTTCGTCCGGGGGAAGATATAACGGTATTGCAGTAGCAGTAATACCGGGAACCTTCCGGATTGCCCTCAGGTAAATCATGTCGCGGTAACAATTACCACAATAAAATGATCCTCCTGAACCTGTTATAAGATATACAATTTTCATTTTTTCGTACCCGTTTTTTCCGCGAATGAAAGCAACCGTCCATCTTCAGTAAGGATATAAAAATTCTCTTTTGTGACAGCAGGAGAGCTGCTTACAGGTGTCCCTGCATTAAAACTCCACAATTTTTTTCCATCAGCCAAAGTGAGAATATAAACAATTCCATCCATGCCCGTAAAGAGAACTTTTGTGGATGTTATTACCGCAGAACCTGTTATGCGGCCATTGGTTCTGTATTTCCATATCAACTTTCCATCAGAAGCATTGTAACAATAAAGGTTTTTATCTTCACTTCCAACTACAACTGCACTATTCCCGATTGCCGGTATAGCCAAAATAGCACCAGCTTCT
>JAPLED010000132.1 GCA_026391475.1 Bacteroidia bacterium | reverse complement strand
TTGTGCCAGGAACATACAGTGAACTTAACATGGAACTGGAGAAGGCAGGCAGGGTCGCTGACTATTTTGAACTCGCCGAGCTTCTTGTAACTGATGCCCTTAACAGAAATGAGTCGTGCGGGGCACATTTCAGGGAGGAATATCAGACTCCGGATGGCGAAGCACTCAGAAACGATGAAAAGTATGCTTATGTTGCTGCCTGGGAATATGCAGGAGAAGGGAAACCATCTGTAATGCATAAGGAGGAGCTGAAGTTTGAGGAGGTTGAGATGAAGGTAAGAAGCTATAAATAATGGCATAACGGCATAACGGCATAATGGCATAACAACATAACTATATAACAACAAATCAACATAACAAAATATTCAGAACATGAAGCTTACACTCAAAATATGGCGTCAGAAAAATGCTAAAACAAAGGGTACTTTTGTAACATATAAGATGGATAATGTATCTCCTGAGATGGCATTCCTCGAGATGCTCGATTCTCTCAATAAAAAGCTGGTTGAAGAGGATAAGGATCCGGTGGCTTTCGACCACGACTGCCGCGAAGGGATCTGCGGCTCTTGCGGAATGTACATTAACGGACATCCTCACGGGCCGGTTCCTGCAATCACTACATGCCACCTCTCCATGAGATATTTCAAGGAAGGAGATACAATATGGATTGAACCTTGGAGAGCAAAGCCCTTCCCTGTAATTAAGGATCTTATTGTCGACAGAACAGCATTTGATAAGATCCAGATAGCCGGGGGGTTCATTTCCGTGAATACCGGGGCAGCTCCGGAAGCCAATTCAATTCTTATCCGGAAGAAAAAATCAGACGATGCCTTTGATTCGGCTATTTGCATCGGGTGCGGTGCCTGTGTAGCTGCCTGTAAAAATGCCTCAGCAATGTTGTTTGTATCCGCTAAAATTTCTCAGTTTGCTCTTTTACCGCAGGGTAGAATTGAGGCAAAAGAGCGGGTGAAAGCTATGGTTGAAAAAATGGATGAAGTTGGTTTTGGCAATTGTTCAAATACAGGTGCCTGCGAAGCTGAATGTCCTAAACAGATCAAGCTGACTAATATTGCAAGACTAAACAGAGAATATTTCAAAGCATATTAAAAAGGGCACGGATTATCAAAAACAGAACTATTTCTATGAAAAGAATCGCATTCTCATTTATTTTATTGACATTTGTATATGTATCAGGAGCTCAAACAATTATCAACCGCGATCCGGAAATAAAAAAGATGGTTGATGATATCTCGAAAGATAAAATAGAGCAGCATGTCAGAAAGATGGTAAGTTTCCATACACGCCATAACCTGAGCGAACAGAACGACCCTGCAAAAGGTATAGGCGCAGCATGGAACTGGATAAAAACTGAGATGGAAAAAAGTATTTCTGCTTCCGGCGGACGTCTTGAAGTTAAATTTGAGGAATATACGGTTGGTGGTCAGGGCCAGCGAATATCACAGGAGACAAAACTGAAGAATGTCGTGGCTACCCTGAAAGGGACAGACCCAAACGACGATAGAATAATAATTATAAGCGCCCACCTCGATTCACGTGCTGCACTTGATAATGACAATACAGGTTTTGCTCCGGGTGCAAATGATGACGGATCAGGTGTTGCTGCAATTCTGGAGCTTGTAAGAATAATGTCAACAAGGAAATTTTCGGCGACAATAGTATTTATGGCCGTATCAGGAGAAGAACATGGATTGTATGGTGCAAAATATATGGCAACAAAAGCGAAGCAGGAAAAGTGGAATATCATTGCAATGCTGAATAATGATATGATTGGCAACAGTGGTTCCAGCGAAACTCTTCTCAATGATAATATGAGGGTGAGGGTTTTCAGTGAAGGAGTTCCGGCTTTTGAAACAGAGCAGATGGCATCGTTAAGAAAATACACTTCGGGGGAAAATGACAGTAAAGCCCGTCAGCTTGCACGATATATCAAAGAGACAGGTGAAAGATATGTGGAGCAGCTGAACGTGACCCTTGTTTTCCGGAATGACAGGTTTGGCAGAGGCGGCGATCATTCACCTTTCTGCCAGGAGGGGTTTACTGCGGTCAGAATTTGTGAATACAATGAGAACTACGACAGAACACATAAAATTCCTGCTGTGGAGAACGGAATTCAACTGGGCGACCTGCCCGAGTATGTTGATTATGAATATGTGAGAAAAAATGCCGGAGTAGATCTTGCAACAATAGCCAACCTTGCACTCGCTCCATATGAACCTGTAAATTGCGGTATCGTTACAGGCGGACTGACAAATAAAACTACTTTGAAATGGGAGTCCCCTGCAAAAGGTATAAAACCTGCAGGCTATTATATTTTCATGCGTGAGACATATCAGCCTCTCTGGGAAAAGAAGATTTTTGTTACAGGCAATGAGATAACACTACCCTATTCAAAGGATAATTATTTCTTTGGAATCCAGTCGGTTGATGCGGCTGGTCATGAAAGTATAGCCGTTTTCCCGGGACAGGCCAAAAGGCAATCAGGCGCAAATTGATTCTACCTCTTTTACTGTTTTGGGTATTGGTTTACCCAAAACCTTATGCCCCTTATCGGTTATGAGGACATCGTCTTCGATACGTATTCCCCCGATTGATATGTAACTGTCAATTTTGCTGTAGTTGATGAATTCTCTGAATTTCCCCTCTGCTTTCCATTTTTCTATAAGTTCCGGGATAAAATAACATCCTGGTTCAACGGTAAATACATGTCCTTGTTTATAGGGCATGGCAAACCGTAGAAATGCCAGTCCAAACTGGTCGCTGCGTTTTACTTTTTCATTATATCCTATAAAATTTTCTCCAAGCGCTTCCATGTCGTGAACATCGAGTCCCATCATGTGGCCAAGTCCGTGAGGCATAAAGAGTGCATGAGCTCCGGCTGTAACCGCCTCATCAACATCGCCTTTCATCAATCCTAATTCTTTCATCCCCAATGCAATGATTTTGCATGCCATAAAATGCAGATCGCGGTTGGATATGCCGGGCCGGGTTGTTTTAATGGCTTCGGTATTGGCTTTCAGAACAATCTCATAGATATCCTTTTGCTGCTGGCTGAATTTTCCTCCTACCGGAGTTGTCCGCGTAATATCAGAGGAATAGTGCAGATTTGTTTCCGCGCCTGCATCAGTGACCATCATCCTGCCCTTTTTTAAGATATTTCCATGTGCATGGTTGTGAAGAGTCTGTCCGTTAACACTGAGTATTATCGGAAATGAGGTTCCTCCTCCTTTTGCAAGTGCTATACCTTCGATAGTCCCGAATATATCCTGCTCCTTAACACCCTGCTTGCACATTTTCATTGCGGTAACATGCATATCGTATGCAATATCCACCGCTTTTTCAATCTCCTCAATTTCAACTTTTTCTTTAATTGATCTCATTGAAATTACTGCCTTAATCAGATCAACTGAGGCAAGGGTTTTCATCTGGCAGGGGTTTTCCTTCAGCAGCGAACCAAGTATCATCTTCGTTTCTCCGCGGTATGGAGGCAGAAAATTTATTTTTCTGTTTTTTGAGAGAGCATCCTTAATAATCTCTTCAAGTTTAGGTAGCGGTGCGGTATTTATAACCCCGCTTTTAAGGGCAAGCTCTTTAACTGTCGGCTGAGGGCCCATCCAGATAATGTCGTCCATGTCGCAATCATTGCCGAGAATCCGGTCTTTGCCTGAATCAAAATCCATCACTCCGGTGAATCCCGGGATGTCGAGTCCGAAGAAATAGAGAAAATCACTATCCTGCCTGAAATGATAAGTATTAGCAGGATAATTCATTGGCGTTTCACTATTACCGATGAACAGAGCCAGTCCGGTTTTCATTTTTTTATGGAGTTCCTTTCTCCTTTTGATATATACTTCACTTTTAAACATAATCGTAATTATTATATGACTAAATAGAATCTACTAAATTACTATTCATATGAATATATTCCAAAACTGCCAAATAATAATTAATTGTTTTAATTTTTGAAATTGTAACACTTTCAAGCCTTCTGCGTAATAATATTTATGCAAAAATGTTTTCAACAATACAAAACCGGAAATTCAAAATTCGAACATTTTAATAATCAATTATATTAAAATGCGAATGCTGTTGGTTATTAACAAATAAATATTATATTCGCATCAGTTACTAACAGCTTATAAACACTACGGACGGCTATGCCATACAGAAGATTACCCAATACCGACACTGCCCGCATAAAGGCAATGAGGATTGCTCTTGAAAAAGGGAAAGAACTTCCTCCTCATAAATTGGCATTTTCCTCAAAAACAATTGTAAGGCTGCAGAAGTTTCTTCCCCAGTTCGAGTACAGCATTAAGTTGTATCGTCAATCCCTGTCATCACAGAATAAGAAAAGCAAGGACTATAATGAAATCCTGAGGAAGGCAAGGATATATCTGACACATTTTATCAGGGTAATGAATATGGCAATATTCCGTGGTGACCTGCCTGCCGAAACCAGGGCTTATTATGGGCTGGCAACAGATGAATCGACAGTTCCCTCTCTGAATACTGAAAATGAACTGATGAGCTGGGGAAGAAGGATTATTGAAGGAGAAGAGTTCAGGATCAGGAAGGGAGGCAGTCCGATAACAAATCCTACAATTGCAGTTGTAAAAGTCAGATTTGAAAATTTCATTGAAGCCTTGAATTATCATAATACCCTCGCAAAAAAGACCTGTGATTATACTGAAAAAAACAAAAGTATGCGGAAAGAAGCTGATGATATTATCCTTCAATTATGGAATGAGGTTGAAACAGCTCATACCTCTCTTCCGGAAGAGAGAAAAAAGATTCTGAATGAAGATTATGGCCTCATTTATTTCTATAGGAAAAGTGAACTGAATAAAGAAGTAGCTTCATAAGACCAAAGTCAAATCTGGCCATATTCAGCTATTTAAAAGCTGAGATTGATTCATACTTAATTCTGCATCCTTCTTACTTTTATTCCTGAAATACAGTAGTATTACAATACTGATTAAAACCGGAAGTGGCAGTACAATCATCTGCTTCCATAAAGTAATATCCGAAGGTGTATTTTTATCCCATCCATAAATGAAGGCCCCTATCACAGGAACAGCATTATTTACAAAATGTGATATTACCGGCAGCCATAAGGTCCCGCTCCAAAAAAAGAGATAGCCAAAAACCAGTCCGAGAATAAATCTTGGCACAAATCCAAAAAACTGGAAATGAATTGCACTGAACAAAAATGCAGTAACCCATATCGCCACATGACCTGACCTGAAGAGGTTAGAAAGAATTTTCTGAAAAACCCCTCTGAAGATCAGTTCCTCTCCTATTGCCGGCAAGACAGCAATCATCAATACATTCAATATCATTACCCAAAAAGTATCCGGAGTCATAATTGTATCTAATAAACGGTCTGCATTATCTTCCTTTTCTATTATCCATTGGTTCACTCCGGAAAGCCAATCCGGAAGATGCATCGTTGAGTTGAGTTCTCCGGTAAAGCTGGTTATCGGGAAAATGCAAAAAGCAAGGACAATAACAAGGACAACCTCATTTATTTGTGGCATTTTCATATCCACCAGGTCGGTCTGATGACCAGGTTTCAACTTATTCAGTATTATTATTGCCGGAACGATAAAGAAAGAGATCTGTTGCGAAATCAAAATATACCTTAGAAATGCAATATCCTTTTCGCCAACTGCAACAGATGGATTTTCAAGTACCCCTAAATCTGCATCAAAGATGAATATACCTGCCACAAGAAAAACAATGAACAGAAGGATACCTGCACCCAGTACTATCAGAAGTGATACAAACAACTGATAAAGAGGTGCTTTTCCATATAATGAGTTATGGCTGTGGTTATCGTCCATTTTATTAATTTTGCACCTAAAGTTATTTAATAACCTGTACAAATAAAACACCATTGATAATAGCCAATATATCTTTGGGAGATTATCCTCTATTCCTGGCACCTATGGAGGACATTACCGATCCTTCATTCAGGATGGTGTGCAAGATGAATGGAGCGGATTTTATGTACACCGAGTTCATCTCCTCTGACGGGCTGATAAGGGATGGCCGGAAAAGTGTCAGGAAACTTGATATATATGATTTTGAAAGACCAATCGGCATTCAACTTTATGGACATCTGACAGATGCAATGGTTGAGGCGGCTCTTATTGCAGAAGAGGCAAAACCTGAATTGATCGACATCAATTTCGGCTGTCCGGTAAAAAAGATTGCCAACAGGGGCGCCGGAGCGGGTATGCTCAGAAATATTCCTCTGATGCTTGAAATAACAGAAGCAATTGTAAAAGCTGTAAAACTTCCTGTTACAGTAAAAACCAGGCTTGGATGGGATGACAACAGCAAAAACATCGTTGAAGTGGCAGAGCGTCTGCAGGACATTGGTATTAAAGCATTGACAATACATGGCAGGACAAGGGCCCTGTTTTATAAAGGGGTTGCCGACTGGACTCTTATAGGCGCAGTAAAAAATAATCAAAGGATGAAAATCCCTATTATTGGTAATGGCGATATTGACGGGCCTGTTAAAGCAAAGGAGATGTTTGACAAATATGGAGTTGATGGCATTATGATCGGACGCGCAACTGTAGGCAGACCCTGGATTTTTCGCGATATCCGGCATTACCTGAACACAGGGGAGCTGTTACCAGAACCGTCAGTAAATGAGAAAGCCGCTCTTGCCCTTCTTCATCTTGATAAATCGCTTGAATTCAAAGAGGGAAAAAGAGCCATATATGAAATGAGGCGCCATCTTTCAAATTACTTCAAAGGATTACCTCATTTTAAAGAGACTCGCCTGAAACTTCTCACTGCAGTTGAGGTAGACGATATTAAATTCATCATTAACGAAATAAGGCAAAAATGGGGTGACTTCAGAACGGATGATAAAACGTCCGTTTACGGAATCTGATTTACAACTTTCTCAACTTTCACTTTTCCGAAAAGCACAGAAAAATCTTTCCATTTGAAAACCATTTTCAGAATTAACACAAAGACAATCCCGATAAACAGAAGAGTTGCGAATTCAGTCCAGGGATAAACGTTCTGCTGCTCATAAAGTGCAGGAGTCTGCAAAGCTGAGGATTTGTTGGTGACCATTATGCAGAGAAAAATATTATTCGCAGCGTGCGCTCCCATGGAAGCTTCAATTCCGTCATCAAGAATTGTGATGACCCCGAAAATCAACCCAAAAAGAATATACTGAGGCATCATGGTAAGGAAGCCGAATTCCTTAACCTCAGGATTAAACGCATGCAGGAGGCCGAATAGAACGGAGGTCATTACCAGGGGGAACCACCTGTTTCTTAGCACAGCTGTAAAACCCTGCATAAGATATCCTCTGAAGAGAACCTCTTCAAATGCTGCCTGAAATGGAATTAACAACAGAGATATTACTGACAGGATGATAAGAGAAGCACTCTTATTATTCAGGGCGAAGTTTGCAGGATCAAGTTTAAGATACATGAATAAATATACGGCAGAAAGTATGAGCCATACCAACGCTGAGATAAAAAACCTGTTCCATCTTATTTTCCCTGTGCCGTTTATAGTATTTTTCAGTGTCCGGTTGTTTAATGGTTTAACAAGCAAAATAAAAGCTGCTAATCCGGCAATAAATGGAAAAACCAACATAATGAGCAATGTATTCGGTTCGAGACCTAATACACTATAATTGTTCGGATTTGCTGAAAGCAGGGAAAATACTTCAGGATTTGAAAACGATTTTATTACCAAAGCAATAAGTAATGGGAAAGCACCGATAGTGTTGGATACGATTAGAACTGCAGCAATCATTACAATATATCTCCAGAAGTTGTTTTTGCCTGCAAATGTTGATTCAAGATGGTTCATAGTTAATCGATTAATCAGAATTCCGAAGAGGCTCTTTTCGGATGGTCGATGGAGTAATGAAGGCCTATGCTCTCCTGCCTGTTCTTGGCCATTTTGATAATAAGATATCCGACATTAATAAGGTTTCTCAATTCACAGATCTTTTTGGATATCAGTGATCGCTTATAAAGGCTTTCAGTCTCTTTGTAAATAATTTCCAAACGGATCAATGCTCTTTCAAGGCGAAGGTCTGATCTTACTATCCCGACATAATTACTCATTATCATTTGTACTTCCTTGTAGTTCTGCGTAACAAGGATCATCTCCTCGAGGTGAGTCGTTCCTTTATAGTCCCAGTTGGGGATTTTTTCCTCGAATGTCAAATCATTGAGCCGGTTGCCGGAATGGATTGCTGCCCTGTGAGCATATACGGCAGCTTCAATCAGCGAATTGGAGGCCAGTCTGTTTGCTCCATGCAGCCCTGTAGAAGATGCTTCGCCAAGAGCATAAAGTCTGTTTATGTTGCTCTGACCATCCTGATCAACTTTAATTCCTCCGCATGAGTAATGAGCAGCAGGGACAACCGGTATCATGTCTTTTGTGATATCTATGCCGCGTGCAATACAATGCTCATAAACATTCGGGAAATGGTCCTTCAGTCCTTCAGGTTCCAGATGGGTACAATCGAGCCATACATGATCATCGCCCCATATTTTCATCTCATTGTCGATCGCTCTTGCGACGATATCCCTTGGGGCGAGTGATCCGCGACTGTCATATCTGTTCATAAATTTCTCGCATGCCATATTTTTCAGAACAGCACCATATCCGCGCAAAGCTTCAGTGATGAGAAAGGAAGGTCTTTTATTAGGATCGTACAATGAAGTGGGATGAAACTGAATAAACTCCATATTTTCAATTGTTCCCTTGGCTCTGTAAACCATCGCTACACCGTCGCCGGTGGCGATTTCCGGATTGGTTGTTGTCATATAAACATTCCCTAAACCTCCTGTAGCAATTACAGTTATTTTTGAAAGGAAGGTTATTACTTTCTGGTTAACAAGATCTGCAACATATGCACCAAAACATTTGATATCAGGGTAGTTCTTTTTCAAAACATCTCCAAGGTGATGCTGTGTAAGTATTTCAACAGCAAAATGTTGTTCAAAAATCTCAATATTCGGGTCTTTTCTTACCTGTTCCACCAAAGTTTTCTGGATGACCTCGCCGGTTCTGTCTTTATGGTGAAGGATCCTGTATTCAGTATGCCCTCCCTCTTTTGCAAGATCGTAGGTCCCATCTTCTTTCCGGTCAAATGAAACACCTAATTCAATCAGATCTTTTATTCTTTCAGGGGCTTCC
The DNA here is from genome assembly GCA_026391475.1 of Bacteroidia bacterium. Taxonomy (GTDB): domain Bacteria; phylum Bacteroidota; class Bacteroidia; order Bacteroidales; family VadinHA17; genus LD21. The sequence goes on along the minus strand of JAPLED010000132.1, from coordinate 191 downwards.
TGTACAACCATCCTTACTACTTCCTCATTGCAAAAGCCATCACCTGCAATTAAGGTGTCCCTGATATGTTTCTCAAAATTATCGGGCTCGCTGAACACAGTTGCAATACCTCCCTGCGCATACCTGGTATTGGAATCTTCAATGCTTGCCTTGGTTACAATAGATACTTTGCCATACCTGGCTGCCTTAAG
>JAPLED010000078.1 GCA_026391475.1 Bacteroidia bacterium | reverse complement strand
TCAAAAAAGCTGATCTTGGCGGAATAGCCATAAGATATTTTTATTCAGCCGGACCTGTATTGGCTTTATATAAACCCAACTATTATCAGATACCATATCCGGTAGATACTATACAAGGAATAATTATATTAAAATTTGAAGATGAAAAATTCAATTCCTTAAATTGGGACCGGATTTACAGCAGAGCCTCTTTTACAAAAGGACTTAACGAAACCAAAGTACTGCCGGGGTTATTTGTAAAAGGAGGATTTAATTTCGAGTATAGTAAAGAGGATAAGATAATTCATGCGATAGAGGTCGGGGCCCAGATAAACGCTTTTCCAAAGAAGATTCCTATCATGGCAAGTTCCGATAATAAATCCATATTTTTTTCATTATTTGTCAGTTACAGGTTCGGAATGATTATTGATCCACTCAATCCGGAATCAAATAAACTTTCAAATATCTTCAAGAGAAAAAAGAATAAATGATCTTTTTTGGCTCTTGGCTTTTAAGAGGAAAATATTATTTTTGTGAGTCCAATTTATTAACTAATTAATGATAAAGATATGTCAAAGATTAAAGTAGCTATTAACGGATTTGGCAGAATAGGCCGCAATGTTTTTAAAATTGCTCTTGAAAAGCCAGGTATAGAGATTATAGGTATCAACGATCTGACTGATACAAAAACACTTGCCCACCTGCTTAAATACGATTCAACACAGGGAAGATTTGCCGGTGTCACTTTTGACAGTGAAAATATTATTGTCAACGGGTTTAAAGTAAAAGTTACTGCAGAAAAAAACCCTGCAAATATTCCATGGAAAGAAAAACCGGATGTTGTTATTGAATCTACAGGGATTTTCACATCAAAAGAGAGCCCAAAAGGCGGTTATGGCGATCATCTTAAAAATGGCGCAAAAAAAGTTATTCTTACAGTCCCTGCTAAAGACACAATCGATGCAATGATAGTACTTGGTGTAAATGAACATGACCTCAAACCGGAGCACCAGTGTGTTTCAAATGCATCATGTACAACAAACTGTCTTGCTCCTGTTGCCAAGGTTCTGAATGACAATTTCGGCATCGAAATTGGCTATATGACAACTATCCACTCATACACTAACGATCAGAGAATTCTCGATCTTCCTCACTCTGATCTCAGACGTGCCAGATCAGCAGCTTTATCTCAGATCCCGACAACTACAGGTGCAGCAAAAGCTGTCGGAAAAATAATTCCTGATCTTAAAGGCAAACTTGATGGTATATCAGTCAGGGTTCCAACCCCAACAGGTTCGCTAGTTGACCTGGTAGCTGTTCTTAAAAAAGAAGCAACAAAAGAAGAGATCAACGCCGCAATGAAGAAAGCAGCAGAAGGTCCAATGAAAGGAATTCTTGAATATACTGAAGATCCAATTGTTTCTGTTGATGTAATTCATACCACTGCATCATCTATCTTTGATTCACTCAGCACTATGGTGAACGGAAAAATGATTAAAGTACTCGCATGGTACGATAACGAGTGGGGTTACTCCTGCAGGGTTGTTGACCTGATCACATTGCTGAAGTAATAAGCATATATTGAAATAAAAAAGAGAGGTTTTTCCTCTCTTTTTTTATACAATCATATCCATTAATTTATTCGTATCTTAAAGCTTCAATAGGATCAATATTAGCCGCTTTTACCGCTGGTGCATAACCGGAAACAACACCTACAATAAAACAAACAACGATGCCGGTCATTACCCATACCCAGGGAATTATAAAATTTGACCTAAGCATAGACGATACTGCATTTCCGATAAGTATACCAAGAATAATTCCAAAAATACCACCCAGTTGACCTATCATTATCGATTCAAAGAGGAACTGATACTTTATAGTCTGCGTCTTTGCTCCAATAGCTTTTCTTACGCCTATTTCGCGTGTCCTTTCTGTTACTGAGACAAGCATTATATTCATCAATCCGACAGCAGCTCCAAATAATGTTACTATACCAATTATTGTTGCAGCAAGTGTAACGTACTTCAGGTTTTCCAGAAGCATCTTAACTATATTGTCGCTTTTATTGATATTGAAATCTGATTCATCCTTTGGATTAAGATTACGGACAATCCTGAAAACAGCCTCTGCCTCCCCAGTCATCATATCAAGATTTATAAGGCTTATTGGCATAATAGTAATGCTGAATGACATATTGGGACGGGAAAAGTACTGGCGGGCAGTTGTGACAGGCATAAAACATACACGATCACCATTAATGGCACTGGCTCCCTTACTCTTTAGAACGCCGGCAACCTGAAGTTTTAAACCTGCTACAGTAATCACTTTGCCTAAAGGATCAGTACCCGAGGGGAACAGATCCTTAACAATATCTGCACCAATAAGTACTAAATGCCGGTTAGATTGAACCTCATCAGCATTGAAATTTCTTCCTGATTCGATCTCATAACCCGAAACTGTAAGATGGTCTTCATCAACACCTATAAGGCTGACATTCGGATTTGTCTCCTCCGACCCGTATTTAACAGTTGATAATCCCGATGCATTGAAGGAAATTGAAACCGTTGCGCCATCAGTAAATCGTCCTTTAAACTCTTCGGCCTCCCTGTATGAAATCCTCGAAAAATTCTTTGCCCTGGACTTACTGTTGCCTATCTGAATATTCATCCCCCTCGAAGTAATTGTGAATGAGTTGGCACCCATCATAGTAAACTGATTTGTCAGGGATGATTTAATTGCATCGATTGCGGTAAGGATACCCACAAGTGCCATAATACCAATTGCTATAATACATATAGTAAGAATAGCACGTACCCTGTTGGATCGAATTGCTCTGAATGAAATTCTTAAATTTTCCCTGAAAATGCTAATTTTCATTATACTTCGCTTCGGTTACAGGTATCTCTCCCTACATTCCAAAAATAAAAAAATAAAAGTACACTTTTTTTCCTTTTTATTGAAAACTGGAATAGTAATAAATAATTTTTTTAGAAATTAATGGAACCATTGGGCTTTTTGCGGAAACGCAAGCCCTAAACATTTCTTCATTTTTCATTCCTGGATTTCATTTAATATAAAACGTATTAAGAATCAGAAGATTGACTCCTGAGAAGTTATATTTTTTAAAATTTAATTGAAAATAATTAATCTTTTAGTTGCATAACTAATTTATTCGTTGTATATTTGGTCTGGTATTATAAAGAACAAATGAACAAATGAACAAATGAACAAACGAATTAAGAATTAATAAAAAGATTATGAGAGAATTAACAAGAGCTGAAGAACAGGTGATGCAGGTTCTATGGAAGATAAAAAAGGGATTTGTCAAAGACATGCTCCAACACTTTGATGAACCAAAACCTGCATATAATACAGTGAGCACTATTGTACGTATTTTGCAGGATAAAGGCTTTGTAACTCATAAAGCATATGGAAGAACACATGAGTACTATCCGGTTGTTTCGAAAAACGAGTATTCGAAAACACATCTCAGCACCTTTGTAAACGACTATTTTTCTAACTCTTTTGAAAAAATGGTGAGCTTTTTTGCAAAGGAAAAAAGCATCTCTGTCAAGGAGATGGAAGAGATTATGAAAATAATGGAAGGTGAGGTAAAAAAACAAAAAGAAAATAGATGAATACACTATTTATATATATGGTAAAAGTTGCTGTCTATCTGATTGCCTTTTACCTGGTATATTCAATAATGTTGAGCAGGGATACATCCTATGGCCGTAACAGAGCTTTTATCCTTCTATCATTAGCCTCAGCTATGATTTTCCCGTTCTTTACTTTACAGACTATCAAACCACTGGACATTCAGCTTTTCGGAAAATTGCTATCTGAGGTATTTATTACTGCAACTTCAAACGGAAAAGAGGCATTAAACTCCGGATCAGCAGCAGGTCAATTGCAGATAGTTTATTCAATATATATTACAGGTGTAATAGTTTTCGTATTCAAGTTGCTGATTGATCTTCTGAATCTTCTGTTTTTAATTATACGGCAAAAAAACAAAGGAAGCCGGATCATCAGATTTCATGGATTTAATACAGCCGGATTCTCTGCAATGGGGTATATATTTATAAATACAAGGCTGAGTCCGGAAGATGCCGGAGAAATAATTAAACACGAACAAAATCATCTCAGAAGAAATCATTTCATAGACATCATTTTTATTGAAACTATAAAAGCCTTTCAATGGTTCAACCCCGTTGTTTACCTGTTTAACAGATCATTGCGGGCTATCCATAAATACCAGGCTGACAAGGAATGCCTGAGCTCCGGAGTACCGATGGTAAATTATCAATGCCTTTTATTAAGTCAGGTTTTTAAATCGAGAACATTCAATTTAACAAACAGCTTTTCAAATCCATCACTTATTAAAAAACGTATTATTATGATGACAAAAAAACGTACTTCAGCCCTGGCGAGCATCAAGTTGCTCATAGTTGTACCTATCATAGGTCTGGTGTTTTTAGCTGTCTCCGCTTGCAGGCAAAATACTAATCTATCTGAAAACCAGACAAATGTCATTACAACTCCTCAATCTCCACAATCTGATTCCAAGTCTGCAACTATATCGCCGCCACCACCACCTCCTCCTCCACTTTCCGAAGTGAAAGAAGTGAAAGAAGAATCCAAGGAACCAACGATCTTTGTTATTGTTGAGGAAATGCCTATGTTCCCGGGCGGTGATGCCGCACTTCTGGCTTATCTCAGAGAGAACGCAGTTTATCCTGAAAAAGCTAAAGAAAACAATGTCCAGGGTAGAGTAATCATCAATTTCTGTGTTACGCCTACTGGTGGCGTAAGTAAGATAAGTGTTCTGAAGTCCGTTGATCCCGAACTTGATAAAGAAGCAATGAGGGTTGTCAGCACACTTCCAAAATTTAAGCCGGGAAAACAGGGAGGAAAACCTGTTCCTGTATGGTATCAGGCATTCATTAACTTTAAACTTCAGTAGAGACAGGTCTCTACATTACCTGAAAAACTGGCCCTTCCCCCGGGTCAGTTTTTTTTATTTTATCTGTAATTCAAATTCAGTAAATTTGCCTGCTGCAATTATGCAAATTATGAATCTTGAAGAAAGAATAAAATCTTTTGCTGTTCTCGGGGAGATCCTGCGAAATGTAATAAATGGAATCTCAGGAAAATATGGAGAACAACTAAATGCCCTGATTGACAACCAATATAAGCTAAACCCATGGTTCACACCTGAAAATGTCAGAACTGCAGTAAAAGCTATTGCTGGTGAACTTACCGAAGAAAACCTCATTAAATGGACCAATGCTTACCCGGAACTCAAAAAGAATATTACTTCGGTGAAGGCAGGTTTAATAATGGCAGGCAACATACCTCTTGTAGGTTTTCACGATTACCTTTCTGTTCTGATCAGTGGGAATAAACTCATAGCAAAAACAAGCTCAAAAGACTCTGAACTTATTGTTTGCATTAGTGACATCCTCAACAAAGTTAACCCGGAATTTAAGGAGTTAGTTGAATTTACTGAAGGTACCCTTTCAAATTTTGACGTTGTAATTGCAACCGGCAGCGATAACAGTTCAAGATACTTTGAGTACTATTTTGGCAAATACCCCAATATAATAAGGAAGAACAGAAACAGTATTGCGATTATTGAGGGAGATGAAACTGATGCTGAATTACAAGGTCTTGGGAAGGATATCTTCTCATATTTTGGACTGGGTTGCAGGAATGTCTCAAAAATTTATCTGCCAAAAGGATATGACTTATCTGCAATGATTAGAAACTGGGATGCTTTTGCAGGGAGTATCAATCATGATAAATATGCCAACAATTACGATTTCAATAAAGCTGTTTACCTGGTTAATAAAGAAAAGTTTTATGATACTGGTTACTTGTTGTTGAAAGAAGAGAGAGGATTATCATCCCCGGTTTCTGTGCTCCATTATGAATTTTATGATTCACAAACTGCTGTAAAACAGCAAACAGACCTGCTGAAAGAAAAAATTCAGTGTGTCGTTAGCAGGCATGACCTCCCTTTTGGTAAAGCCCAGTCGCCACATCTGTGGGATTATGCCGACGGGATTGATACGATAGAATTTCTTCTTAAAAAAAGATTAGCCGGAATATTGTAAACTAAAAAATATTATATTGCACCCATCGAATTAATACATGTTATGGTTTATAAATTTGTAGTGTTATCAGATGAAGATGAGTCATTTGTAAGGGAATTTGAATTTTGGGATTCCCATACATTACTGGATTTTCACAACCTCATCCAGGATGAATTGGAGTTTGATAAATCCCAAATGGCTTCATTTTTTATGGCAACAGACAATTGGGAGAAGGAGGAAGAATTTACACTTTTTGATATGGGTACCGGTTCGTCAACAATGGAAGTTGCTGTTCTGGAAGATATTATTTTCCGTAAGAACCAGAAATTACTTTACGTTTTCGACTTTTTTAACGAAAGATCTCTCTTTGTTGAATATACCGGAGAATTAAAAGAGAAAGATGGCCGTGAATATCCATCATGCACAAATTCAAAGGGAATCCCGCCCAAACAGGTAGTTTTCGGCGGAAGCTCACGTAAGCTTTATAACAATATTGTTGTTTCCGAAGACGACGAGGATGAAGATGAACCGGAAGTTGATGATCTCTTCCTTAACGGGGATGATGAAGATCCACTGCCCGATTTCGAAAATATAGATAACCTGAACGAGGACGAAGAATAGTCCTCTGCAGGATCATATTCCAATGAAAAATATTCTTATAGTTCTGCTTGGTCCGACCGGGGTCGGCAAAACTGATATTTCTATTGATTTAGCTGCCCTGTTTAACTGTGATATTATATCAGCTGACTCCAGACAGTTCTTCAGGGAAATGAGCATAGGTACAGCTGTTCCATCTGATAATCAACTGAATACAATAAAGCATCATTTTATAGGATTTTTATCGGTTGAAGATTACTACAGCGCCAGCCTTTTCGAAAGAGATGTTCTGGATCTTCTTCCCCGGCTGTTCAGCAGGAATAATATTGTTTTAATGTCAGGTGGTTCAGGAATGTATATTGATGCGGTTTGTAACGGCATTGACGACATCCCTGATGTTGATCCTGTTGTTAGGGATAAATACATTTCAAGATACAAAGAGGAAGGGATTGAAGGGTTAAGAGTAGCTCTTAAAATACTTGATCCTGAATATTATGCAAGAGTTGATCTCAAAAATTACAAACGGATAATGAGAGCTCTTGAAATTTGTGAAACAGCGGGCCGGCCATATTCTTCCTTTCTTAAAAAGCAAAAAAGGGAAAGAGATTTCAGGATTGTTAAAATAGGACTTGAAAGAACCAGGGATGATCTTTATAACAGGATTAATTCGAGGGTTGATAATATGGTTAAAGCCGGACTTGAAGAAGAGGCAAGACTTCTCATTAAATTCAGAAATCTGAACGCTCTGAACAGTGTGGGGTACAGAGAGTTTTTTGATTTTTTTGATGAAAAAATCTCACGGGAGAAAGCTATTGAACTCATAAAACGGAACAGTCGCAGGTATGCAAAACGGCAAATAACATGGTGGGGTAAAGACAAGGATATCAGGTGGTTTCAACCGGAACGGGTTCAGGATATTATTGAATATATATCTGACTCGGTTATTGGAGCTAATTAAGTCTCTTTAGTTTCCGTATTGTCTCAATCGGATCATCCGAACTGAAAATCGAATTACCGGCCACAAGGACATTGACACCTGACTCAATAAGTTTTGCAGCATTTTTTGTATCAATGCCTCCGTCGACTTCAATCATTACATTATAACCACCTGCATCAATCATCTTACGAAGCTCAGTTATTTTATTATAGCTCTCCATGATGAAAGATTGTCCGCCTAAACCCGGATTAACTGTCATTATAAGAACCATGTCGACGAAAGGAAGGATATTCTTGAGAAGTGAGACAGGAGTATGAGGGTTTAATGCCACACCTGCTTTCATTCCAAGGTAATGAATTTCTGTTACTGTCCGATGCAAATGTGTACAGGCTTCATACTGAACTGTCAGAATATTAGCCCCTGAATCGCGGAAGCGGGCCAGATAACGGTCGGGGTCAACTATCATCAGATGCACATCAAGTGGCTTTTCTGCAACCTTTCTGACACATTCAATAACCGGAAAACCGAATGAAATATTCGGGACAAAAAGACCATCCATGATATCGAGGTGAAGCCAGTCGGCCTGACTTTTATTTACCATTAAGACATCTTTTTCGAGATTCCCAAAATCAGCGGCTAACAGCGAAGGAGAGACAAGGTGGTCCATTTAATATTATTTCGGGCAAATATAGAAACAAATTGTTATCCCAGATATGATTTCAATATTCTGCAACGGGTTGTAAACTGAATCTTTTTGATTGCTTTTTCCTTTATTTGCCTGACCCGTTCGCGAGTAAGGTTTAACTTCTCACCAATCTCTTCAAGAGTGTAAGGATGTTTCATGCCTAATCCGAAATATAACTTCAAAACCTTCGATTCGCGAGTGGAAAGAGTGCTCAGTGCCCTTTCTATCTCAAAGGCAAGCGATTCGTTAATAAGATTTCTATCAGGACTTGGCGTATCGTTGCTTTGCAGGATGTCGTACATGTTATTATCTTCCTCGGTATTAATAGGAGCATCCATGCTGACAGTCCGGCCATTCGTTTTCAGAACTTCTTTAACCTCTTCCGGTATCATCTCAAGTGTTTCAGCAATCTCCTGAGAAGAGGGTTCCCGCTCGTACTCCTGTTCAAGTCGTGCAAAAGCCCTGTTTATACGGTTTATTGATCCTATTTTATTTACCGGAAGTCGTACTATCCTTGCCTGTTCAGCAAGAGACTGAAGAATTGCCTGGCGTATCCACCATACGGCATAGGAGATGAATTTAAATCCTCTTGTCTCATCAAATCGCTGGGCAGCTTTCATCAGTCCCAGATTACCCTCATTGATCAGATCAGGCAGACTCATTCCCTGGTTCTGATACTGCTTTGCAACAGATACAACAAAACGAAGATTAGATTTAACAAGTTTCCTTAATGCATCAGTATCGCCCGATTTTATTCTTCTGGCCAGGGTAACCTCCTCTTCAGGTGAAATAAGGTCAACCTTCCCTATTTCCTGGAGATATTTATCCAGTGAAGGGGTGTCGCGATTAGTAACCTGCTTTGTTATCTTTAACTGACGCATATTCAGGCCAGACATTAGTTTTTCAAAGAAATTTCAGGCAATAGGTACAATTTTAATAAAAAAAAAGCTAATATTTAACATATTCTCCTGATTATTTTTTGGTTTATAAGTTTTTTAGTAACTTGCAGAGCTATTTTTACATATTGAATATCAAATTATTAATTGATTTGATAAAATCACGTTGCATTTTTAACAGCATTTTACAGGAAATATATTAGCAAATTTATTTAATATTGCAGCGTTTTTCGGATATGTGAAATTGTAATAGTATTATCCAGCGGGTTCATCTTCATATCTTGGCCTGTGTTTCCAAAAAAATCATTAAGATCTCTTATATTCCATTTATCATTAAAATATGTACGACATTCTTGAGTTAAGTAAGAAACTGCTTCCTGAATTAAAGGATATAGCAAAGGAACTTAAAATCAAAAAAGCAGAATCTTTGAAAAAGCAGGATCTGATTTACAAAATCCTTGATCAGCAGGCAATTGAGGCCACGGAAATAAAACCAACCTTTAAAACAGAGAAGGAAGATATACGTTCTTCATCTGAGGTTAATAATCAGGAGTCTGATTCTTCCATGAGAAGAGGAAAACGTCCCAGGACCTTAAAACCGGTTGTAAAACGAACAATAGAATCTGTTATGTCAGTTTCACCTGGCGACCTTAAAAGACCGGAAATAAAGCCTGCTGAAAGGCAGGAGCAGGTTAAAAAAACCGAAAGGATTGATGAAAAACCCGATCTCTTTAAAAATGCAGAGCCGGTGCCACAGGAAATAAAAGCTCCTAAATGGAGAACCGACCAGAGACCTGATGAAAGGAGTGATAAGAAAGAAAGATTTGATAAGGTACATATAGAAAGACCCGAAAAGAGAAGATCTGAGCCTGTTGCTGAACCTGTAATTGAAAATATACTTCCGCTAAATAATGGAGAAGCTTCATTTGATGAGATAAAACCATCTTCGGATGTTTACTTTGGCGATATAATAGTCGAGCCACCAGTAAAAGAACACATTGCTGAAGTTCACCCTTTAAAAGAAGAAAAGAAGGAAAAGCCTTATGATTTTGAAGGGATAATTTATAATACCGGTGTTCTTGAAATTATGCCCGACGGTTATGGTTTTTTAAGATCTCCCGACTACAATTATCTGAACTCTCCTGATGATATATATGTTTCACAATCACAGATAAAACTTTTCGGTCTCAAAACCGGCGATACAATCAAGGGGTCAATTCGTCCGCCTAAAGAGGGTGAAAAATATTTTCCTCTCATCAAAGTTGACGAGATAAACGGGAGAAGCCCGGATTATATCAGAGACAGAGTCCCATTCGACTTCCTGACGCCGCTTTTCCCTGATGAGAAATTCACATTATGCCAGCCTGGAGAAGGATCATTATCGGTAAGGGTAATAGATATGTTCACTCCTATCGGAAAAGGGCAACGCGGGTTAATTGTTGCGCAACCGAAAACAGGAAAGACTATTCTTCTTCAGGAGATTGCAAATGCAATAGCTAAATATCACCCCGAGGTATATCTGATGATTTTACTTATTGATGAACGACCTGAAGAGGTTACTGATATGGCCAGAAATGTGAAGGCTGAAGTCATCGCTTCAACATTTGATGAACCTGCTGAACGCCATTGCCGTGTTGCCAATATCGTACTTGAAAAAGCAAAACGGCTCGTAGAATGCGGTCACGATGTTGTTATTCTACTTGACTCAATAACCAGGCTTGCAAGAGCTTTTAATACAACGGCTCCTGCTTCAGGTAAAGTATTATCCGGAGGTGTTGACTCTAATGCACTCCATAAACCTAAAAGATTTTTCGGTGCAGCACGTAACATTGAAAATGGTGGTTCTCTCACTATCCTTGCCACGGCTCTTACAGATACAGGATCAAAAATGGATGATGTCATTTTCGAGGAATTTAAAGGAACAGGTAACATGGAGCTCCAGCTCGACCGCAAACTTTCCAACAGAAGGATATTCCCGTCAATTGATATTCCTGCTTCCAGTACCCGCAGAGAAGATCTGCTTCTGAATAAGAATATTCTTCAGAAGATATGGGTTTTGCGTAATTTCCTGACCGATATGAACTCAGTTGAAGCTATGGAATTCCTTCGCGACAGGTTACTTCAG
>JAPLED010000097.1 GCA_026391475.1 Bacteroidia bacterium | reverse complement strand
GGAGTTCCTGTAGCTGTAATAGATAAGGGGAGAACCGAAAAAAAATCTATAATTACGGGAAAGAATAAAATCCGGTTAAAGCACTCTGTGGAGAAGTATTGTGATGTTTTTACTAAAGCAGGTTTTCCAGTAAAACCGTCGGAAGGTCCATGGATCATCCCCTCTTCAGAAGCATTAACAAAAGCCGGTTTAATGGCAGATACGCATGGGGAATTGAACATTGGCGTGGCTCCATATGCGAAACATAAACTGAAAATGTGGCCCGAAGAAAACATGGTCAGGCTCCTTGAAATGATATCAGAAAAACATAAATCGAGGTTCTGGCTATTTGGAGGAAATGAAGAATCAGAAAGACTCGCAGCTTTTCAGACCAGGATAGTAGGTTCTTTTAGTACCGTTGGAAATCTTAATCTTGACGAAGAACTGGCCCTTATGAGCAAACTTGACTTCATGATTGCCATGGACTCTTCAAATATGCATATGGCTGCTCTTGTCGGTACAAAAGTCATTTCGATATGGGGAGGAACCGATCCGTTAAGCGGGTTTGGCGCCTTGATGCAACCTGAAAATTATTCTATCAGTATCCCCATAGACGAACTGTCCTGCCGTCCTTGCACAACTTACGGAAAAGGCGAATGTGCCAGAGGAGACTTTGCTTGCATGAACTGGCTGACCCCAGGGATGGTCTTTAAAAGACTAGGGGAGCTAAAAGTTTTGAAATTTGAAAATTTGAAAATTTGAAAATGGATATTCAGAAAAAAAAAGCTGCGGATCTGCTTTATAATTTTAGTTTTATATTATAGCGTACCAGAAAAGCAGTTAATCCTACCATCAATAATGCCCAGATCACTGACCCTGCTATCACAATCAGCGGGACATCTGATTGCTTGTAGATAAGTATCGGTATACCGGTGCTCCAGATAAGATAATAGAGGATATCCGGAGCCAGGTAGGTGGTGAGGGAATTTTCTCCTGCCGGTTTTAAGAAGAATGTCCACCTGATATGTTTCTTAATATCGATGATCCAGAAGAGTAATGCGAAAAGCATCATACTTATTCCGTTACAGATTAATCCCCAGCTTGGTGTTGCCTGTATCTTTGAGATAATGAACCACTTCCGGAGAATGAACCCTGCAAGGATGCTCAAAACTCCTATTGTAACAATTGTTACAATAGTCTTCCGGAAATCACTTTTTGAATATTTTTTCAGGATAAGTGTGGTAAGCAGTCCGGAAAGGACAATAAGAGGCACATTGCCTTCAATAAT
>JAPLED010000094.1 GCA_026391475.1 Bacteroidia bacterium | reverse complement strand
ATAAAGATCAATATGAAGAAAGTTCCCCTGATCGGAGATGTATATAATCTGATTGATGATGGTTGTATACCCGGTGCTTCATTCCGTAACCTTGAATTTGCTGAAAATGATACTCTTTTTGCACCTGATCTTGATTATAATCTGAAAATGATAGCTTTCGACGCCCAGACATCCGGAGGGCTTCTTTTCTGTGCACCGCCTGATAAAGTGGATAAAATTATGGCAGATTTACAAGATACCGGTCTTCGGAATGCAAAAGTAATTGGATATGTAACAGAGCCTGAGGAGAAACTTATATATTTAAATAATTGATTTTTTTATTAAGAAATGGCTGAAAATATATTTAACGAAACAGGTATGAGCAAGAGTATTCATGGTTTGTCGAGTCTTATAGGAAATACTCCTATGCTTGCGATTGAATTCCTTTATAAAGGCAAACCCCGCAGGATCTATGCAAAAGCTGAATACCTGAACATGACAGGAAGCATAAAGGACAGAATGGCTTTATACATAATGAAAGAAGCTTATGCAAGAAAAACCATCAGACCTGGCTTCCGGGTTATTGAAGCAACCAGTGGCAACACAGGTATTGCATTTTCAGCAGTATGCAGAGCTCTTGGTCACCCTGTAACTATTTTTATGCCCGACTGGATGAGTGACGAACGTAAAAACCTGATAAGAAGTCTGGGTGCTGATATTGTTCTGGTTAGTAAAGAAGAGGGTGGATTTCTGGAATGTATACAACGCACCAGGGAGATGGCTGCTACTGATAACAAAACATTTCTTCCAAGGCAATTCGAAAACGAAGATAATGCCATGGCTCATTATACCACAACCGGACCTGAGATCTGGTGGCAACTAAGGATACATGGCAAAAGAACAGACGCTTTCGTGGCTGGTGTTGGAACGGGAGGAACTATCATGGGAACAGGACGTTACTTAAAAGAAATGAACCCTTCAGTTAAATTATATCCTCTGGAACCATCTAATTCGCCAACAATGACAACCGGATATAAAGTCGGTACACACCGTATTCAGGGAATCTCCGACGAATTTATTCCTGCAATTGTAAAGCTTGACGAACTGAATGAGATTGTTGCTGTTGATGATGGTGATTCAATAATAATGGCTCAGAAGCTGGCAAGTGAACTGGGAATAGCTGTTGGTATTTCTTCTGGGGCTAACTTCCTTGGTGCACTGATGAAACTTGAAGAGCTCGGCTCCGATGCTACAGTTGTTACTATATTCTCTGATGATAATAAGAAATATCTCAGTACAGGTCTTATGAAAAAGGAGCCTGCAAGGGTAGACTTTTTATCAACTGATGTTAAGCTTAAATCATTTATTGCGCTAAAGCGTAACTGCATAACTTGCTGTAATCCTGCTGAATGCAGAGAGGTTGTCGATCCGGAAGTTATAAAAGAGATCCATTTCCCAACATGTTATTTACGAAGCCTGAAGTAGGGACATGCCATGGCATGTCCTTGCTAATCAAAGATAGTCTCGAATAAGCCCAACCTCCTGGTAGAGACCAGGCACTATCGATTTTTTCCCTGACCATTTCAAGCCATTTATTTTCCATTTGTATCATTTGTAACAATTACTTAATTGCATTGCAACCTTCATGTAATAATCATACCTGACTTTTGTAGTATGAAAAATCAAGTCAAACTTTACAAAATAATAATGAAAAAACTTTTAGCAATAGCAATTTTTACGGTGGTATCAATTTATGGGTACTCACAAACACAGAAGGTCGATTCTCTTAAGGAGGTAATCGAAAGACATGAAGGCAAAATTAATGCACTGGATGAGAGAGTATTGGTAAATGAAGCCGACCTCGGTAAGCTGAATAAAATAAAAATCTCGGGGTATATTCAGGCGCAATGGGAGAGTTATGATAAGGATCTGGTAAAGACAAATGAATCAAATAATACCTTTTTTATCAGGAGAGCAAGAGTGAAGTTTACTTATGAGGCTCTTGATGGAGTTAAGTTCGTTTTACAGCCTGATTTCAGCACAGGAAACCTTTCATTGAAAGATGCTTATGCAGTAGTTAATATTCCAAAACTAAAGGATCTTACACTGTGGGCCGGTCAATTCAACAGGCCAAATTATGAAGTTGAATACTCTTCCAGCCAGAGAGAAGTTCTGGAACGCTCGAGGGTTATCAGAACTATCTATCCCGGTGAAAGAGAGATCGGGGTTAAGCTTGAATACGTCGGATCAACCATTCCTCTGAAAATCCAGCTGATGGCACTGAATGGTAACTTCACAGCCGCACAGGCAAAAGATGTTGATTCAAAGAAAGATCTTATGGGCCGTGTTGTTTATTCAGTAAAACTTCCTGCCGTAGGTATAGGGATTGACTTTGGTGCAAATGGTTACCTTGGAGGAAACAGAGCAAAAACCAACAAGTATATTTTAAGCACTATTGGAGTTGCAGACAGTATTAATGTTGGAGATTATCTTGACAAAAACTGGGTGGGTGGTGAAATCCAGATATTTGCAGATATCCTGGGTGGTCTGGCTATAAAAGGCGAATATATAGCTGGTATAAATTCAACAGCAAGTACAATTGCAACTACAGCTACAATGGCACAAAAGAAGGCAGACTCTAACAAAATAAAGACCTTCTCAGGTTATTATATTTATTTCATCAAGAATGTAGGACCTAAGAATCAGTTCGTTGCAAGGTATGATTACTATGATCCTAATGCTAAATTATCGGGTGATGCAGCAAAGAATGATCTGTTCTATAAAACTCTGACTCTTTCATGGCAACATTATCTGAATGACTTTATCAGGATCTCTCTGAACTACGAAATGCCCAAAAATGAAACCAATGCCACAAACACAAAAGATTTAAAGGACAATGTTCTTGGTGTAATAATTCAGGCAAATTTTTAATAAAGTTAAAGACAAAAGACAAAAGTAAAAAGACAAAAGTTCAAGATTCGATTTAAAATTTAAATAGAAAAAAATGAAAAACAACAAAATTTTCCTGATAATGCTGATAATAGCCCTTATGACTACAGCATCAGGATTCTCACAACAATCAAAAATTACAGTGAAAGGTTCTGATACAATGGTTATCCTGGCTCAGAAATGGGCAGAACTTTACATGAAGAAGAATCCTTCAGCAACTATTCAGGTTACAGGTGGTGGTTCCGGTGTAGGTATTACAGCCCTGATCAACGGAACAACTGATATATGTAACTCAAGCCGCCCGATGAAACAA
>JAPLED010000109.1 GCA_026391475.1 Bacteroidia bacterium | reverse complement strand
CTTATGCAGCTTGAGATCCCGGTAGGAACTGTTGAATTTGTTGCACAAAAGGCAGCTGGCAATGGAAACAGGGTTATTTTAAACCCTGCTCCTGCCCGGCAACTATCTGATGATCTGTTGAGTTGCCTCTATCTGATTACTCCTAACGAAACAGAGGCTGAGCTTCTTACAGGAATCAAAGTGCATGATATTGTGACGGCTGAAAAGGCAGCAACAAAGCTTCGCGACAAAGGTGTTCAGAATGTGGTTTTAACAATGGGTGCATCAGGAGCATTTATATTATCCGGGGCGATATCGAAGTTAGTTCCTGTAATACCGGTAAAAGCTATAGATACAACTGCTGCAGGAGATGTATTCAACGGAGCTCTGGCAGTTGCAATTTCAGAAGGGAAGGATATTGAGGATGCGGTGATTTTTGCAAACAAAGCAGCTTCAATCTCGGTAACACGTATGGGAGCTCAGGCATCGGCACCATACAGAAAAGAAATAAAATAACTAACATGTAACCAATATCATTATGAAGTACTTCATTTCACTGTTCCTGATAGCAATATTTCTATTTTGGGGTTGTACGAACCATACCAGTAAAAATAGGGATGAGCCTGTAAAAATCATTTTCGATACCGATTTGGGTCCTGATTATGATGATGTTGGGGCACTTGCATTTCTACATGCCATGGCCGACAGTGGGAAAGCTGAGATTCTTGCCACTGTCTCTTCAAATAAACATAAACTGGTAGCTCCATCTATTGAGATTATAAATACCTATTTCGGCCGTCCGGGGTTAGCTATTGGCGCTCCAAAAAAATCAGGAGTAAACCTGGGATCTTCACAACACTGGGCTGATTCAATTGTTGCAAAATATCCCCATATTATAAAATCAACAAATGAAGTTACTGATGCAGTTGATGTTTACAGAAAAATCCTTAATGCACAACCTGATAAAAGTGTAACAATTGTTACAGTCGGATTTCTGACAAATCTGAATAACCTGCTTCAATCACAGCCAGATAACTTATGCCCTCTGAATGGATATGACCTGGTATCGAAGAAGGTAAAAATGCTTGTATGTATGGCAGGAAGATTTCCTACAGGCAGGGAGTTCAATATTTATATGGACTCTGCAGCATCAGAATATGTTTATAAAAACTGGCCCGTTGAGATAATCTTTACAGGATTTGAAATAGGATGGGAAATCCGGACAGGACTAAAACTTATAAAATCTGAAATAAAAAACAGTCCGGTTAAAGATGTGTTTAGAATCAGTATTCCTCTTTCAGCAGAAGATAAGGATGGGAGAATGAGCTGGGATGAGACCGCAGTACTTATAGGGGTGTACGGGACCGAAGGTTTCTTCAATACAGTCAGAGGCAAAATTGTTGTGAATCCTGATGGAAGCAACACCTGGGAAAACAATACGGAGGGGAAACATATTTATGTGAAACAAAAAATGGCTATAAAAGAAATGGCTGATTTTATTGAATACAGAATGATGCATCTACCTGTTAATAAATGATTTCCCTTTTTTACCTTTGACTTTTATCTTTTATCTTTTATCTTTTATCTTTAAAATTATGTTCATTCCACAAAGTTATTCACTCGCCATAATCCTCTGCTTTGTAACAATGCTCTGCTGGGGATCGTGGGGCAACACTCAGAAACTTGCAGGTAAAGCCTGGCGTTTTGAATTGTTTTATTGGGATTATGTTCTTGGCATTCTCCTGTTTTCACTCTTACTTGGTTTCACCCTTGGAAGTAATGGTGAGAATGGCCGGGGATTTATTGAAGACATTGGTCAGGCAGAACCTGGGAATATATTGAATGCCATACTCGGAGGCATAATATTTAATGCTTCGAACATCCTGCTTGTTGCTGCAATGGCTATTGCAGGAATGGCTGTGGCTTTCCCTGTAGGTGTTGGAATTGCATTGGCTTTAGGTGTCATTATTAATTATGTTTTTGCACCACAGGGCAATGCGACGTGGCTTTTTGCCGGAGTTGCCATGATCGTCGCAGCCATTCTTATTGATGCAATAGCTTATAAAAAACATAGTGCATCGTTAAAGAAAGTCAAAGGCAAAGGAATAATCTTATCAATATCTGCCGGAGTTTTGATGGCGCTGTTTTATCGTTTCGTGGCCAGTTCGATGGTTACCAGTTTTGAAGTCCCGGAAACCGGAAAATTAACCCCCTATTCAGCAATATTCTTTTTTGCTGTTGGTGTGCTGTTAAGCAATTTTCTGTTCAATTATTTTATAATGAAGAGGCCATTTGACGGAGAACCCCTGTCATTCAAGGACTATGCAAAAGGAAGTTTAGGGGTTCATCTTACCGGTGTCATCGGAGGTATGATCTGGAATATAGGTATGTCGATGAGTATTATTGCATCGGGGAAAGCCGGATTTGCTATCTCTTATGGATTGGGTCAGGGCGCTACACTTATTGCAGCATTATGGGGTGTTTTTATCTGGAAGGAGTTTAAAGGAGCTTCAAAATCAGTTAATACTTTGATTTTCTTTATGTTCCTTGCTTATCTGGCAGGATTGACTTTATTAGTGTATGCAGGATCCTAGCGCCATAATCCTTCAACATTTATATATATTTCTCAAATATATTCAAGTGGACACTAATGATATCATTCACTTTATCAAATCTACGATCGTTCATTTATTGGAATATATTCATGTTTCCCATATACATTTTTGAATGCAGGCCTTATGATTCTTTTTGCAGAGAATGTAAGCTCTTCAATTCGGTGAGTGCACCATCCGGAGACTCTTGCAATGGCAAAAAGCGGGGTAAAAAGCTCCTTGGGAATGCCAATACATGAATAGACAAACCCTGAATAGAAATCAACATTAATGCACACCACCTTTGTTGATTTTTCTCCTTTAAAAACTCTGAAAACTTCAGGTGTAAGTTTTTCAACTAAAGAATAGAGTTCAAATTCTTCAAGACGGCCTTTTTCTACTGCGAGTTCTCTCGCTTTTACTTTCAATAGAGTAGCTCTTGGATCAGAAATAGTATAAACAGCATGGCCAATACCATATATTTTTCCGGAAAAATCATTTGCTTTTTTATTCAGGATTCTCAGGAGATATTCTTCAACATCTTTCTCACTGCTCCAATTCTTTACATGCCTTTTCATATCTTCCATCATTTCCAGAACTTTCAGATTGGCGCCCCCGTGCAAGGGTCCTTTTAATGAACCAATTGCAGACGTAACTGAAGAATAAATATCTGTTTCAGAAGAGCTGGTTACCCTCATGGTAAAGGTTGAATTATTCCCACCTCCATGTTCAGCATGAAGCACAAGCGCAAGGTCGAGAAGATCAGCCTCCAGTTTCGTATAAGCGGCACAATCACCTCTTATTAAATGAAGAAAATTCTCTGCCGTGCTCATCTTTTCCTGAGGATGACGAATTGACAATGTCTTTCCCTGGTATGCATGTTTTAAAGCCTGGTAAGAATATGCAACAATGGAAGGGAACTTGGCAATAAGATTTAATGTTTGTTTTATCATATTGTCAAGGGAGATATCGTCCGGATTTTCATCAAGTGTATATAATCCAAGAACTGACCTGGCAAGCATATTGAGAACATCTTTACCTTTCATTGATAAAATCATATCCTTAACGAAATGATCGGGTAATGCCCTGAGCGGTGCCATATGTGCTGAAAATTCATCCAGTTCATTTTTATTTGGCAGATGTCCTGTCAACAACAGGTATACAGTTTCATCAAAGCCATGACGGTTGTCTTTCTGAAATCCATGAGTAATATCCTCAATATCAATTCCCCTGTATAATAATCTTCCCGGAACTGCAACAACCTTGTCGCCCTCTTTTTTATACCCAACTACATCACCGATATTGGTCAGTCCGACCAAAACACCTGTCCCATCGGAGTTTCTCAAACCACGCTTAACATCAAACTTCTCAAATAATTCATTATCAATCTTGCATGATTCCCTTACCGATGCCTCTAACTTTGAAAAGAATTTATTGTCTTCCATATGTTTATTTTTTTTATGATTCTTAAGTTTAAATGTTGTAGATTATTGCATCTGCAAATTCAGACGTTTTTAACAAAATGGCATTATCCATCAACCGATGAAAATCATAAGTAACTTTTTTACTTTGTATGGTACGTTCCAATCCGACATAGATGCTTTCAGCAACTTCGTTCCATCCAATGTAATCAAACATCAGTGCCCCTGAAAGAATTACAGAACCCGGGTTGACTTTATCCTGATCAGCATATTTGGGTGCAGTACCGTGTGTTGCCTCAAATATGGCATGACCGCTTTCAAAATTGATATTTGCACCCGGAGCAATGCCAATTCCACCAACTATGGCTGCGAGTGCATCTGAAATGTAGTCTCCGTTCAGGTTTAATGTAGCAATGACCGAATATTCAGCAGGTCGTGTAAGTATTTGTTGCAGAAAAGCATCGGCTATTACATCTTTAATTATAACCTTACCTGCATCTTCAGCCTGCTTAAGCATTTTGTCTGCTGTTTCCAAACCTTGTTTTTCTGAAATTAGTTTATGTTGTGGCCAGGTAAAAACATCATTCCCAAATTCTCTTTCAGCCAAAGCATATCCCCATTTCATGAAAGATCCTTCAGTAAATTTCATTATGTTCCCTTTATGAACCAGTGTAACTGATGGTAACTTTTTGTCAATCGCATATTTAATTGCCTGCCTTACCAGGCGTTCGGTGCCTTCTACAGATACAGTTTTAATGCCTATAGAGGAGGTATTTGGAAACCGAATTGATTTAACCCCCATCTCGTCTATTAAAAATCTTTTTATTTTTTCCGTTTCCGGTTTACCGTTCATGAATTCAATGCCGGAATAGATATCTTCTGTATTTTCCCTGAAAATATGCATATTAACCTTTTCCGGTTGTTTTACAGGACTGGGAACACCTTTGAAATACCGTACCGGCCTGTAGCAGGTATAGAGATCTAAAATCTGACGTAAAGCAACGTTTAATGAACGCATCCCTTCACCAATGGGTGTAGTAAGCGGTCCTTTTATCCCTACCAGGTATTCCCTGAAACTTGTCAGCGTATCTTCCGGCATCCAGTTGCCGGTTTGTTTAAATGCTTTTTCCCCGGCGAGAACTTCTTTCCATGTTATTTTCCTTTTCCCTTTATAGGCTTTACTGACTGCTGCATCAAAAACACGCACCGATGCTTTCCAGATATCAGGTCCGGTTCCATCGCCTTCAATGAAAGGGATAACCGGATTCTCCGGAACAATTAATTTTCCATCAATCAATTTGATTTTTTCAGGTATCATATTTATGGTTTGATTTTCTAATAATATTTAAAGCACTTCCAGCCTTAAACCATTCTATCTGAGAATCATTATAAGAATGATTTGCAAGGATTTTTTCTTTTACTCCATCTGAATGATTAAGGATTATAGTTAACCGGCTGCCCGGGGCAATTTTTTCCAGTCCTGTTACATCAATTATGTCATCCTCTTTAATCTTATTATAGTCATCCTTATTCAGGAAGGTCAATGTTAAGACACCCTGTTTTTTCAGATTTGTCTCGTGAATTCTTGCAAATGATTTTACCAGTACCGCCCTTACACCTAGAAACCTGGGCTCCATTGCTGCATGTTCACGCGAAGATCCTTCTCCAAAGTTTTCTTCACCAACCACAATGGACCCGATACCAGTGGTTTTATAAGCCCTTGCAACAGAAGGAACTGTATCGTACTTACGGGTTAACTGATTAAATATCAGGTTTGTTTTATCATTAAAATAATTTACGGCACCAATCATGTAATTATTTGAGATGTTCTCCAGATGTCCGCGGTATTTTAGCCAGAACCCGGCCATTGATATATGATCGGTGGTGCATTTTCCCTTAGCTTTAATAAGCAAAGGAAGATTAAAAAAATCACAACCATCCCACTCCTTAAAAGGTAACAGGGATTGCAGCCTGTCTGAATCAGCGGCAATTATAATTTCCCCCTTACTTCCTGATTTTTCAGGTTTCTGGTAGCCGTTTTCGATGTTTCCGAATCCCCGGGGTGGGAGTCCCAGCCCTTCCGGTTCGGCGATTTTCACCTCTTTACCATCTGAATTCAGCAATGTATCGGTAATCGGGTTAAATGTAAGTTTTCCGGAAATTGCAATAGCAGTTACAATCTCGGGTGAAGCTACAAAAGCATAGGTATTTGGATTCCCATCAGTGCGTTTTGCAAAGTTACGGTTAAAGGAATGAATCACAGTGTTAACCGGGTGTTTATCAGATCCTTTGCGATCCCATTGACCAATACATGGGCCACAGGCATTGGCAAACACTTCACTTCCTATTTTTTCGAACAGTTCAAAATAACCATCACGTTCCGCGATGAACCGGATTTGCTCGGAGCCAGGGGTGATTTTAAACTCAGATCTGGCAGCCAATTTTACACTCAGGGCATTTTTAACAACAGATGCCGCACGTGAAATATCTTCATACGATGAATTTGTGCACGATCCGATAAGACCAACTTCAACATTTACAGGCCATTTGTTTTTTTCAGCTACAGCTTTCATCTGCGAAATGGGAGTAGCGAGATCGGGAGTGAAGGGACCATTTATATATGGTTCCAGTTCCGATAAATTTATTTCGATAAACTGGTCATAGTATTTCGTTGGGTCTGCAGAAATTTCGATGTCGGAAGTAAGATGTTCCCTGTTTTTTCCGGCAAGTTCAACAACATCTTTTCTTCCGGTGGCTAAAAGGTATTTTGCCATAGCATCATCGTACCCGAAAATGGAACATGTGGCACCTATTTCTGCTCCCATATTACAGATTGTAGCTTTACCGGTACATGAAAGAGATTCAGCGCCTTCACCAAAATATTCAACAATGCATCCGGTTCCGCCGCATACAGTCAACAAACCTGCAACTTTCAGAATGATATCTTTTGCAGAAGCCCATCCATTGAGCTTTCCGTTTAATTTTATTCCTATGAGCTTTGGAAGTTTCAGTTCCCATGCCATACCAGTCATTACATCTACAGCATCCGCTCCTCCAACTCCTATTGCAATCATTCCCAGACCTCCTGCATTTGGGGTGTGTGAGTCTGTACCTATCATCATACCTCCCGGGAATGCATAATTTTCTAAAATTATCTGGTGGATAATTCCTGCTCCCGGTTTCCAAAAGCCAATATCATACTTATTGCAGGCAGAACTCAAAAAATCATAAACTTCCTTATTTGTAAATACTGCCGATTTAATGTCTTCCACAGCTCCTGATTTGGCCATTATGAGATGATCGCAATGCACAGA
Source organism: Bacteroidia bacterium (assembly GCA_026391475.1). Taxonomy (GTDB): domain Bacteria; phylum Bacteroidota; class Bacteroidia; order Bacteroidales; family VadinHA17; genus LD21. The sequence continues at coordinate 2,685 of JAPLED010000109.1, read as the reverse complement.
GGCAGGAACAGTTGCCTGGTCTTTCCCAGCCATCATGAACTGCAACAGGGCCATCTGAGCTGTGGCATCCTGCATTGCAACTCTGTCCGGCGCAAAATCAACATAATCAACTCCCCGGGAAAATGATCCTTTCTGAAATTTTTTATAAAGATGGCTAAACAGAATTTTCTCACTTAAGGTTAAAGGGCGCTGCAGATTTTTCCTGATCTCAAAAATTCTGGAAGAAAGCTCCTTGTAAAAACCACTGATCATTTCAAAATCAAATAACATACATCGTTATTTTATTAACAGTTTATTTCCTAATTTGTCCATTCCCTTCTATAATCCATTTATAGGTTGTTAAAGCTTCCAGAGCCATTGGTCCTCTTGCATGTAATTTCTGGGTAGAGATGCCGATTTCAGCTCCAAGCCCAAATTCAGTCCCATCTGTAAATGCGGTTGAAGCATTTGAAAAGACTGACGAAGCATCTACTAATTTATTAAACAATTGAATCCGGTTTTTGTTCTCAGAAATTATAGCCTCGCTATGTTTTGAGCCGTTTTTGTCAATGTGGAACAGTGCTTCATCAAATGAATCTACTGTTTTAATGGCCATTTTATAGGAAAGGAATTCTGTACCAAATGAATCACTTGTTGCTTTTTGAAGCAGATGCAACGGGTATTTTCCTGTTAATGCCAGGTATGCTTTTTCATCTGCATAAATCAGAACATTGGAATCAGAGCAAAGGCCAACAAGGTAATCAATATCCGCTATGCGGGTCTCATGTATTATCAGGCAGTCAAGAGCATTGCAAACGCTCACCCTGCGCGTCTTTGCATTGTTAATAATTATGCGCCCCTTTTCTTTGTCACCGAATTCATCAAAATAGGTATGACAAATCCCTGCACCTGTTTCTATAACAGGGATGGAAGCATTTTCCCGCACATAATCTATTAAGCTACGGCTCCCGCGGGGAATTATCAGATCGACATATTCGTGGGCATTTAATAACTGATTGGTTTCATCGCGGCCTGCAGGTAAAAGAGTCACGACATTTTGGTCAATATTGTTTTTCTCAAGGACTGACCTGATTACCTTCACGATAGCTGTGTTTGAGTTTATTGCATCACTACCTCCCTTAAGAATGCAGGCATTTCCAGATTTCAGGCAGAGCGAAAAGACATCAAATGTAACATTTGGTCTGGCCTCATAAATGACTCCTATTACACCAAATGGAACAGAAATTTTAGAAATTTTCAGACCATTTGGTCTTCTGTTTTCCATGAGGATTCTGCCCACAGGGCTGGGTAATTCAACTATATTCCGTATATCGGAGGCAATCCCCTCAATTCGTCCGATAGTCAGCAACAAACGGTCATACCCGGGATCGGATTCATCCATCAAAACCAGATCTTTTTTATTCTCTGTAATTATGTATTTTGAATTTGCAGCAGTTGCATCGGCAACCATCAGGAGAACCTTATTAACGGTATCTGTATCCAAAACACTCAATGCCCGGCTGGCTTTAACTGCATTTATAAATACTGATTTGCAATCCATCATTAAATTGTTTCGCGTTTATCGTTTATTGTTTCTAATTTTGTCTTTCAAAAACCCACCCCTTGCCCCTCCTAGGGAGGGGAACTCTAAAATCACTTTTGTCTTTTTACTTTTGTCTTTCGCCTTTCACATTTTGCATTTTGCATTTTGCATTTAAAGTTTATACCTGAATACTATTTCTATTCTTCTCATTAATAACCAGATAATCGTAATGAATAAATGGTTTACCAAGCTTTTCACCAATGTGTTGTTCAGCCTTTTTCGAGTCGTATTGCGATTTTCCCAATCCAATATTGTTTCCCCTTTCATCAAATATCCTGACAATATCCCCACTTTTAAAAAACCCATCAACTCTGGTTATCCCGATCATAAGCAAGCTTGTTGCCCTTTCTCCAAGCAGAGCATCTTTAGCACCCTCATTAATAATTACAGCACCCTTGGCAAAAGTATCGGAGTGGGAAAGCCATTTTTTAACACCGGTTTCCCTTTTGGCGCTGGCAACGAAATGGGTGTAAGGAACATCTTTTCTTCTTACGATATCTGTTATTATAGAGTCGCGGGTGCCATTAGCTATAAAGACATCAATACCCTGAGAAGCTATTTTCCGCGCAATTGAACATTTAGTGATCATACCTCCCCGTCCGAATCCTGATTTTTCGGAAGAAATGTATTGATCAAGGTCTTCCGAATCCTCATCAATTTTGTTGATAAGTTCTGTCCCTGTGTGGCCGGGGACACCATTATAAACACCATCGACATTCGAAAGGATAATAAGCGAATCGCAATCCATCATTGAGGAAATGAGGCCCGACAATTCATCGTTATCGGTGAACATAAGTTCATTTATAGAGATAGTATCATTCTCATTAACAATTGGCAATACCTTATTTTCAAGCATTGCTGAAATACAGTTTTTCATATTCAAGTAATGTCTGCGGTCCCTGAAACTCTCTTTTGTTGCAAGAAGCTGACCGGCATGAATCCCATATTTGCCAAAGAGAAACTGATAACTCGACATAAGTTTTACCTGGCCAATTGCTGCCCAAATCTGTTTGGCAGCTATTATGTTTGTTTTTTTTGAAGGAGATATTTCACTGCGACCTGCAGCCACAGCTCCCGATGAGATTAATACCACCTCAATCCCC
>JAPLED010000051.1 GCA_026391475.1 Bacteroidia bacterium | reverse complement strand
AGATCCTGATAAATGCCTTATACAAAAAAATTCTTAGCAGAATTGTATTGGATGATGAAGCGGATAAGACTTTGTGAAGAAAGTCTTATTGAGCCGATTTCTAATGGGGAAATTCGTTGTCCTGTACATCTGTATTCTGGTGAAGAAGCAGTTGCTACAGGTGTTTGTGCTGCCCTGGAAAAAAACGATTATGTTTTTGGGAATCATCGTTCACATGGTCATTATTTAGCCAAAGGTGGTAGTATGGACGCTATGATTGCAGAAATATATGGTAAAAAAACCGGTTGTTCAAAAGGACGGGGAGGCTCAATGCATCTTATTGATCCTGAGAAGGGAGTAATGGGAGTAGCGCCCATCGTCGCGGGAACAATTTCTTTGGCAGCAGGAGCAGCTTTAGCATCACAAATAAGGAAAGATAAACGGGTTACGGTTACTTTTTTTGGTGATGGTGCGACCGGTGAAGGTGGGTTATACGAGATGTTAAGTTTTGCAGGACTAAAAAAATTACCTGTCATTTTTGTCTGTGAGAATAACCTGTATTCAACACATCTTCCTGTAAGTGAAATCCGGGTTGATTCAAAAATTTCGGAAATTGCAAAACCATTTCAGATAGAAACCTATACTGCTGATGGTAATAATGTTATAGAAGTTTACGAATTAGCTAAAAAAGCTGTTGAAAAATGCAGGAATAATGAAGGTCCGGTTTTTCTGGAATTTCTTACATTCAGATTAAGGGGTCATGTGGGACCCAACGATACTATTCAGGGAACTAAAACAGATATAAGACCCAAAGCACAAATTGATTCCTGGAAAAAGAATGATCCGATTCTGCGATTCAAAAAGCATTTATTGGATAATGATATTCTTTCTGCTGACGAAATTTTTCAGATAGATTCACTTTGCGAAAAGGAGGTTGAAAATGCTAATATATTCTCAGCTAAAAGTAGCATGCCAAATAAGAATGAATTAAGTAAATATGTCTTTAAAGAGTAGAAAGTTATCATATAGTGATACTATAAACGAAACCCTTGATTATTTATTAGCAACAGACAATAGTGTAATACTAATAGGTCAGGGTGTTAAAAGCCCATGGTATGTTGGCAGTACATGCAATGGTCTGGTGAAAAAATATGGTGAGGAAAGAGTTTTAGATACTCCCATTTCGGAAAATGGCATTACCGGAGCTGCAGTAGGAGCTGCCATTGTAGGGATGAAACCTATTATAGTGCATCCCAGGATGGATTTTATGTTATACGCTTTTGACCCGATAATAAATCAGGCAGCAAACTGGCATTTTATGAGTGGTGGAAAATCGAATGTTCAGATTGTTTTTTGGGGGATAATTAACAGGGGAGGAGAACAAGCTGCACAACATTCTCAATCATTATATTCCATTTTTGCTCATATTCCCGGTTTAAAAGTTATAACCCCTTCTACTCCTTATGATGTAAAGGGATTATTAATTTCTGCAGTAAGGGAGCCGAATCCGGTTCTTTTTGTTGATGACAGGTGGTTGTATAGTATTATTGATGAGGTGCCGGAAGGAGAGTATGAAATACCTATTGGGAAAGGAATTATTCGTAAGGAAGGTAAAGATATATCATTGGTTTCTTTCTCTTATATTATGCATGAAGCCTCAAAAGCTACTGATCAATTATTAAAAGAGGGTATAGATGTGGAATTGATTGATCTTAGGAGTATTAAGCCATATGATAAAGAATTGCTTCTGGAATCGGTTAAAAAAACAGGGAAGCTGATTATTGTAGATGGCTCCTGGAAAACAGGCGGATTTTCTGCAGAAATTGCTGCATTTATAGCTGAAAATGCTTTTGAATACCTTAAAGGTCCCATTATTCGTGTTTGCTTACCCGATGTTCCTGCTCCGGCAAGTCATATTCTGGAAGAAGAGTATTATATAACCAGCGATAAAATTGTTCAGGCAGTTAGGAAAATTTCATACCATGATTTCTAAAGTTCCATTTGTAGATCCATCAAGAGTATATAATAAACTTAAAGAAAAGTTAGATTCAGCTTATTTTGAGGTAATGTCAAGGGGTGATCTTATTGACAGAGGTCAATTAAAATCTTTTGAATCTAACCTGGCAACTTTTGTTGGAACAAAATATGCCGTTGGCTTAAATAGCGGTTATGATGCATTGCATTTATCGTTGAGGGCTTTAAATATAAGGCAGGGCGATGAAGTAATCGTTCCCGCGCATACATTTGTTGCAACATGTTCAGCAGTCGTTAATGTGGGTGCAACACCTGTCTTAGTCGATGTTGCCAGAGATTTTAATATTGATGTAGATAAAATTGAAGAGGTTATCTCTGAAAAAACAAAAGCGATAATTCCCGTTCACTTGAGTGGGTGGATGGCAGATATGCCCGGGATTTTAAAAATTGCAGAAAAATATAACTTAAAGGTGGTAGAGGATGCTTGTCAGAGCCTTGGGTCAGCTATTAATGGAATCGGAGCAGGCGCATGGGGAAATACGGGCTGTTTTAGTTTTTTTCCGTTTAAAATCCTGGGAGGTTATGGCGATGGTGGAGCGATTACTACAAATGATGAAAGTATAGCTATTTTTGCAAGGAGAATGCGATATAACGGAGAAGACAGAGAGACCGGAGAATATTTTGGACATGGATTTACCTGTTTACTGGATAATTTACAAGCTGCATTTTTAAATATTAAGTTAGATTATTTGCCGGAATCTATAAAAAGGAGAAAATATATAGCTTCATGCTACAAAGAGGTCTTGTCGGATTTTCCAGATTTATTACTTCCTCATTATAATCGCGTTGGATTTGATCATGTATATCAGAATTATACCTTGCGATCAAAACAGGGAAGTGAATTTTCTGATTATCTTAAAAATAATGGGGTGGAGGTCTTGACCCAATTCAGAAAACCTTATTATAAACATGAAGCGCTTAATCTTATGGATCGGGGCTTTCCTGAAACCGAAGCTTTGAGCCGGGAAGTCTGCTCTCTTCCAATGAGTGTTGAGCTTACTGACGAGGAAATTAAATATGTAATTGATACCGTCAGATCTTTTTATAAAAAGCATTGAATAAAATAATTAAAGAGTTCAGAGTGGTTCCTATTAAAAATATGCTTGCCGCAGGAAGCCTGTCATTCACTTTTGCAGCTATAATATTGATTCTTATACCATTATATATATGGTTTGTTCCTCCGTTTATGGTATTATGGGGAATAATCTGGGTTTTAGAAAATCGGAAGAAAAAAATTCATTTCCAAAGCGAAAATCGTTTTCCTGTAATTCTTTTTTTCATGTTTATTGCCTTTTATCTTTGGCAGCTGGCTGGTATTCTGTATTCTGACGATACAAGTACGGGGTGGAATACTTTCTTAAGCAGGTTGTCTTTATTTCTTTTTCCACTTGTATTATTGATTCCGGGTGAAAAAATTAAAAAGAATGTAATCTCCCTTTTAAAGGTTTTTGCAGGGAGTACGACACTCTTTATTATTATTTGTTTCGGATATGCTCTTTATAATTCCATTTCTTTCCAAAATGGAGTTTTTCTTTTTAATCCGCATCCTCCAAAAGAATATTGGATGAATTATTTTTATGGCTTTTATTTCTCTGTTAATCAACACCCTTCATACCTGGCAATGTATGTAATTATGTCAGGTTTTATATCATTCGAATCATGGTTTAATACCTCTTTGAGGGTGAAGAAACGAATCGGATGGTTAATGAATGGTATTTTCTTAATGATTTCACTCTATTTTCTATCTTCCCGCTCAGGATTATTGGCTGTTGTCGTTTTAATTCCGGTTTATCTGTTTTTTAAAGTTTATAAAAGAAAAAAACTGATTACAGGATTTGCCGTATTGGTACTACTGTCGATTTTATTTTTTGTTGTTCGTACAAATGAACGGGTTAGCATAGGTATGGATGAAATTTCCAAGGAGTCTTTTTTCCAGAGAGACGGTCGTATCTACATCTGGGAATCTGCCATTCACTCAATTCGCCATAATCTGATACTGGGCGTGGGTATTGGTGACGTTAAAACGGAATTGATGAAAGAATATCAGCGGCGAGGAGATCAGAATTTAATCGAAAATCATTATAATGTTCATAATCAGTATCTTGAAATACTACTGGAGAACGGGATAATAGGACTGACCTTGTTTTTTTCTATCCTGGGGGTTATGTTTTATATTGCTTTTTCAGAAAGAAATGTTTTATATAGTTTATTCATTATAATGATGGTTATATTCTTTCTTTTTGAAACTGTTCTCAACAGATTACAGGGGGTTACATTTTTCTCCCTGTTTTCATTTCTTCTGATCTATATCAACAATAACAACCAAATAATGCCGGTAAATATCCAAAAACAAGAGGAGTGAAGGATTGATTTTTTATTGATATTTTAAAATAAAAGGGAGCTGAACACTCCCTTTTGTTATTTTAGTACTTTTTATATACTTCTTCAAGCTTCTTCCGGTTTGCCACCAATATCAATATCAGCACAGTAATACAGAAAAATAAAGGGATAAAAAATTTCCCGTAGAATAACGCTCCATTATCTCTTTTGGAGGGTATGGAAAAATCGCTTAATACAGTCACGATTCCTTTATATAATTCTCTTTCAGATTCCAGGGCCTGTTTCCTGGTATAAAGAGAATAAATATCTAAATAAACTAACTGAGTTTTCTGTTCCTGAAGGAAAACCATCTGCCCGCCGTTCAGTGGCACTCTGTTCCTGGTCTCTTCAAAGTACTTCACTTTCTGAAGACTGTCAAGCTGTAGAATATCAATATCAAGTCTCGTAAGTATCTCTTTATTTTGTCTTAATCGCACCCTGTTTCGCTGTTGAAACAGAGAGTCACTATTAATAAATGAAATTATTCCGTTTCGAACAGCTGTCAGTTCCTGAGGCAAAATAATTTTTACTCTTATATCAAGACGATCCTGCATCCTTACATTTACCGTATCATAAATATTATGATTATTATTATAATCTATGTAATCAGGAATTTTGTCTCTGCCTTTGTCAATGATCCAGAATGCGCTGATATTCAAAATATTTTTTACCTGCTGTTTTGAAATAGAAATCGAATTTGCAAGCGCTGTCAGGTTTCCTTCTTCACAATATGTTTTCAACCGGTTGAGATATGATATCATATCTGCATTTGACATCGTGTTCTTACTTAATTCAAGATCAACATTATTTCTTCCTAATACAAATTCAACATTATTATTTCTTAATACAAGATCAGATGTGTAAGATGAACGGGACGTAGTCTTTAAGAGAAATGAGACTCCTATCCCCAATGCAATACTTAAACCAAGTGGTAACCACCTTTTTATGAGAAAAACAGTAGTTATAAGGAAAGCCCTTCCTAACGTTTTGCACCAACGGCTTAGTGTTCTGCCCATCCTCCTGAACAGATCTAAAAGATCAACTCCATCATCCCTGACATTCTTATTTGTTGTGTTTTCAGACATATTTTGTAGATTGACTGGTTTGTTTTACAAATATATTCAAATTTGAACTAAATACATAGAATGTTCACTTCGATTCAGATCAGTTTTAAAACTTTAAGTGCCAGATCTTTTATTAATGGCTTGTAATCCTGAACAAATTCTCCCGTTACACGGTTGCCGATAACCAGGCAGATGGTTAAAGCTTTGTGCCCGAGTAAAGCTGATAACCCATAAATTGCCGAACTCTCCATCTCATAGTTACTTATTGTCCTGCCTCTGTATGAAAATTCAGATAACTTGTTGTTGATTTCATTGTCGAATGTTTCAAGTCTGAGCCTTCTTCCCTGCGGTGCATAAAACCCTGGTGTGGATATAGTTATTCCTTTCTTAAAATTCTCTTTTTGAAATAATTCAATAAGCTCTTTATTTGCATTTACTGCATAAGGATAGGAGAGGGTATCCGGCCATTCAAGATATTCAACAAGAGCATCAGACAGACCGGTATCAAGTATCCAGTCATAACCCTCATAAAAATGCAGAAGTCCGTCAAACCCGATGGCGGTCTCTGTAAGAACACATGAACCTGCAGGTACATCTGCTCTTAAACCACCCGATGTGCCTAGTCTGATAAATGTCAATGAAACAGGATCTTCCCTGCATATTCCCGTTTTCAGATCAATATTTACAAGGGCATCAAGCTCATTTATAAGAATATCTATATTATCTGTCCCAATGCCTGAAGAGATAATTGTTATCTCACTGTTATCGAATGTTCCGGTGACAGTGCGGAACTCCCTGTTCTCTTTTCTGACCCTGATTTCCTGTAATAAGGAAGCAAGCGTGTCAACACGACCCGGATCTCCAACTATAATAATTTTATCAGAAATATCCCCCGGAAGAAGGTTAAGGTGAAATATACTCCCGTCTTTGTTGGTAATAAGCTCAGTTTTCTTTTGCATATAAAAAAATTAAGGATTCAAATTTACTATAATCTTGTGATTACTCAAGTTACTTGTAATATCCCATTATCTTGCCCGAGATAAGCTGGAGTGATATCTCTGCAAGCTTGGTCTGAAATTGGATCGACAATAACCTTTCTTTTGCATCAAGGAGGCTTTTTTGTACCTCGCGGAGATCAATACCGGAGAGGCTTCCTAGTTTATACCTTTCCAATGCTATATCAAGATTTTCTGCTGCTGTCTGAAGGTTTTGTTCTTCCAGATTAATAAGTCTCAGGTTATTGCTGTAAGCACTATATATAGTAATAAGATCAGCTTTAATTCCCTGTTCAATCTCAAGATAATTTAACTCTTTGTTCTTCAGCTCTATAGACGAATTATTAATATTCCTTCGCTGATTAAAACCATCGAATATATTAATCCCGAGAGTCAAACCATAATTCATACCATTTGTGATCTGATTATTATATGTACCGGTTGAATAGGTATTCAGGTTATAACTATATCCTGTTGACAAATTAAGGTATGGATAGGACCTGGATACTATTATTTTATAATCATATTCTGACACGGTTTTATTTTTGGATGCAATAATAAGGCTGGTATTCCCGGTGAGAGTCTCTTCAAATAGCTTTTCATAGAGAAGTTGAGAGTTAACGACTATAGAAGTATCTTTTGAAATAAACTGATTACCAAGATCCTCAGCAGCCATAAGCTCATTCAGTCTGATCTGAGCAGCCCTTACAACTTCAAATTGTTTAGAAAGGTTTGAGCTATCGGCATTAAGATAGACACGCGATTGTAATACCTGAAGTTTTGAACTTGATCCGAGAAGATACCGGTCTTCGTCGATTCTGAGACGCTCTTTTGACAGGGTCGCAGCATACTCCAAATTATGCAGCATTTGTACCTGCTCGATGTAGTTGTAATATCCCGAAATGATATCCGCAAGGAAGTTTTCAACCGCTAATTGAGTATTCAGTGAGCCAAGTTGTTTTAACTCATTCAACTTCTTATATGTTGTTTGAACATTGAAGCCGTTGAAAATAGTCCAGCCTAAAGTCACTCCGGCATTTGCGGTTGTATTATTTGCTCCGTTAGTGATGTTTTGACTACCATCGTTAAGATTTTGTGTAGTATTGTTCAAGGTCCTACTGTAACGGCTGCTAAGGTCAAGAGTGGGGAGATATCCTGCATTACCTATCGTGTAGTTATTCTTTGCAATGGTCTCACTGTTTCTGGCTACAAGTAAAGAAAAATTTCTTTCCAGACCGATCCCGATACAATCATTGAGCCCATACACTTTTTGAGCTTCTGTTGAAGAAAAGGATGAAATTATTAATAAACTAAGAAAGATGAACCTGATTTTCATTTTCAGACTTTTTTGTTTCGCTTGAAATAAATGTATAGATAGCCGGAACAACAAAGAGTGTCAGGAATGTTGAAAAGACCATTCCTCCAACTACTGCAATTCCCATTGAAACACGGCTCTGAGCTCCTTCTCCTAATCCCAGAGCAAGTGGCATAATACCAAGGATTGTAGCCAGACTTGTCATCAGAATAGGTCTGAATCGTGATGCGGCAGCATATTTTATAGCGTCAATTTTAGACATCCCGGCATGCTTTCTCTGGTTGGCGAATTCTACGATCAAAATCCCGTTTTTAGTAACAAGCCCGATCAACATGATAATACCAATCTGGCTGAATATATTCATAGTAATATTAAAGTACCACATGAATAAAAGGGCTCCTGTAAGAGCAAGAGGTACAGTCATCATCACAATAAAAGGATCTTTAAAGCTTTCAAATTGAGCAGAAAGAACAAGGTATATTAAGATCAATGCAAGTATAAACGCAAACATAAGGCTCGATGAGCTTTCCTTAAAATCTTTTGAGTCACCGGCCAGAGCAGTTCTGAATGATTCATCAAGTACCTCTTTGGATATTTTATCCATCTCTTCAAGTCCCTGGCTTATTGTCTTTCCTTTTGCAAGCCCGGCAGAGATGGTTGCAGAAACAAACCTGTTATACCGGTTAAGTTGCGGAGGAGCCGTCTCCTCTGTAAGAGTTACCAGGTTATCGAATTGGATCATATTACCAAAATTATTTCTTACATACAATGATTTAAGATCTAAAGGTTTGTTTCGATCGCTTCTTGCGAGATCACCTAAAATCTGATATTGTTTTCCATTCATAAAAAAGTATCCGAACCTCTGTCCACTGAGTGCGAGTTGTAATGTCTGACCAATATTCTGTGTCGATACTCCAAGGGCACTTGCTTTTTCCCTGTCGATATGAATTCTGAGTTCAGGTTTTGTGAATTTCAGGTTTACATCGGCCATCTGAAACATTGGATCATCCATTACCTTCGACATAAAGGCCGGAAGTACTTTTCTGAGTTTATCAATGCTTGTTGCCTGCAGAACATATTGAATGGGCATACCAGCACGTCTGCCTCCAAAAGTTGATTGTTGCATAACCATTGATCTTGCTTTGGTCTTTTTCCGTAGAGCAGTACTCAGCTGATCAGCAATTTGTTGCTGCGAACGATCTCTTTTTTTAGGACTTACAAGAGTTACCCTAACATTTCCGCCGCCCCCTCTGACCATCGAAATTACTCCAGTACGTTCAGGTACCAGATCAGTGACAGTTTTAGCCACATCGTCGATATAATCAAGGGTAAACTCGTATGTTGCTCCTTCCTGGGAGGTAGTATTAACTGAAATCTGGGACCTATCCTCTAAAGGGGCCATCTCAGCCGGAATCGATTTCCAGAGAAAGAAAATCAGACCAAAAGCCAAGATAAGAATCAGGAAAGTGACACGACGGTGTTGAAGAAATGTTTCAAGCATCCGTCTGTAACCATCATTCAGTTTATTGAAGAATTTTTCCGTTTTCCTGAAGAACCAACTATGTTTGGATTCGTGCCGAAGCATTTTTGTCGAGACCATAGGTGTCAGAGATAAGGCAAGAAATGCTGAAATACCTACAGCTCCGGCCATCACTATTGCAAACTCCCGGAAGAGTCTTCCTGTGATTCCCTGAAGAAAAACTATCGGAAAGAAGACAGCAATAAGTGTTATGGTAGTTGCTATAATAGCAAAATAAATTTCTTTGGATCCCTCAAGACCTGCTTTCACGGGTGGCAAACCGCGTTCCACCTTAACATAAATATTCTCCATTACGACAATTGCATCGTCAACAACAATCCCGATTGCAAGTACTATTGCCAGTAAGGTGAGAACGTTGATTGAGTAACCTGCAAGATACATGATAAAGAATGCACCGATAAGTGAAACAGGGATGACAAGAATCGGAATGAGAGTTGCACGCCAGCTTCTTAAAAAGAAGTAAATAATTATGACTACCAGTGCAAATGCAATATATATTGTATTTTTTACTTCTTTTATTGAATTCCTGATATACTGAGTATTATCGAATGCGATTTTGACTTTAACGTCTTCGGGCAGATCTTTCTTTATATATTCAAGCCGCCGGTAAACTTCATCGACGATATCTATTTGGTTTGAACCTGGCTGAGGTATGATTACATCACTTACCATTGGGACCCCATCCCTTTTAAGTATTCCTCTGATATCTTCAGGACCAAGTTCAGCCCTGCCAATATCTTTAAAACGGACGATCTGGTCACCTGTCTGTTTTATAATCATGTCATCGAACTCTTTGGGTGTTGACATAAGTCCAAGAGTCCTGATTGTTAATTGTGTTGTATTTCCTTCAATACTTCCTGACGGAAGTTCGACATTCTCACGCGAGATAGCATTTCTTACATCGAGTGGAGTCAACTGGTATCCGGCAAGTTTAACAGGATCGAGCCATAACCTCATTGCATAGCGTTTCTGACCAAAAATATTCACTGCACTTACACCGGGAATGGTTTGCAGTTGTTCCTTAAAAGTAAGTTCGGCTATTTCAGAAAGCTCCAGAAGAGATCTTTTGTCGCTTTCAATTGTAAGTTGCAGAATGGGGTTTGCATCTGCATCAGCCTTTGCCACAACAGGTGGATCGCAGTCCCGGGGAAGCATCCTCATAGCCTGAGATACTTTATCCCTCGTATCATTTGCTGCTGTCTCCATATCGACTGAAAGCTCAAATTCAACCGTTATATCACTACTGCCCTGACGGCTTACACTTGTCAGAGAACGAATACCCGGAATTCCGTTTATTGATTGTTCCAGAGGCTCAGTTATTTGTGTCTCAATAACATCTGAATTAGCTCCGGGGTAGGAGGTACTTACAGAAATTATAGGGGGATCGACACTGGGAAACTCCCGGATACCCAAAAAAGTAACCCCGACTACACCGAACAGCAGAATTACAATAGCAAAAACTGTTGCTAAAACCGGCCTGTTAATACTTACTGATGCTAGACTCATTATAATATCCCGGGTTATTTGTTGACAATTACAGTATCAAGCAAAATTGGGAGATTTTGTCTTAACTGCATAATACCAGAAGTAATTAGAGTATCTCCGAATTTCAGCCCGCTGGTGATCTGTACTTTGGATTCAGTTCGTAAACCTAAATTAACTCTTACTGTGGAAGCTTTTCCTGATTTATAAATATATACTTTTTCGCCTTCCATTTCAGGAGTTAAGGCTTCGGAAGGTATAGCAATTGCATTATCTATTTTAGACATCTGCAAAGTAATAGAAGCATAAATACCCGGGTGAAGCTCTTCATTCTTATTAGGATACAGGGCACGGAGAACGATTGTTCTTGTGTCGATATTAATTTGGGGGTCAACAGCATAAACTGATGCTTCAAAATTATTATTGTTACCATCCACTGTAAAAGTTACAGGATAACCTATTTTTATTTCCGATGTATATTTTTCAGAAATCGAAAACTCAATTTTTATCGGACTTATTTTAATTAGTCTTGCAATCTTCGTGGAAGATGTAGCATAGGCCCCTTCGCTCAGATAACGCAATCCAATTATGCCATCAAAAGGAGCACGAAGTTCCGTTTCGGAAATACGGGCTTCTATCAGATTAATGTCGGCTTCGGTAGTTTGTAGTTCTGTAACGATCTGGTCATAACTTTCCTGACTTATGGCATCTCTGTCAAGCAAACTCTTTTGACGGAATTCTATCCCCTCTGTAAGTTTTTTTTGTGCTAATAGCTTTTGTAATTGAGCTTGTAAAGGTCTGTCATTAATTTTTGCAAGAAGATCTCCTTTCTTAACACGGGTACCTTCTGTGAATTTGATGCTGACAATCTTTCCTGATGTTTCGAATGACATGTCAACATCCTCATCAGGTCTTAATGTACCGGTGGATTTTACAAATTCGCTGAGCTGTTCCGGCTTAATAACATAACCAATTACATTCAATACCTGTCGGCCTGGCATCATCATCGCGTTCCCTTTACCAGGACCTTTTGACTTTGGAGTCAAAAGAGGCTTTATTTTTGGATAGGCAATTATTCCTGCAATTACAAGAATTATCAGGATAGTTAGTACCAGTTTTATTTTCTTATTCATAAAAAATATCTTAATGAATTATTATATTTTTATTCAGTCCTCTGAACAGCTGGTTTTAGTTAAAGTTTATTTTGACATATTTTCATCGTTTTAAGACTATAAAACCAGGAAGTGACAAAAATAGATAATTTACAGTTCTACAGAATATTCATAACCATTAAAATTTGTTAAAATATTATAAAACTATCGGTCGCCTGTCACCAATCGCCTGTATATTATGCCTTGACTTTATAATTTATTGAAAAGAAGCTATTTTTACCATGAATTTTAAATCAGATTATCATGATCCAGCGTATCCAATCCTTATACCTTCTATTGACAACACTGTTGTCATTATTATTCCTTAAAGGGAGTTTTTTAAATTTTATCGATAAATCAGGATCTGTGATAAAAGTCACATTCAACGGGATTGTCAGAGATACAGGAGGACAGGGTTTCGAATTTATTGAAAAGCTGTTGCCGGTTTCCGCTTTTATTATTCTCATTCCAGCTTTTTCACTGGTAACAATATTCATCTTTAAAAACAGGAAGATCCAGTTGTGGCTTGCATTATCAGTGATCATTCTTATTGTTGGGTTTATTTTTGTTTCAATCTTCTATTCCATGTTTGTTATTACAGAATATGGAGCAGAGATCGTTCCGGGATTTAAGATGGTCATTCCGTTACTGATGCTTGTTTTCGCTGTTTTGGCTTATCGGGGTATAAGGAAAGATGATCGTCTGATCAAATCTAATGAAAGACTGAGGTAAATGGCTTTATATAGGCTTTTTTCACCGCACTCAACTCCTCCATCTCATGAACTCACCCCTTTGTGTTCCCCCTCTCTACTCCGTAAAGAGGGGCGGGGGGTGAGTACATGATAATCAAGGGGATGGGGGGTAAAAAAGTGGGGGCAAAACCTATATTATCTGCAGATTCTCCTGATTGGTTATTTTTTCACAATAATGGCATTTCAGCGCCACATTCTTCTTTGAAACCACACGGAACCGGGTTGTTACAGATTCAAAATTTGTAATGCATTTGGGATTCATGCATTTTGCTATTCCAATAATATTGTCAGGAACTTCAACCACTTTTTTCTCAACAACCTCATAATCTTTGATGATGTTTAGTTTGGCATCCGGAGCAACAAGAGCAATCCTGTTAATGTCTTCATCTTCAAAAAAGACCCCGGAAATCTTTATTATAGCTTTTCTTCCCAGCTTTTTACTCTCCAGGTTTGTCCCGAATGTTATCTGGTTGTCGATCCGGTCCAGACCAAGTATCTGGATTACCTTGAACAGGTTACTGGCAGGTACATGGTCAATAACTGTTCCATTCTGAATTGCGCTGACGCTCATTTGTTTTGGTTCCTTCATCACTCTGCCCTTTCTTATTTTATTCCTAATAGTGAACATAAAATAGCCTGACGTGTATAGACTCCGTTTAGAGCCTGTTCAAAATAATAAGCTTTTGGATTATTATCCACATCCTGATGTATCTCATTAACCCTGGGAAGCGGATGCAGAATACGCATATTTGGTTTCGTGTTTTTCAGCATAGAGTTTCTGAGTACATATACATTTTTAACCTTTTCATATTCTATCGGATCGGAAAATCTCTCCTTTTGAACCCTGGTCATATAAATGATATCAGCTCTCGAAATGATGTCAGTGAAATCAATATGTTCGTAGTATTTAAGACCAAGATTGTCAAGGTAAAGTTTGAATTCATCAGGCATCTTAAGCTCTTCAGGTGATATGAAATTGAAAGTTGCATTCCACCTCGACATAGCCATCATGAGAGAATGAACTGTTCTGCCATATTTCAGATCACCAACCATGAAAATATTCAGGTTATCAAGTTTTCCCTGAGTCTTTCGTATCGAATAAAGATCAAGTAATGTCTGTGATGGGTGTTGGTTAGCGCCATCTCCGGCATTTATTACCGGCACAGTAGCAATCTCACTGGCAAACCTTGCACTGCCCTCAATAGGGTGCCGCATTATAATAAGATCACAGTAATTGCTGACTGTTCTGATTGTATCATTAAGTGTTTCACCCTTAGAGACACTCGAACTTGAAGCATCAGCGAATCCGACAATTTTTCCGCCCAGCCTGTTTATCGCACTTTCAAAACTTAATCTTGTACGGGTTGACGGCTCAAAAAATAATGTTGCTATCACTTTACCCTCCAGTAATTTCCGGGTAGGTTCTTTTTCAAATTCTTCAGTCAGATCAAGAATTCTCAGGATTTCCTCTGTTGAAAAATCATCTATTGATACTAAGCTTCTGTTTTTCATTGGTTTGGCACATTATCAGTACATGACTGAACTAAAATCAAAATTACTCAAAAATTGTCTCAACATCGATAAATGTTGATAATTAACTATAAACTATTATATTGAATAATTTCCTCAATGAGTTTCGATATACCTGTATTTCAGGCCCTCGATCCGGGAAAGCCGGTTCAGGATTTTTTCCCTGATCGACGCTCTGAAATTTACTTTGATCCGGCATTCGAGATCAAAAAATTGATCAGATTGAACAATGTTTTCTTCCTTCAGTATCTTCATAACATCATTCATTGATACATAAAGATAGGTAATCTCGTAGAACTCCTGCAGTGTACACTCAATTATTTCCGCTTTTTGGATAGCAGCGGCAGCGGCAGCTCTATAGGCGTTTATTAATCCGCTTACCCCTAGTAACGTACCACCAAAATATCTGCTGACAACAATAAGAATATTTGTTAATCCGAACGAATTTATCTGTCCGAGAATAGGTCTGCCGGCAGTACCTGAAGGCTCTCCGTCATCATTCACTCTCCAGTTCATCCTTTCCTGACCTATCATATAAGCATAACAATGATGCTTTGCTTCATGGTGTTCTTTACGGATCTTATCAATTATTGGTTTGATTTCTTCCTGATCTGATACAGGATATGCAAATGCGATAAACCGGCTTCCCTTTTCTTTGTAGATTGCCTGCGATGATGATTTAATTGTGGTGTAACTATCTGATTCCATTATTAATAATTATCTCATTGGCTCGTCCAGATTCTCCCGGTTATTTGAACTCATCCTCCCGTCCCTCTTCTCTTTACAGAATCCCCCTCACCCTAAATCCCTCTCCTTCAGTAGAGGGACTTAAAATACTGATTATCTTTTTCTTACCCCCTTCTCTTTTAGGAGAAGGGGGCAGGGGGTTGAGGTTAAATAAAGATGTTAAACATCATTTATGCACAATTACAATATTAATTAATTCTATTTGTACGATTACTGTTTCTTGTAAAAAATGATACTTTTGTTTGTTATTGAAGTTAAAGATGAGTGTATTATTAGATGAAAAGGATTTGCAGAAGCTGATTGTAATTGGCGACAGAGTACTTATTAAACCAAAAATTCCACAGTCAAAGACAAAGAGCGGGTTGCTTCTTCCTCCTGGTGTGAATGAAAATGAAAAGGTACAAATTGGTTATGTGGTGAAAGTTGGTCCGGGGTATCCAATCCCTTCGGTAAATGACAATGATGAACCCTGGAAAAACAGATCTGATGAGCCTAAATATGTTCCTCTTCAGCCAAAGGAGGGTGATCAGGCTGTATATCTGCAGAATAGCGCAATTGAAATTGAATTCAACAAGGAAAAATATATTGTAGTGCCACATTCGGCTATATTACTTCTCCTCAGAGATGATGGACTTTTTGAATAGAAAAGTTAATAGCTCATCTTTCAAAAAATAGTCTTTAACACAAGCCAATTGTTCACTTATTATTCAGAGTAAACAGCAAAGTGACGGAATTCATTCCTGAACTCTTCAATTTCATGCGACCATCTCTCTTTCTCAATTCTGATATTTTTTCTGTTTAATAATGTTTCCCTCATCCCGGAATCCCCCGACAAAATATCAAAAGGCATAAGGTTATACTCATACTCATATGGAGGCAGGTTGAATTTTAGAGAATCATGTGTTGATGTTTCAATTATCGCGTCAAATATTTCTAATGCAGTTCCGACAGG
Organism: Bacteroidia bacterium; assembly: GCA_026391475.1. GTDB lineage: Bacteria > Bacteroidota > Bacteroidia > Bacteroidales > VadinHA17 > LD21. The sequence goes on along the minus strand of JAPLED010000051.1, from coordinate 21,876 downwards.
CTTAAAGATATTGATGTTAGTAACATGTATCTGCAGACCATTGCAAAGTTCTCCGCAGAACTTGTGAAAAGTCGGGATGAAATTATGTATCCTGAATGCACAACCTTCAATATTACGCGCATTAAGATTCTTCTTTAGTTTTTCTGCATCAATAAACGGAGCACCGAAAAGCTCAAAAGGTAATGTTGTGCCTCTTCCTTCAGAAAGATTAAGCGCCTCAATAAGAACCGTTCCCGGATAGACAATAGCTGTCTGGATAGTTGGCATATTTGGTGAGGGTAAGACCCACGGAAGTCCGGTTTCACTGAATAATGAGGATCTCCTCCAGTTTTTCATCCATACAATGTTAAGATCACATCGGGGGTAATACTTTTCCTTTATCCAAATAGCCATTTCACCTATTGTCATCCGGTGGCATAAGGGGATCGATGCTCCTCCGACGAATGTAAAATACTCTTTCTTCAGAACCGGCCCGTCAAACGGGAGGCTGCCTATTGGATTTGGTCTGTCGAGCAGCCAAACCGGAATTCCTGCTTCAGAACAGGCTTCAATACATCGTTTAACTGTCCAGATATATGTGTATAATCGGGCACCAACATCCTGCAGGTCAATTAACAAAACATCGATATCCTTAAGCATTTTAGGTGACGGTTTACGATGCTCACCATAAAGGCTGTAAAGGGGAATATTATAAACCGGATGTCTCTGACTTCGCCACTCTATCATGTTATCCTGGGTTTGCCCATAAATACCATGCTGAGGTCCGAAGATTGCAGATAACATACAATCACTACGTTGAAAAAAGATATCAGTAATATGTGAAAAGTCTTTTGTGATACTTGGAGCATGACACAGAATCCCAATTCTTTTCCCTTTCAACGCAGAAGGAAAATGATCCGATATAATTTCCAGACCCGTAACTACCATAGCATAGATTTTATAAGCAAATATATAATTATCAGTATGAAATGATCTATAACATATATTTTATTAATTAAAAATGATTATTCTTTCATAAGTTTGGGCATTAAAAATTATTTTATTGATATGCATATAAGATCACTTAGTCATCTGACTATAAAATTACTGTTAATAATGCTCCTGGTTTCCTGTTCGGGAACCGGTAAAAAGAGTATCAGTATTCTCGAAACAACAGATGTTCATGGAGTTATCCTTCCCTATGATTACATCGAAAAAGAAAAATTAAATGCTTCTCTTGCATCTTCTTTCACCTATATCAGGCAGATCAGAGAAGAAAAGGATGCTACCATACTTCTTGATAATGGAGACAACCTGCAGGGTCAGCCGGAAGTGTACTATTACAATTTTATCGATACAGTGTCGCCACATTTTTTATCTGAAGTCATGAATTACATGGGTTATGATGCCGGCACTGTGGGAAACCATGATGTGGAGGCAGGACATGCTGTTTACGACAGGTTAGTTAAAAAGTATAACTTTCCGTTACTTGCTGCAAATGCAATCAATATCAAAACAGGAAAACCATATTTTAAACCTTACTATATTATTGTAAAAGAGGGAATTAAAATTGCTGTATTTGGCCTTGTTACTCCGGCTATCCCAAATTGGCTGCCTCAGGAACTATATGCAGGAATTGAATTCAGGGATATGGTTGAAACGGCTAAACTTTGGATGCCGGTTATTTTAAATGAAAAGCCCGACCTGGTTGTGGGACTCTTTCATTCCGGTTGGGACAGGTCGAGGGAAGAATCTCAGAAGAGTGATCCTTTAAACGAGAATGGTTCTGCAGCAGTTGCTTACAATGTTCCCGGCTTCGACATAATTTTTAATGGTCATGATCATAGACTGGCTAATGAAAAATTTGTAAATACAGCTGGAGATACCATACTGATACTAGACGGTGGAAGCAAGTCGGAAAAGATAGCCCAGGCTGATATAACCTTCAGTTCCAGGAAGATTAAAGGAAAAAAAAAGAGGAAAATAACCGGTCAGATAATTAATGTTGCTGATTTTAAACCCAACCCTGAATTCATTACCAGATTCACTCCGCAACATAAAATAATTGATGGATACGTGAATCGGGTAATTGGTAATTCATCTGCAACCATCTCATCACGTGATGCATATTTTGGTCCATCTGCTTTTATCGACATGATTCATTCAATACAACTTGAAATAACAGGAGCCGACATTTCATTTGCAGCGCCATTGTCCTTTGATGTTCAGATTTCTGAAGGCCCGATAACTGTGGGAGATATGTTCAAATTATACAGGTTTGAAAATATGCTTTATACTATGACTATGTCAGGAGAAGAGATTCAGAAGTATCTTGAATATTCATATTCTGAATGGTTTAATACGATGAATGGCCCGGGTTATGCACTGCTTAAATTACGTGCCGGAAAAGATGGGAAACCTCTTATTACAGATGGAAAAGCATGGCTGAAAAACCAGCCCTACAATTTTGATTCAGCTGCCGGAATTGACTATACGGTAGACGTTAGCAAACCTGAGGGAGCAAGAATTATTATTAGTGGTTTTACTGATGGCAGGCCTTTTGAAAGAAATAAAATGTATAAAGTGGCCGTTAACTCATACCGTGGAAACGGAGGAGGCGGACATTTTACAGAAGGTGCAGGAATTAAAAAGGAGGAACTAAGATCGAGAATTGTATCTTCAACCGACAGGGATCTGAGATATTATATTTTAAAATCAATTGAAGCAAAAAAAACGGTTAATCCGGAACCATTAAACAACTGGAAAATCATTCCGGAAAAGTGGGTAAAGACATCTGTACCCCGTGAATATGCACTGCTGTTTGGAACTGGAAAATAGATTTTGTAATTTCAGTGTAATGGAAAAAAATTCAAATTTAATACCAGATGGAGTCAAGCTCCCGTTAGTGGAAGAATTTTTTTCATTACAGGGCGAAGGTTATCATACCGGGAAAGCAGCATATTTTATAAGATTAGGGGGATGCGATGTCGGATGCAACTGGTGTGATTCACGTTTTTCATGGAACCCTGACCTCCACCCAATGGTAGAAACTGAATCAATTATCGATCGCATAACAAAATCCGGCACAGATTCTGTAGTTGTTACTGGTGGTGAACCGCTTATGTGGAACCTCGATTATTTATGTTCAGGTTTGAAGGAAAAGAATATTAGCACTTATATTGAAACATCAGGAGCATATCCTTTAAGCGGAGAGTGGGACTGGATATGCCTGTCACCGAAAAAAAAGATGCCACCGGTTAATGAAATTTGTATAGTTGCAGACGAGCTGAAAGTAATAATTCAGGATAAAACAGATTTTGAGTGGGCAGAAAAATATCGTGGGATGGTCAACAGTAAATGCAGATTATTCCTCCAACCTGAATGGAGCCGATTCGAAACAATTATTCCTGAAATTGTTGAATACATAAAGAGAAACTCCATCTGGAGAATCTCCCTTCAGGTGCATAAATATATGCACATACCATAGAGCAGGCATGAAGCATCTTTATATCATATTTCTCATCATAATTTCCTGTACGGTAACACACACCGGCTATTCTCAGGGTTTTCATACATCTTCCGGCAAAGCCCTTAAGGCATATAATGAGGGAGTTACTGCATTTGATTATCTCGATTATATTAAAGCTGAAATTTATTTCAGGGAAGCCATCTCAATCGATAAGAGATTCTATGAAGCTTATATGATGCTTGGTGAACTGATGGCAAAACGGAGGAGATATACCGAGGCTTCATTAAATTATAAGGTTGCAGTAAAAATCGATTCGCTGTTTTTTAAACCTGTCTTTTTCAACCTGGCCAATGCCGAAATGATGTCAGGGGAATATTATAATGCACTTATTCATTTCAATGTATATCTCGCTCAGACAGGAATGTCGGAAAAGAATAAAATCGTTGCAGCTAAAAGTGTAAAAAACTGCGAATTTGCTTTAAAAGCAATGAAAAACCCGGTGCCGTTTAATCCTGTCAGCATAGGCAGTTCAATCAATACCGGTGATGATGAATACTGGCCTTCAATAACGGCTGATGGTCAGACATTGATGTTTACGAGACAACAAGCTATAACTGATAATCCGGCACCTTCCGGACAAGTCCAGGAAGATTTTTATTTAAGCTATTTTTCAGATAATTCATGGCAAAAAGCATTTAATGCAGGCCCTCCACTTAATACCGGACAAAATGAAGGGGCTCAGACTCTGTCATCAAACGGCAATTATATGTATTTTGCTGCCTGCGACCGGCCTGGTGGTCTGGGAAGTTGCGATCTCTATTTCTCAGCTTATAATGAAGGAAGATGGTCAGAACCCTCCAACCTGATGAGCCCCGTGAATACATCTTATTGGGAATCACAACCATCAATAAGTGCTGATGGCAAAAAGTTATTCTTTTCATGTAATCGCCCTGGTGGATCAGGGGGAAAAGACCTTTGGTATTCAATAATGAATGACAAAAATTTATGGACGGATCCGGTTAACCTTGGGAACACCATTAATACAGATGGAGATGAAATGTCCCCATTTATTCATTTCGACGGGAGAACTCTGTATTTCGCTTCTGATGGAAGAACCGGTATGGGTGGTTTTGATATTTATATGACCAGGATGAATGATGACAGTACCTGGACAGAACCACAAAACCTTGGTTATCCTATTAACACCTATAATGATGAAATGGGACTTGTAATCGAGTCAGGAGGGCAAAAAGCGTATTTCTCCTCAATCAGGGATAAATTGAACGGTAAAGACATTTTCTGTTTTAACCTCTATGAATCTGTCAGACCAAGTCCTGTCTCTTATCTGAAGGGCAAGGTTTACGACAAAGAGACCGGAAAATTGTTAAAGGCAAATTATGAATTAATTAACCTTTCAACAGGCAAGGTGACAATTAAAAGTTCTACTGACGGAACGGGGAATTTTCTGGTTTGTCTGCCATCAGGATATAATTACGGGATTAATGTCAGCAAAGCCGGGTACCTTTTCTATTCCGAAAATTTTATGTTTGAAGGGCAACATACAGTTGTGGAGCCATATATTAAAAGGATAAGTCTGAACCCGCTTAAAGTAGGAGAGAAGATGCAGCTAACAAATGTATTTTATGAAATTGACTCCTGGCAATTAAAGAAGGAATCTACGTCAGAATTAAATAATCTGGCAAACCTCCTTTCAGACAATAAAGACATTATTATTGAAATAGGAGGTTATACAGATTCTACAGGGTCAGCCGAATATAACCTGGTTTTATCAGAAAAAAGAGCACTTTCAGTAGTTAATTACCTTATAGATAAAGGGATATCTCCTGACAGGCTTAAATATAATGGATATGGTAACACATCACCAATTGGGGATAATGTAACTATTGAGGGTAGAAAACTGAACAGAAGGACTGAAGCTAAAATTATTGAACAAAAAAAATAAAAAAATGGCCGTCTATTGGTGAGGCGGCCATTTCATCTCATGCTAATTAAACTCAGACATTGACATTAATAACTTTTGCTTGAATCAGATAGCGATCATTGTATTTACATATTTTTTGATATTAACACCGGAGCTTGCTATCATCTTAGACGGTACAGAAAAATAGATTCCTGCTCCTGTAAGACCATTACATTCAATCCAGATAGTTCCCCCCAACATTTGAATAAGCTTCTTGGCCAGGGTGATATTAATCGCTGTATACGTATCATTATATAGTGTAAGCGATTCATTTATATCTTCAGAATGAAGAAATTCTTTGCATTTGAAATAACCCTGGCCGGAATCGAGAACATAAAAGGTTACCTTGTTATCCCTGAAATAGTAACCAATCTTAATATACCCTGATTTTGTGTTTTTTATTGAATTCTGAAACAGACTGCGAATTACCCTGAAAATCTTGTTTTTATCAACAAAAACCTCAGCTGAATTATAAAACTGGATCTCAGTTACCAGTTCTACATCTTTGTGACCCTCTTTCCTTATTTCTTCCCTGAATTCAGAAAGAAGGCCATCAAGCAAATTATCGAGTTTACAGATTTTTGAATCAGTTTTTGAATTACCCGTATCAATTATTGCCGAATCAAAAAAACTATCGAATAGCCCTATTAGTTGTTCAGATGAGTTTAAAATCTGATTACTGAATTCCTCTCGTTCTGAATTGTTACAACAATTTTTTTTCATCAGATATGAAAACGCCACAATTGCATTCATGTGTGTTCTCATCTCATGAGACATACCTCTTAAAATTGTCGGACAGTTTATCATTATATTATTCAATGAATTCATAGCTGTCCCCTTATCACTGATATTCAATTGTGAATTTTTCCCTTCGTTAGCATCATTTACCGTAAGTTCAAACATAAAATGTAATGTTACCTTTGATTATTTCAACTTTCTTATAATCTTTTTTGCATCATTCCTGTAGATACCGCCCTCTTTTTTAATTATTTCCAACTGTTGAATAGCCTTTTCTCTTTCATCAGTTTTCACATAACATAATGCCAGATACCATTGAGCCTGATCAATATAAAGGTTGTTATTGTCGTTAATTACATTCCCAAATGATCGCTTAGCTTCCGGATATTTATTGTTTTCGAAATTGACAATACCATTTAATAAAGTGGACTGCATGTCTTTCGGGTTACTTTCAACCACTTTGTTGAAAAGAATTGCAGCTTTCTCATAGTCGTGGGTATTATAAAACTTCAGAGCCAGAGTGAAATCAGCATTTGTTCCGGACTGAACTGATCTTTGACCTGTCGGAGGCTCGTATACTTTATAGTAGCGGTTCATAATTTCATCACTACTTAGATTTCTCCCCGAAAACATTGTGATGCTTCCAATAATAACCAGTACTGAAATAACGGCAGCATATTTCAGCGAAACCGGTTTCTTTGAGTTTCTGACAGGTATTGAAGCCTCTCTTTTCTTTTCAATATCGGAGAGTTTACTTCTTAAAGAAATTATGTTTTGGTTCTTAAGAACCTCATCGGTACGTTTCCTGAGATCAACCTCATTCTGGAGTTTTTCGTTACCATCAAGCTCCTTAAGGAACCACTGTCTTTCAGAATCACTCATCTTACCGGCATTGTACCTTTCGATGAAATATGAAAAATCAATTGTTTTCATAGATAAATATATATATTACTTTATTTGAGTTTCAATTTAAACATATTAAGCAAACGACTCTCTTCAATCAATATACATACAACCAGTATATTGCTTCTAAGTCAATAATTGCTTCGGACTTTTAAAAATAAGTCTGAACTTATTATAAGTCGCACAAAATTTTCAAGCCTGTGGTTTCCTGTTTTCGCTAAAACAGGAAACATTTTTTTTCAGATTCTAATTGTAGGAGGTGTTGGTAATGATACCGGGTCAGTTTCTTCTCCGCCACGGACATAAATCATCTCTTCATTTGAAAGTGCAAACTCATTAAAAATGTCTTTTGTCAATTCGAAATTCAGGGTTTTCATAATTTTCTTTTTTTTATTGATACTAATCCAGGGTAATTCGTAATTCAGTAATCTATTATACTGCTACATGTCGGTTAGTGGCATTTTGTGACACGGAAAAATCAATTATTTTTCAATTATTTTTTTATATGCAGATAATCAAATGGTTACATACCTGAAAAATTGGTAAGAATAATGGATTTGATTTGGATTTATTATCTTTGATTGATATATTTATTAGGGATTACTACGAAAAGTGTACAGGTATTCATGATTTGGAGAGGTCAACTTTCAAGGTTTTTGATTGGAATATTCATTTCTGTTGGCTGTTTTCACACAACTGAAGTCCATTGCACATATATTCCATTTAAGTTGTTCTCCGGTGATTCCCCGGTTGTAAATTCCATCCCGACAGCCATTAACATTCCATCAAATGAAGTAAACGAGCTTAATGTATCACTTAAAAGATTACTTCTAAGTCGTGATTATTCCGGGAGCAGAACAATTGTCGGCAGAATTATTCAAAAAATCGGGGACGATAGAATTGATGATAAAACCTTATCTGAATCATATTATCTTATCGGAATCTATTACTCAATTGCAAAAAATTACTATGAATCAATTAAATATTTAAATCTTTCAGTTGAATTAAAAGAAAGAAATAAGGAGTACGATGAAACATTTTCAAAAGCTCTTTATAATCTTGGTTTCGCATTCAACGGTATTGGAGATTTCAGTAAACATGAAGATTATTCATTGAAATCTCTCGAAATGGATATTAAGATTTATGGTGAATCAAGTCCGGATTTAATAGGTACATACTCAAGTCTTATCACTGCTTATATCGAATTACAGGAATATGAAAAAGCAATAAATTTTTCAAATATTGCATTGGCGATTGCCAATAATAATACTGACTTGGTATCTCCGGTAATTTTGGCTGGTCTATACAATAATTTAGGTGTATGTTATAGCAGACTGGCAAATTTTTCAAAAGCAAAAATCTACCTTGATAAATCCGAATCATTTTATAAGAATAATCATCTTGTCCTTAACGAAAGCTATATCAACCTGATGAATAGTATGGCAATAGCCTATGGTGCCCTGGGTCTTACCGGGAAATCTGAGGAGTACTATGAACAAGGTATTGCGAAGGCCGTTTCCATCAATTCTTCCATTGCGTATAACATTGTAAATAGTTATGCTATTATCCTTGGTAATGCCGGTGAGGTACAAAAAGGGGAGTCTTTATTGATTGATGCTCTCGATAGGTCAAAAATAAAATATGGAGAGAATCCCCGCAGCTATTTTGAAGTACTTAATTATTATGCTGATTATTTAAGGGAATATAAAATTGATAATAAAAAATCAATTGAATGCTATATCATATGCATGGATTATCTGAGGAAGAATAATCAGGATCTGTTTTTAAAAACCGCTGTTCATATCGGGTACTCTCTGTCACTGGCTGAAGCTGGTGAGCTAAGTAAAGCGCTTGGAATAATCCAGTCGCTGCTATTTTCAGACTATAGAGAAAACGAGGGAACTGGAATTTATGATAATCCCAGTATTGAAACTATCAAACCCGACAGAAAATCTTTAAATATTCTAAAAGCCAAGTATGAAATTTTATGGAAGATATTTAAAAAATCACAAGATCAGAAAACTCTTGAAGCTGCATCCGGTACAGCTGAATTAATAGTTTCCCTGCTCGAAAAGGTCAGGATAAATATCAGTGAAGAAGAAAGCAGGCTGGTTTTGGGTGACCGGTATCGAGATTCCTATCTTAACGCAATACGGGATTTCAATCTTCTTTACAGTAAAACTGCTGACCACCATTTTCTCGAAAAAGCGTTTGAATATTCGGAAAAAAGCAAAGTTGCAGGATTGCTCACTTCAACGCGGGAATTAAAAGCAGTCCAATTTCATATTCCTTCAGATATTGCAGATTCTGAAAAAAAACTGCAGAGGGATATCAGTCTCTTTAATGCACGTATTGCTGAAGAAATAATTCGTGAGGAACCTGACACTATATTAATAAATAAATGGAGGGAGAATCTTCTGGAGACTACAAGCATACGGGATTCCCTGATATTAGTTTTTGAAAATCAATATCCCGGTTATTACGCAATAAAGTACAACACGCAAGTAGCTAAACTAAAGGATATTCCTGAAATAATCGGCCGCAATGTAAATTATATCAATTATGTTATATCAGACACCATACTTTATATTTTAGTTGCTAACCGGAAACATCAGCAGTTATTGGCTATTCCTGTCGATTCATCATTCTATGGTAATATCAGGCAATTCAGAAATTTGTTATCAATACCTTCACCTTCCGATAATGCCAAAATAGCATTCAGAAAATATCAGTCAATCGGATATGAATTATATAAAACCCTTATACATCCTGTTGTACCTTACCTGATTTCTGATCAGTTAATAATTTCACCGGATAATATTCTTTCATATCTTCCATTTGAGGCAATCCCTACTGCTCCAGACTCAGGAGAAAGAATTTTATACCGGGAACTTGCTTACCTGATGAACGATTTTGACATTTCTTATACTTATTCTGCAACATTTATGGCAGAATCTGTAAGAAAAGAATATAGTATTGGTAATAAAGTAATTGTGTTTGCTCCAAATTATCCTGAACCCATTGATATCCAATCAGTACTAATGAACAGACAAGCTGAAACGAGTATACTGCCCGATCTTCCTTATGCCAGGCAGGAGGCAGAATATGTATCAGATATTACAGGTGGTAAACTTTTTCTGAATGATGAAGCCAGAGAATCAGTTTATAAAGCAGAATCTGGTAAATACGATATTATTCATTTGGCTATGCATACTATTCTGAATGATAAAGACCCAATGAATTCAACATTGATATTCAGTCCTGAGGTTGACACAATTGATGACCGGTATCTCAAAACATATGAAGTTTATGGTATTCCTTTGAAAGCAAAAATGGTTGTACTGAGCTCATGCAACACGGGGACTGGTTTTTTATACTCCGGTGAAGGTATTTTAAGCCTTGCCAGAGGATTTATTTACTCAGGTAGTCAATCGGTTGTGATGTCAATGTGGGAGATTGAAGACAGATCAGGGACAGAGATCGTAAAAATGTTCTATAAAAATCTTAAAAAGGGTAATTCGAAAAGTGTGGCTTTGCGAAAAGCAAGAATCGCCTATTTAAAGAAGTCTGACCAGTTAAGATCACATCCATATTTCTGGTCAACTCTGGTTATTTACGGGAATAATACTCCATTGTATTATTCAAAACACTTGATTATTGCTGCCGTTATATTTGCTTTTATTGTATTTGTCTCCCTGATACTTTATTTCAGAAAACGCAAATATTCCTGATATTCGGGATCTTCTTTAACAAACTCCAGAAGGACTTCTTTGCACATATATTTTTTTCTCCTGGCATATTTCTCATTCTTAAGATTCATTTTTACTGCAATCTCTTCATACGAATGACCTTCGGAAAATAAATTCAGCACCATTTGCTGATCTGGTCTGAGTTTTTGAAAAGCCCTGCTTACAATCTTTTCAAGAATCAAGTCATTTATCTCTTCCATATCCTCTTCATCGGCAAGGTCAATTTTTAATTCAGTAGTTCTATGCTTTTTTCTCAGATGTGCGTTCCACACGTTCCGTGCAATACCAAAAAAATAACCTTTTAGGTCAGTTGTGAGGTTTAAATTGTTTTCTGATATCTGCGTGTAGAGTACAATTATCGAATCCTGAAAAACATCGGAGACATCTTCTTCTGACCCGCTATTCTTGAGTACATAACTCCTGACCGATTGTAAATAATTGTCATAAAGCCAATTCAGGACCTTACTGTCCTGTTTGTGCACACCCTCAATTATGTTTATATCTGAAATTTTTTTAAACAACACCTTGTGGTTAGAAGAATCAAGTGGCAAATATAATATTTCCGTAATCCAAAACTATTTTTAAAAACACAGCTTGTTTCGATTTTATCTGAACTACGGGATACTCTTAACCAAAATATAAATATCTTTACTTAAAAATAAATCTCCTGTAAATACAAATGTCTTTCCCTTTTGTAAAACAACCCGATGCAATGGATTGCGGACCTGCTTGTCTTAAGATGGTAGCAGGGTTTTACAAAATGAGTTTTTCACTTGAATCACTTAGAAAAAAGTGTTACATAACCAGGGAAGGTGTCTCATTTCTTGGGCTTTCTGAAGCTGCTGATTCTCTTGGGTTCAGGACAATAGGTGTGAAAATTCCTTTTGAAATGTTGAATGAAAATGTCCCGTTACCATGCATTGTGCACTGGCGACAAAAACATTTCATCGTCGTATACAAAATCAAGAATGACAAAATCTGGGTTGCCGATCCGGCAGCAGGCCTCGTCAAGTACACCCGCGAGGAATTTGTTAAATGCTGGGCGTCTACAATTGCTGATGGAAAACCGGCAGGACTTGTTTTAATAATTGAACCAACACCATCACTCTTTGAGAACGAAAATGAGCATGAAAAGGCAAATGGGTTCAGATTCCTTTTTAAATATTTCCGTCTTTATCGTAAATATTTTTTCCAGCTTGTTCTTGGGTTACTTCTTGGAAGTTGCATACAACTTGTTATACCGTTTCTTACTCAATCAATTATAGATATTGGTCTTAATAATAATGATATAGGCTTTATTTACCTGATCCTTTTTGCCCAACTTGCACTTCTTTTTGGCAGAATGTCGGTTGAATTTATAAGAGGTTGGCTGCTTCTTCATATCGGATCCAGGGTGAATGTAGCTGTAATATCAGGATTCCTTCAAAAGTTGATGTCATTGCCAATTGCTTTTTTTGATACCAAGCTTACCGGCGATATTCTTCAGCGGATTGAAGATAACAACAGAATTGAAGAATTTCTTACTTCAGCCTGCCTGAATATCTTATTCTCTTTTTTCAACCTGGTTGTATTTGGCATAGTACTCGCAATATTCAGTATTAAGATCCTTTTTTTGTTTCTTGCCGGTTCAGCTTTATATATTATATGGGTATCCCTGTTCATGAAATCAAGGGCCCACCTCGATCATCAGCGTTTTAAGCAGATGTCTGCATCAGGTACCAAACTGATAAACATAGTTAATGGTATGCAGGAAATCAAGTTGACCCAAAGTGAATTAAGCATGCGATGGGATTGGGAAAAGCTTCAGGCTTCCCTGTTCGGATTAAAGGTGAAAGGTTTGAGTATTATTCAATACCAGTCAGCCGGAGCTACATTTATTAATGAAGTAACCAATGTTTTCATTACAGTAGTTGCCGCTACAGCAGTTCTTAAAGGTACTATGACCCTCGGTATGATGCTTGCCGTTCAGTTTATAATAGGTCAGCTGAATGTGCCTGTCAGCCAGATCATTGGATTCTTCCGCATTTCGCAGGATGCAAGAATGAGTCTTGACCGGCTGGCTGAAGTTCATCAAATGGATGATGAGGAACCAAATCCGGAAATGAAAGTACGTAAGCTTCCTGATAAAAAAGATATATATATAAATAACCTTTCCTATCAATATGAAGGTCCGCGCTCCCCGTTTGCCATAAAAGATGCAGACCTTTTCATAGAAGAGAATAAAATAACTGCAATTGTCGGGACAAGCGGCAGCGGAAAGACAACTTTGCTTAAAATGCTACTTGGATTTTACCAACCGGTAAATGGTGAGATTCTGATAGGAGATACCCGTTTGTCGAATCTAAGCCTTAAAATATGGAGGGAAAAAGTGGGGGCTGTTATGCAGGATGGTTTTTTATTCCCCGATACAATTGCTGCCAATATTGCTCCCGGATCTGAAGAGATCAATGAGGAAAAATTGATTAATGCAGTCGAAGTTGCTAACATAAAAGGTTTTATCGAGTCACTTCCTCTCGGATATAACACCAAAATTGGAGCAAATGGTCACGGATTAAGCGAAGGGCAGAAACAACGTCTTCTTATTGCCCGGGTAATTTATAAGAACCCCGATATTATAATCTTCGATGAAGCAACCAATTCTCTTGATGCTAACAATGAAAAAGCTATTGTCGAAAACCTTGCCGGATTCTTTGAGGGTAAGACTGTTATAGTTGTTGCACATAGGCTCAGTACTGTAAAAGACGCTGATAAAATTGTTGTCCTTGACGGTGGCAGGATAATTGAGACAGGTACTCATGAGTCGCTAATTGTGAAGCGGGGAGCCTATTTTAATCTTGTAAAAAATCAACTTGAACTGGGTAATTAGGAATGATTGATGAAAGATCGCAAACCCGAAATATTATATTCTGACCCTGTAAAGGAGATTATGGGAAATCCTCCGAGAAAAATTCTCAGATGGGGAACTACGGTTATGTTTTCAATATTTGTTCTGTTTATTCTTTTTGCCTGGTTAATCAGGTATCCCGATACAATCCCTGCCCCGGTTGAAATTACTACCGAAAATCCACCTGTAACACTTGTATCGAAAATTACAGGCAGAATTAAGCACCTGAATATCAGCGATAAAGGAAAGGTATCTAAAGGTCAGGTATTGGCAGTAATGCAGACTGCTGCTACAATTAATGAGATAGAAAAGCTCAGAAAATTTACCGATACTGTGACCAGGGTTAATGCTCTTTCAATAGAATCTGTATCTGAAATGGCTGAACTTGGTGAAGTGCAGATATATTATGGTACCTTCAGAAAGGCACTGCTGGAATATCAGAATTTTATTAAAAATGATCTATATGGAAATAAAATAAGCTCTTCGAGAGAAAAACTGTCTCAGATAGCCATTTACCTTAAAGGTTTGAGGCAGAGTGAAAAACTCTACTCTGAGAATCTGGTTCTCGATTCTATCAGACATCAAAGATCGCTTTCACTTTTTAAGGCAGATACTGTTATTCCTGCAGGTGAATTGGATAAATCCGAGCAGACTTTTTTGAAACAGAAGATTGATTTTAATTCGATCCGGAACGAAATATCAGCCAAAATAATCGATCAGACAAATGAGGAAGAACTTCTGAAGGAATATTCACTCAAAAAAACAGAAGAGATGGAAAAACTTTATTCCTCTCTGAATGAGTCATTTGGAAATTTGAAAGCCCAGGTTAAAATATGGGAGAATGACTATCTTCTGATTTCACCAATCGGAGGTATTGTAACTTTTACAAAATTCTGGAGTGAGAATCAATCAGTAAATAAAGATGAACCTGTACTGGCGATAGTTCCTGATAACCCGGGTAAATATATTGGCCGGATATATCTTAAGATGCAAAGATCCGGAAAAGTTAAGCCCGGCCAGGATGTAAATATTAAGCTTAGCAGCTATCCATATCTTGAATATGGAATGTTGAAAGGAAAGATAAAAACCAAATCACTTGTCCCCGCCGGCGACACCTATGTTATTGAGATTGAGCTTCCATCTGGTCTTACCACCTTATACAATCGAAAGCTCGAGTTTAATCAGAATATGCAGGGAACTGCAGAAATCATTACTGAGGATGTCCGTCTTCTTCAAAAGATAGTTAATCCGTTCCGATACCTGATTTCAAAGAATAAAAGATAATCCTATATCATTTTTTCGAATATGGTTCATAATCATCATCTTTGGAGGATGATGAAAATGAAGAACCAGAGAAATGATTTGTACCAGCCCCTGGTTTATCTTTTCCCTTTTTAATATATTTTTGATATAAACGAAATGCCAAAAATGCCATAGCAGCAGAAAAAATAATTACCTTAGTCGTATTCATTGAGAAATATGTAAATTAATATAGTATTGATAGCACTTCAGGTTATCCCGAAATACTGTTCCAAATATATAATATATCTGCTATATATGGATTCAAAGTAAAATGAAAAGAAGATTTTAAAAACATTTTATTTTCCCTGCTGACTGGTTAGCATTGCCTTTATACCTGATTCTCACATTTATTTATGACAAAACTTTGAGTTTTATTAAATATTTCAATATTTTCGTACTCTGAAAATTCCATGAATTGCCATGGTGCAGAATACTGATAATGAGCTGAAACATAAAAGGATTGATTATGATCAATAAAAATCCGGATGACTCTGTTCGTGAAGAACATTTCGGGGCTGAAGAAAATGCTACCGTATCTGAGGATGCCACACAAGCGGAAAACGCGCAAAAACTTGACTCTGAGAAGGAAGAGCCCAAACCAATAGATGTTCATAAGTTTGATGATATAGAACTTCCACCGGTTGATTATTCAGGATATTCTAAGCATGAACTGGTTGATACACTGGGTCTTATTATCGAAAACCGGCCTACTGCAGAAATCAGAGATGATGTGGAACGGATAAAAGTACTTTTCTACAAGAAATTGAAGCTTGATGCAGATGAAAGAAAGACCAAATTTCTTGATGATGGTGGAAAAATAGAAGATTATAGAGCCTGGGTTGATTCGGATGATGCTCATGTAAAACATCTGCTCGAAAAATATAAAGATAAAAAAACTGACTATAATAAGGTACTGGAAGCAGAGAAATATGAGAATCTTAAGAAAAAATATGATATAATCGATAAGATAAAGGACCTTGTCAACAGAGAGGAGTCAATAAATAAAACTTTTCATGACTTTAGAACACTTCAGAATGAATGGCATTCAATAGGTGTTGTCCCTCAGACATCCCTAAAGGATTTATGGGAAAATTATCATCATTATGTAGAAATTTTCTACGATTATATTAAAATAAATAAGGAGCTAAAAGATCTGGATCTCAAAAAGAATCTCGAAGCTAAGGTGCTTTTATGTGAAAAAGCTGAAGAACTTTTTCTTGAACCAAACCCTGTAAATGCTTTCAGATTTTTGCAGGACTTTCATGATCAGTGGCGCGAGATTGGACCTGTTCCTCTGGAATCGAAAAATGAGATTTGGGAAAGATTCAAAGAAGCAACATCCCAGATCAACAAAAGGCACCATGAGTATTTTGAAAAGCAGAAGGATGACCAGAGGAAAAACCTTGAGGCAAAGATATCTCTTTGTGAGGAAGTAGAAGCTATCAATTTACTTGAGATGAAAAACTTCAGAGATTTTGATGAAAGAGCTGACAAGGTTGTTGAATTGCAGAAAATGTGGCGTACTATTGGGTTTGCTCCCAAAAAACAAAATAACAAAGTCTATCAGCGATTCAGGGATGCCTGTGATGCCTTTTTCGAAAAGAAAAGAGGGTTCTACTCTGACAATAAAGAGATTCAACTGAATAACCTGCAGCTTAAAACGGAATTATGTATCCAGTCTGAAGTTCTTCAGGAGAGTACTGACTGGAAATCAACTTCCGATGCTTTGATAAAGCTCCAGAAAGAGTGGAAAGAAATTGGCCCTGTTCCCCGAAAACAATCTGAAAGAAGCTGGAAGAGATTCCGAAAAGCATGCGACCACTTTTTCAATAGGAAAGCCAGCTTTTTTGCGCAATTGGATACATCATATGAAGATAACCTGAAAGCAAAACTGTCTATCATAGAGGAATTGGAGAAATTTGAACCCGGAGCAGATGTTCACGCTGCGTTCGAACGTCTTAAAGAACTGCAAAGAAAATGGACCGATATCGGATTCGTTCCGTTTAATATGAAAGATGAAATCACAAATAAATACCGGAATGCTCTTAATAAGGAGTTTGATAAGTTGAAAATTGGAGATGAAGATAAAAATATTCTCAAATATAAAACCAAACTCGACAATCTTAAGGCAAATCCAAAAGCCTCAAGAAAAGTCCGGAATGAACGGGATAAATTCTTTACGAAAATCAAACAGCTTGAAAGCGATATCGTCTTGTGGGAAAATAATATTGGCTTTTTTGCAAAATCAGCCAATGCTGATACAATGATCAGAGAGGTTGAAGAGAAAATCGATAACGCAAAAAAAATGATTAAAACACTTGAAGAAAAAGTCAAGATGATAGACCAGTCAGGTCTTGATGATTAATAAAAATGAAATCAGATAGTTAAAATAAAAACTTTTTTGCTTTGACAGATGTTAAGTACGTATTCGTTACAGGGGGAGTAACTTCCTCTCTGGGGAAAGGCATTATTTCTGCTTCTCTTGCTAAGCTATTGCAAGCCAGAGGCTATTCTGTAACCATTCAGAAACTCGATCCTTATATTAATGTTGACCCTGGAACACTCAACCCTTATGAACATGGAGAATGCTATGTAACGCTTGATGGAGCTGAAACAGACCTTGACCTTGGGCATTATGAAAGGTTTTTAAATGTCCCTACCAGCCAGGCTAATAATGTCACCACTGGCCGGATCTATCAGTCTGTTATTAATAAGGAGCGAAAAGGCGATTACCTTGGCAAAACTGTTCAGGTAATTCCTCATATCACCGATGAGATAAAACGGAGGATCAAACTTGTCAGTTCTGGTAATAAATTTGATATAGTAATAACCGAGATCGGAGGAACAGTTGGAGATATTGAATCACTTCCTTATATTGAATCTGTCCGCCAGTTAAAATGGGAACTTGGTGCGCAAAATTGCATTGTAATCCATCTGACTCTCGTGCCATATCTTTCATCAACCGGAGAATCAAAAACCAAACCAACACAACATTCTGTTAAAGAACTTCTCGAGACTGGAATACAACCAGATGTATTAGTACTAAGAACAGAGAGACACCTAAACGAAGATATTAAAAGAAAAGTCGCTCTCTTCTGTAACGTTGAAGAAAATGCTGTAATTGAGTCAGTTGATGTTTCAACAATCTATGAAGTACCAATAAAAATGCTTGATCAGGGACTTGACAGGACTGTACTGAGAAAACTGGCCCTTCCCGTTGAAAGTGAACCACCTCTTACTGAATGGAGAGAATTCCTTACAAAACTGAAGAATCCAAAACATTTTATTAAGGTTGGACTAGTTGGAAAATATGTTGAACTTCCAGATGCCTATAAATCAATTGCAGAATCATTTATACATAGCGGAGCAATGAATGAATGCGAAATTGATGTTGAATACATACATTCAGAAGATATTACTGAAAAAAATGTTATAGATAGACTAAGTGGTCTTAATGGCATCCTGGTTGCTCCAGGCTTCGGATCAAGGGGTATTGAAGGTAAAATTTTAACTGCAAAATATGCAAGGGAAAACAATATTCCTTTCCTGGGAATATGCCTTGGTATGCAATGCGCTGTTATTGAGTTTGCCAGAAATGTCCTGAAACTCGAAGGTGCTCATTCAACGGAAATAAACTATAAAACAAAGTACCCGGTAATTGATTTGATGGTGGAACAAAAAAGTATTATTGATAAAGGAGGAACAATGAGGCTCGGAGGGTATAAATGTATCATCAGCAAAAATTCAAAGACATACGAAGCATACGGGAAAACAGAAATAGTTGAGAGACACAGACACAGGTATGAATTCAACAATAAGTATTTTGACGATTTTAAGAAAAACGGAATGGTTCCCGTTGGGATTAATCCCGAATCAAATCTGGTAGAGATCATGGAAATCTCTGATCATAAGTGGTTCATCGGAGTCCAGTTTCATCCCGAATACAGCAGTACCGTCATTAATCCTCATCCACTTTTCGTTCATTTCATAAAAGCATGCATAGGGTAAAAACGCAATGCATTGCGTTTCAACAAGATAATTATTAATCGCAGAATTTATAAATCAAAAACAATTTAACTTAATTCACCTGAAAGAATGGATAGAAATACAATAACAGGCATTATTCTGATTTTTGCAATCTTCATAGGGTTTAGCATATTTAATAGCAGCCGGAGGAATAAATCGTATGAGAAAGCTGTCATTGTTGCAGAATCTCATTATGCCAAAGGTGAACTGGAATCAGCAAGAGAAGAATATATTAATGCCCTGAGATTTAAACCCAATCAACCTGATGCAATTGCAAAAATAAATGAAATCAACCTAAAACTTGGGATTGTCCCTGAAATCCAAAAGACTGATACTGTAAGCTCACAACAGTCAAAAACCGGAATTCCGGCAACAAGCACTTCTGCTGTCCCTACAGATATAAACCAATATGGAATATTTGCCCGGTCGGCATCAGGTGAAAACGAATTTATCACTCTTGAAAATAATAAGGTTGAACTTAAAATATCACTTAAGGGTGGAAGGGTTTATTCTGCACGATTAAAAGACTACAGGACCTATGATTCACTTCCTTTAATATTATTTTCAGGTGACTCAACTGTTTTTGGTTTTAATTTTTTCACTACGGATAATAAAGCCGTTCAGACAAACAACCTTTATTTCAAACCCGTAACAGACCAAAAATCATTTGTTGTAAGTTCTCAGCCGGATAGTGTCATTCTGAGGTTAATGGCTGGTGATGATAAATATATTGAATATAAATACACACTTGCTCCTGATAAGTATATGGTTGACTTTGATGTTACATTCAAATCAATGGAAGGCATCATAGCTTCAAATCAAAACAGCCTCACCTTAGATTGGAAAATGTACATACCCAAACAGGAAAAAGGACGCCAGAATGAAGAAAATTATTCAACAATTAAGTATAAATATTTTCAGGATGATGTCGCTGGTTTGAGGTTAAGGTCAACTAAGGATGAGAAAGTTGATATTACTACCAAACTTAGCTGGATTGCATTTCAGGATCAGTTTTTTTCGACAGTGATTTTAACAAACGATTTCTTTCTGAATGGCTCCTTTTCATCAACAAGGACATTAACCTCCAGTAAATATATCAGGTATTACACATCTGAGATCGGAGTACCTTTTAATCCTGGCTCTTCAAATGCTATAAGTATGAAGCTATATTACGGGCCAAATTCCATTACTACTCTCAAAAAAGAAGGGCTCGAACTTGAAAAATTAGTTTTTCTTGGTAAGAATATCATTGGCTGGATCAGCAGATTTGCTATTATTCCAATCTTTAACTGGCTTGACAATTTCATTGGTAATTATGGTATTATCATTCTGATCCTGACAATAATTATCAAGCTCGTTCTATTCCCCCTTACCTTTAAATCTTACCAGTCGCAGGCAAAAATGCAGGTTCTTAAGCCAATGGTAGAAGAGCTTGGAAAGAAATTTCCTAAGAAGGAAGATGCAATGAAAAAGCAACAGGCTACTATGGATCTGTATAAGAGGGCAGGAGTGAACCCGATGGGAGGATGTCTTCCAATGCTGCTTCAGATGCCTATACTCTTTGCTATGTACAGGTTTTTCCCGGTTTCAATTGAATTAAGGCAGGAGCACTTCCTGTGGGCTAAAGACTTATCAACATACGATTCAATATTAACCCTTCCATTCATTATTCCAATGTATGGGGACCATGTAAGCCTTTTTACACTGCTTATGACTGCTTCAACATTGCTTACGATGAAGATGACGGGTTCTTCTCCGGGTTCTGATCAACCCGGAATGAAGATGATGATGTATATGATGCCCGTAATGTTCATGGTGTTTCTGAATAATTTCTCTTCAGGCCTAACCTATTACTATTTCCTTGCAAATATGATTACCTATGGCCAGAATGTAATTTCGAAAAGATTTATTAATGCCGATGCGGTTCTGGCAAAACTCGAGGAGAATAAAAAGAAACCCTTGAAAAAATCCAAATGGCAGCAACGTCTCGAAGCTGCTGCTAAGCAACGGGGAATTAACCCTCCTAAAAAATAGTTTGCTGAACCAACACCTTCATAGAGGTTGTCTCAAAAGCCCACCACCTCACCCTGACGCTTCGGTCAGGGTACTCCTCTCTGAAGAGGAGGAGAAAATTATAATATTGTATATCAATACTTTCCCCACCTTTTTAACTCTGAAGAGGAGGAGAAAATTATAATATTGTATATCAATACTTTCCCCACCTTTTTAAAGGAGGGGTGTCATGCCCGAAGGGCAATGACGGGGTGGTTGAAAACACTTTTAAGACGGCATCTTCTTTTTATAATAGTTAAAAATTCATAAATATATCCGCAGGTTCGAAAAAAGTACTAAATTTATTTCTTCCAATTTTTAGGGGAAATGGGTAAAAAATTTAAAAACAAAGATTTAGCTGCAAGGCTGGGCGTGTCGGGTACATTAGTATCGCTTGTACTTAATAACAAAGCAGACCAGCAAGGAATCCGCAAGGATACACAGGAAAAAGTGCTCACCCTTGCAAGGCAAATGGGCTATTTTGAATCGCTGCACGAAAAAAATGAAACTTCGCCCGTTGAAGATAAGCCTGGTGTTCTGGGGATGATAGTTCCTTCCCTTAGTGATCCCTTTGTCAATCAGATAACACCTTATCTTCAAAAAGCATTTTCAAGTATTGGAGTCGGATTCTCTATTGTGACAAAAGATCCGGATGATCAAAGATACGACCGGCTGGTGGGAGCGTTTAAAAAGTTCTATAGTGGTCTTATTCTGCTTGGTGATGCAGCTGATGATAATACAATAAGGACGCTTCGGACTACAGATTATCCGTTTGTCCTTCTTGAAAAAACGG
>JAPLED010000089.1 GCA_026391475.1 Bacteroidia bacterium | reverse complement strand
CTTTCCGTAAGAGAGAAGTTCTTTTTCCAGTTCATCCAGTCTCTCTTTCCTTCTGCCGGTTATTATAATGTTATATCCGTTTTTAGCAAATCGCATAGCAGTTGCCTGTCCAAAACCTGCCGTTGCACCGGTTATCATAATTGTCTTATTCATTTTATTTTGATTGAAGTTTCTTGCTTGTAAAAATAGGAATTTATTTTTTCATGAACGAATGCCACAAGCTTTTGATATGGGGGAGATGCCGCGCAGCGGCAGAGGGGTTTAAACTAATAATACAGAAATAGTATCTTTGCATTTTAATCAATGGAAAATCAGCCTCAGAATTTGAAAGAAGACAAAAGAGCCGCTGTTGAATCGATGTTCGATTCTATAGCCTGGAGGTATGATTTTCTTAACCATTTTTTGTCATTTGGTATTGACCGCCTCTGGAGAAGAAGAGCAATCAAGGTAATCTCAAAGTTCTGTAAAAACCCTCATATTCTGGATGTTGCCACAGGCACCAGTGATCTGGCAATTGCTGCAATGAAGCTCAATCCCTCCAAAATTACAGGTATTGATATATCTCAAAAGATGCTTGAGATCGGCAAGGAGAAGATTAATAGAAAAGGCTTTTCCGGTAAGATAGAATTGATGACAGGCGATTCAGAGAACATTCCTTTTGCGGATAATGTTTTTGATGTGGCTATGGTGGCATTTGGTGTAAGGAATTTTTCAGATCCCCTCAAAAGTCTTTCGGAAATGAAGAGAGTGATCCGCGATGAAGGTATGATTATGGTGCTTGAATTCTCTAAACCATCAGGTTTCCCCTTCCGACCGGTTTATAATTTTTATTTCAGAAATATCCTTCCGTTTTTCGGAAAACTATTTTCAAAAGACAAGGCAGCTTACAGCTATTTACCCGATTCGGTTATGAAATTTCCGGATAATGATGAGTTCCTTAAATTACTTGCACTTGCCGGTTTCTCTGAAACCCGGCAGATAAAACTGACAGGCGGAGTGACAAGTATTTATACCGGTATCAGATTATCAACGCAATAATTGGAAACCAAAACAGTTTATTATCTTGTATCGTTAAATCAAAAATTTCACAGAAGGTTGAAAAGAAGAATCACTTATATTATATTATCGCTCTTTTTTCTTCTGATTCATTTCAATTCATTTGGGCAGAAGCAGAAACCGAAAAACGACTCATCGTACGATGATAAACCCCTGCATTTCGGATTCAGCCTTGGGGTCAACACAATGGATTTTAATATAACTCCTACGAAAACTACTCTGGATCCCTCTATCGATAGCACTTATCTCAATCCCGAGGTGAGTAACCTCATGCCGGGTATCAATATTCAGATAGTTACTGATCTCAGAACAGGTAAATATTTTGACATCAGGTTTTTACCTGGCTTATCCCTCGGACAAAGATATATAAGATTCTACAAAATAGACACCAATCTAAACCCCATCGAAAACCCACAGGTCTTTGGTAATGAGCAAAAACTCGGATCATCATTTCTTGAGTTTCCACTGCTGCTTAAATTTAAAGGCGACAGATTGAATAATGTCAGGCCTTATGTAATCGGAGGTTTAAACTACAGGTACGACCTCGGGGGGAAAAATGATGACATCAAACTTAAACGATCTGGTTTTTATTATGATCTGGGAGCCGGTCTCGATTTTTACCTTAAATATTTTAAACTTTCTGTCGAGTTGAAGATGTCTAACGGGATTGGTGATGTACTTGACAGAGGACATCCTCCAACAGATCAGCGATACATTGATGCCATAAAAGAAATAAAGTCGCAGATATGGATTATTGCCTTCCATTTTGAATGAAGATGCTAAAACAGATCCAGATAAATCTTAATCCTGCAGCAGCAGCTGATGAGGCTGCGATCCGGAAGATTTCAGCAACGCTTGCAGGTGTAGATCAGTCAGAGATTTCTGCAGTAAGAGTTATTAAACGATCGGTTGATGCACGAAAGAAAAACATCCGTGTTAATCTGACTGTAGAAGTTTTTTCAGGTAAAGATTCTGCTATACCCGCAATTAGTCCGTTTATTCCCGTTGATGTTTCCCTGAAGAGAGAAGTCATCATTGTTGGTGCCGGACCGGCCGGCCTCTTTGCCGCCCTCCGTTTGATTGAGCTGGGGATACGTCCGGTAATAATTGAAAGGGGACGCGATGTATCGTCCCGTAAAAAAGATATCGCCAGAATAAGCCGGGAACAGATTGTTGATCCTGATAGTAATTATTGCTTTGGTGAAGGCGGTGCCGGAACCTATTCTGACGGTAAGCTTTATACACGGTCGAAGAAAAGAGGAGACAATACACGGGTTCTGGAACTGCTTTGCTTTCATGGAGCTAATGAGAATATAATGTATGAGGCTCATCCTCATCTTGGTACGGATAAGCTGCCGGGCATAATCTCTAATATCCGGAAATCGATACTTGATGCAGGAGGTCAGTTCATCCTCGAAAAGAAAGTAACGGATCTGATAATTGAAGGTGATTCAATTAAGGGAGTTGTTACATCGGATAATGAAAAATACCAATCTCCGTATGTTATTCTTGCAACGGGCCATTCTGCTAGAGATATTTATGATATTTGCCGTAACCGGGGAGTGGAGCTCGGGATGAAACCATTCGCTATGGGAGTAAGGGTTGAGCATCCGCAGGAGTTAATCGACAAGATTCAATACCACGGCAATTCAAGAGGAGAATTTTTGCCAGCTGCTTCATATAATCTGGCGAAACAGGTAGATGGAAGGGGAGTCTATTCCTTTTGTATGTGTCCGGGTGGATTTATAGTACCTTCTGCCACGGCACAGGAAGAGGTGGTTGTAAACGGAATGTCGCCATCAGGAAGAAATTCTCCTTATGCCAATTCCGGAATAGTAGTTGAAATAAAACCTGAAGACCTCGTTAAGTATAGTAGTTTTGGTGAAATGGCCGGTCTTGAATTTCAAAAAGAACTTGAGCGTGAAGCCTGGAAGAACGGGGGACATACACAAAGAGCTCCTGCGCAACGCCTTGCTGATTTTGTTTCGGGAGAGACATCCGGTTCACTACCCAAAGTATCATATTTTCCGGGAGTGACCTCTTCTCCGCTTCATAACTGGCTTCCAAAAGCAATAGGCAGGCGCCTCAGGGATGGGTTCAGACTATTCGGACATCTGATGAACGGTTACCTGACAAACGAGGCTGTTGTCCTTGCAGTTGAGTCGCGAACATCCTCTCCCATACGGATTCCAAGAGACCCTGAAAAACTTGATCATGTAAAAATAAGTGGTTTATACCCATGCGGTGAAGGATCGGGATATGCCGGAGGTATCGTATCCTCATCAGTTGACGGAATAAGAGCTGCTGAGGCAATAGCTCAAAAATTATCTTCTGATTCTTAGATAGTTTAAATTATCAATTACTTATCTTCTTCCCTGGTTAAAATGATAGATTCCTTCAGTCGCAATGACATTAAAATACTGAGAACCATTAACCCTATCAGCACAATCAAAGATCTGGTCATAGAACCTGTTAATGAAGATTTCAGACTATCCATACCAAAGATAAAAGCTATGCCCGAAATCTGACCCATCAGCAAAAGCATTCCATTTGAGGTACCTTCAGATGCCGGATAGGTTATTTCGGCACCGTACTGAAAACCTATCGGCCCTGCGCTCAGGAGGAAGAATCCTAATACCATTCCGGAGGTAAGCAGAAGCCAGTAACTGGTGGCAAATGTGATTCCGGTAAGTCCAAGAGTGGCTCCGATGAGGGCGATAACCATAAATGGCGTTCTTTTTTTGTAGTGATCAGAAAGGAGAGGGATGATAAGAGCGCCGATGATCCCTCCAATAATCATTATACCTCCTGTAATTCCTGCCTGGGTGGCTGAAAAGCCGCGGGGTCTCAGGATGTCTTCTATCCATGTAGTTACACTGTTGAATACCCCCAATCCTATAAAAAAGATGACCATCAACCAGATAAAATCTTTGGTGCGCAGGGCCTGAATGAAACCATCAAAAACCAGGGAACGTTCCTCCTGATCCGGACTGCAGGGAGCAGTAGGCGGTCCCTCTTTTATAAACAAAAGAAAGATTGCAGCAGTGATAATCGAAATAATTCCATAAATGTAAAGCATACCGCTTATACCGGATCCGATAATAAGGTATGGTGTAAGCGTCATTCCTGCTAAAATACCCAGATACATTGCCAGCGTACCAAGACCCGTTGCTGTAGCCCGTTCCTTCATGGGGAACCAACGGGCAGCCAGTTTAGTAATTGCATTCAGAATGAAAGGCTGACCAATGGCAATACCAATTTGCGACAGGAGCAACAGATTGTAATCGGTCCCGGCAAATCCACGAAGTAAACCAAAAACCCCGGTAAAAACAGCACCTATCCCAATCCCAATGCGGATTCCATATTTATCGATTATCCATGATGCAGGAATTGACACAACGATGTAAACGATCATAAAACACATGGAAAGTATCCCTATCTGAAGGTCAGAAACACCAAAATATTTTGTCGCATCTCCTGTGATCGGCGCAAAAGTGATCCATAAGAGTTGATTTACAGCAACCATTAACATATAAACACTGAGCATGATCCAACGGGTACCGTACACCCTGAAATTTGATTGTTGCATAGCGTAATATTTGTGAGTAAATATAATTTTATTATTCAGGCAACCTGCCGGATTTTCTAAGAAACTCATAAAAAACAACTGAAGCTGCCATTCCTACATTCAGTGAATCTATTCCCTGCTTTGCTTTACTGAACTTTGGAATCATTATCTTTTCTGTAATAAAAGGGATCAGTTCATCAGAAATCCCCTTTGATTCATTACCGAGCAGTATAATGCCTTTATTATCAAGCTTATGATTGTATATGGAGTCTCCTTCAAGCATCGTTCCGAAGATGGGGATTTTATTTTTGGCAGCAGATGTAAAAAGTTTTTTAAGGTCGTTATAGAAAACGCTGACATTAAGCAACGCACCCATACTTGCCTGTATTACTTTAGGGTTGTAGACATCTACACAATCTTCGGAGCAAACTATATTTTTAATTCCAAACCAGGCAGCAGCTCTGATTATGGTACCAAGATTTCCCGGATCCTGAACAAAATCGAGTGCTACACATAATCCTTTAAGGACATCATTGGTATCAAGATTTCGGTCAGGGACAGGAATTATAGCAAGTGCATTATGTGGCGTTTTTAAAGTGCTGATTTGTTTAAGTTCCTCATAGCTGACATCTTCAATCTCATTGACAAACCGGGTCAAATCATCTGGAAGTGAGCTTAGAAATTCGGGTCTCGCGATCAGCGTCTTTACAGGGATTTTAGCAGCAAGGAACTCTTTTACAAGTTTATCGCCTTCGATAATGAATAGCCGCTCTTCATCTCTTACCTTTTTTTTCTGAAGAGAGATTATGAATTTTGCTTTTTTTTTACTGATCATGGAAGACAGAATTAACTATTTTTTTGCCACTTATGCACGCGTGATCAAAGTTACGCTAATTATTATTGATATATTTGCGCAACACTCTTGCTTACAAATTTTGAAAAAAAATACATTAAATAGAAAAATATATTCTTTGAGATATTTTCTCCCCCTGCTTTTTATTGTTTTAATTATATCATCTTGTAATCCAACAAAATATGTTCCTGAGGGAAAAACACTTCTCAATAATAACCATATTAGTATCAACAAAGAGGGTATTAAGAAAAGCGATTTGCTGCCTTACATCAAGCAAAAGCCCAATAAAAGGATTTTTGGTACAAGGTTTCACTTGGGTTTATATAACCTTTCGAACATAAATAAACAGAAGTGGCCGCATAAGTGGTTGAGAGACATAGGGGAGGAACCAGTTATTTTTGATCCCAATGCCACTATCAAGACGAAAGATCAGATAAAATCATATGTTGCATCAAAGGGTTATTTTGACGGGCAGGTGATGGATACGGTAGAAACAGCCAACAGGAAATCGGATGTTTTTTATAATGTTGATTTGCTGCCGGCTTACACTATTCGTAATCTTTACTATGAGATCTCTGATAGCAATATTCAGAAACTTTGTTATTTCGACTCCATGAGCTGTGTCATCGAAAGGGGAAAGCCATACGATGTTGATGTACTGCAGGCTGAACGATTGAGGTTTGAGCGTTTTATCAGGGACTATGGTTTTTATGCATTTTCCGCCGATCACATTTATTTCAATGTTGACAGTACAGTCGGAAACAGACAGGTTGATATTTATTATGGTGTTAAGAATTTCACAAAGCTTGATGCTTTTGACAGAGTCAGCCTTGTTCCGCATTCGATCTACCGGGTTAAAAATATCTACATCTATCCCGATTTTGTTCCTAAGGATGCTCTGCAAGGGGGTGAAGCATACTTTAATAGTCTCGATACCACAAACTACAATGGTTATTATTTTATTACACTAAAAGGAAAGCCTGAAATTAAATATGATCTTATAATCCAGTCTCTTTATGTGAAGCCCGGATCAGTTTTCAATATGACAAATACTGAGCAAACGCAGGCACATCTATTATCCCTGAAAGTGTATCGTCTGGTTAATATCATTTACAACGATTTAAATGAACCTGGTATAGCACAGGGTTCGGAAATGAAGCTTGATTGCAATATTCAGCTTACTCTTTTGAGTCAACAGTCCTATAAGGTAGAACTTGAAGGAACCAATACGTCCGGTAACCTCGGTGGCGCACTGAATCTGATATACCAGCACAAAAATCTTTTTCATGGTGCAGAACTATTCAGCATAAAGCTGAAAGGAGCTTATGAAGCGAATAAACAGGACAGCAGCAAACTACAAAGTACCCAGGAATATGGATTTGAGACAAGCCTGAGACTTCCAAAGTTTTTATTACCGTTTATTAAAACGGAGAGTTTCATCAAAAAGTATAATCCTACCACTACTTTACTGGCAGCCTATAGCTATCAGGCTATGCCAGCTTTTATCAGAACCATAGCTACTGCGACCCTTGGTTATAACTGGAAAGCAGGTAATTATCAGGAACATATAGTAAATCCACTTCAGTTAAACATAGTAAAACTTCCCCCAGGATCAATAGATTCAGCTTTTGCAGCCAGTATATCATCCACTTATCAGGCTAATAGTTATAAGGATGTTATGATCCTGGGCGGAAATTATTCATTTATATTTAATAACCAGAAAATTCAAAAATCTAGAGATTACTGGTTTCTCAGAATTAATACTGAAGCATCAGGGAATATGCTTTCTCTGGTTGAAAAACTAACAGGTGCAAAAAAAACCGATGGCACCTATAAAATACTGGGACTACCTTTTGCCCAATATGTAAGGACAGACTTCGATCTCAGATACAATTATATTCTTAATGATGTTAGTTCAATTGTATATCGAGGTTTTTTTGGTATTGGAATTCCTTATGGCAATTCAAAGGCTATACCATTTGAAAAGCAGTATTTCGGAGGTGGCGCAAACGGTATCAGAGCCTGGCAGGTTAGATCACTTGGTCCCGGTTCGTATGATCCCGGCAAACTTACGTTCCTGAACCAAACAGCTGATATAAAATTAGAAGCAAATGCCGAGTACAGGTTTAAATTATTCTGGATCCTCGAAGGGGCGCTTTTTCTTGATGCAGGAAATATATGGAGCTATAAAAACGACCCGACACAACCCGGTTCGCAATTCATTTTTAACAAGTTCTATAAAGATATTGCTGTAGGTACCGGAGCAGGATTAAGATTCGACTTCAAGTTCGTTATCGGGAGGGTTGACGTTGGCATGAAACTGCGGGATCCTTTGTTGCCAGATGGGTCAAAATGGATAATTATGAGCCAGCCATACGAAAGAAGTGACTTTACAATGGTACTGGGGATTGGATATCCGTTCTGATTTCTGAGAAATATATGTTTCTTTTTGTGCGCACTTCAAAATACTTTTCATTATTCAGTTGTACTTATGTTAAAAATCAGCAGGTTGTTGCTGTTTTATTGCATAGAATTATTTAAATTGCAAATAGTCTCACTGTATATTTATAAAAATGAAGTTAAACAGGGAACCAATTAAGAACTGGTTTGGCTTTACGCGAAGGGAAAGAAGATCCGCTTTTATGTTGCTTCTTATCATTATATTGATACTTGCCTTAAGGTATTTTATCCCCGAAAGAAATATAGTCATTAAGGATTTTTCTACTAGCTTTTCAGCCATAGGAAGTCCATCAGGATTTCTTAGTGGGGATATATCATCAACGGGACAACCTTTCTCATTTGATCCTAATACAGCATCTTATGATACCCTGATTAAACTTGGGTTTGCTGCAAAAGAAGCCAATACAATAATTAAATACAGGAACAAAGGAGGAAAATTCAGACAACCTGCGGACATTAAAAAAATTTATGGAATTGAAGAAGGAAAGGCTGAAAAACTTATTCCTTTTGTTGAAGTTAAAACTGACACAACGCAAAAGGTCAGAGTCATTTACCGGAAGCAACAAAAAGCCCTGATTGATATTAACAATTGCGACTCTGCTTCACTTGTCAGACTTCCGGGAATTGGTCCGGTTTTATCAGCGAGGATCATAAAGTACAGGAATTTACTTGGTGGCTTTGCAAGGATAGAGCAACTTAAAGAGGTTTATGGCTTACCGGAAGAGACCTATAATCTTATCAGAGGCAGTATTTTTGCTGACACATTAGCCATTACCAGGATCAATATTAATTCAGCTGATTATAAAGAACTTGCCCGACTTCTATATTTTGAAAAATATGAAGTGACAGCTATTCTTAAGTACCGGAAGTTGATGGGAAGGATAGCAGGAATAGCTGATCTTATTGAAAACAAGCTGATAACAGAGGAGAAGGCTGCTAAAGTAGGACCCTATCTAAGGTTCGAATAGTAGTTTTAGATTGTTGATGATTGTAATTATCCACTATGTATTTCCCCCTTCAAAGGGGGAATTTATGCCGGATTAAAGGCTCATTTCTTTCTTGAATAATCTGATTCTGTCCGATTTATTTGGACCTGGTCAGGGAAATTCGTACTTTTAGTAAATACAAAATCGAGAGGAAGCAGTAATTTTAATTATTTCAATATCAAAAAAAAGGGCGATATGGATAATTTATTCCCATAAATGTTTTGAAAAGACTTTTTCTATTTCTAACTTTGCGCCTCGTTTAAAAACTGAATTTTTAATTATGATCATTGTACCATTAAAAGAAGGCGAAAACATTGAAAGAGCTTTAAAGAAGTTCAAAAGAAAGTTTGAAAAGACAGGAGTGATTCGTGAATTACGTTCACGTCAGGCTTTTATTAAGCCTTCAGTACGCCGGAGGGAAGAAATCAAGAAGGCTATGTACGTTCAGAAGATGCAGGAAAGCGAAGAATGATTCGCTTGGAGGTATTTCATTTTTAAACATAACAGATAAAGGGGTTCCTTCATGAACCATAAGGAATCATTTTTACAATATCTGCAAATCGAAAAGCGGTATTCACCGCATACTGTCCGGTCTTATTTAAATGACCTGGATCAGTTTTATTCCTTTTTATTATCGCAAGGTCTTCCGGATGACCCGGCAGCAGTTACATCGCATGATATAAGAGCCTGGATTGTCAGTATGCTTGATAATAACTATGCAACTGTGAGTGTTCACAGGAAGATATCATGTCTCAGGGTATTTTTCCGGTATTTAAGAAAAGAGGGGATAGTAAAGAGTGATCCTCTTGAAAAAGTTGTTTTACCAAAACGAAAAAAAAACCTGCCGGTTTTTGTTGAAGAGGAAGCCCTTAATAAATTGCTTGATAATTATAGTTTCGGAGATGGTTTTGCAGGGATCAGGAACCGGACAATAATTGAAATGCTTTATCTGACAGGGATGAGGAGATCGGAACTCATTGGACTACGGAATGTAGATATTGACCTGTCGGAAGGCTCAGTAAAAGTAACCGGAAAGAGAAATAAGCAAAGGATTATTCCCCTGGTAAAACCATTCATTCAAAGATTAGAAGAGTATATTAAGGTAAAGGATGAAATTATTACAACAGGTAATGACGGATGGTTTTTTATTACGGACAAAGGGAACAAGTTATATGATAAGTATGTTTATAATACTGTAAATAGCTATCTTGCAATGGTAACAACGATTGAAAAGAAAAGCCCTCATATTCTGAGGCATACCTTCGCAACACATATGCTTAACCGTGGAGCTGATCTTAATTCAATAAAGGAATTACTGGGACATGCAAATTTGTCTGCAACACAGATATATACACACAATACATTTGAAAAACTCAAGAAAGTATACAAACAAGCTCATCCAAGGGCTTAAATATAAATTAAATAATCAGGAGGTACTACTATGAACATTCAGATTCATTCAGTGCGGTTTGATGCCGACAAAAAGCTAATCGACTTTGTTCATCAGAAACTGGAAAAACTAACCCAGTTTGATGAAGATATTGTTAATGCCGAGGTTTATCTGAGGCTTGACAAAGATCAGGAACGTGAGAACAAAATTAGCGAAATTAAGCTGGAGTTACCGGGTGGACCTTTATTTGCAAAGAAGCAGAGCAAGACGTTTGAGGAATCAACTGATGAGGCAATAGATGCCCTTAAAAAGCAGATTACCAAGCATAAGCAGAAGAAGAGAGGAGTATAGAAAATCTATTTTCAAAAATATATTGAATTATTTTGAAAAATAAAATTTAAATTCATACATTTGCAAACCGTTTTTTGAGGGTGAATTATGCTCTCGCGGGACGTTCTTTAAATTGCCGATGTAGCTCAGTTGGTCAGAGCAGCTGATTTGTAATCTGCAGGTCGGGGGTTCGAATCCCTTCATCGGCTCTTGAAAGATTTGTAAATGTGTGTCTTAGGAGTAAGAATCTGTTTGAAGGGGGAGATACCAAAGCGGCCAACTGGGGCAGACTGTAAATCTGCTGGCGAATGCCTTCGTAGGTTCGAATCCTGCTCTCCCCACTTAAAACGGAAACAGACTGCAAACTCAAATGATTAAAGGAAGAGGATGCGGGTCTCTTTGGACGATATTAAGCGGGAGTAGCTCAGTTGGTAGAGCATCAGCCTTCCAAGCTGAGGGTCGCGGATTCGAGTTCCGTCTCCCGCTCACTTTTTGAGGCCAGAGTAGCTCAGGGGTAGAGCACTTCCTTGGTAAGGAAGGGGTCGGGGGTTCAATTCCCCCCTCCGGCTCAACAGGAAACTTGATTTATAATTGACTATAGATAAACTTAATTTAATACGCTTGGAGTTATGGCAAAAGAAAAATTTGATAGGTCGAAACCGCACGTTAATATTGGTACAATTGGTCACGTTGACCATGGTAAGACCACCTTGACGGCAGCGATCACTATGGTCCTTGCCAAAAAGGGTCTCTCTGAAATCAGGGATTTTGACTCAATTGATAATGCTCCCGAAGAAAAGGAGAGGGGTATTACCATTAACACTGCTCACGTTGAATATCAGACAGCTACCCGTCACTATGCACATGTTGACTGTCCTGGCCACGCTGACTATATCAAGAATATGGTTACAGGTGCCGCACAGATGGACGGTGCGATACTGGTAGTTGCTGCTGATGACGGCCCAATGCCTCAGACACGTGAACATATTCTGCTTGCACATCAGGTTAACGTACCTACGGTGCTCGTGTTTATGAATAAAGTTGATTTGGTTGACGATGAAGAACTTCTCGAACTTGTTGAGATGGAGGTTCGTGAACTTCTCAACTTCTATAAGTTTGATGGCGACAATGCTCCGGTTATCCGTGGTTCTGCACTTGGTGCAATGCATGGCGAAGCAAAGTGGGAAGAAAAAGTGATGGAACTTATGGATGCAGTCGATTCATACATTCCAATTCCTTTCCGCGATAATGAGAAACCATTTCTTATGCCTGTTGAAGATGTATTTTCAATCACAGGTCGTGGTACTGTTGCAACAGGTCGTATTGAAACTGGTATTGTTAACACAGGCGATGAACTTGAACTGATCGGACTAGGTGCCACTAAACGTAAATCGGTATGTACCGGTGTTGAAATGTTCCGTAAGATACTCGACAGAGGAGAAGCCGGTGATAACGTCGGTCTTCTGCTTCGCGGTGTTGATAAGAAAGAGATAAAAAGAGGAATGGTTCTTGCTAAACCAGGTACAATTACACCTCATACAAAAATTAAAGCTGAGGTTTATATTCTTAAGAAAGAAGAAGGTGGACGTCACACTCCGTTTCATAACAAATACCGTCCTCAGTTCTACGTAAGAACACTTGATATTACGGGTGAGATCACTCTTCCGGAAGGAACAGAAATGGTAATGCCGGGTGATAACGTTACAATCACAGTTGACCTTATCTATCCTGTTGCTATTAATGTTGGTTTACGTTTCGCTATCCGTGAAGGTGGCAGAACAGTAGGTGCCGGACAGGTAACTGAGATACTTGAATAAGAGTTTTGGATATGCAGTAGTAGTAGCATCACAAGATTTTGTGATGCTACCGTTTACACGGGTGTAGCTCAGTTGGTAGAGCACTGGTCTCCAAAACCAGGTGTCGGGAGTTCGAGTCTCTCCTCCCGTGCAAAATTATTAGTAATATGAATATAAAAGGATATTTTCAGGAATCATTCACAGAACTCGTACACAAGGTAACCTGGCCGACATGGAGCGAACTTCAGAACAGCGCTGTTTTAGTTATGGTGGCTACACTGATAATTGCTATTCTCGTTGCTGCTATGGATTTTATCTTTAGCAGGGCAATGGAATTCGTTTACAGTTTGTTATATTAAACAGGAGAAGATTCCAATGAGTGAGAATATTAAGAAGTGGTATGTGCTTCGGGCTATCGGCGGGAAGGAAAAGAAGGTTAAAGAGTATATCGATAGCGAGGTAGCACGTCTTAAGCTTGAGGATTATGTCTCACAGGTTCTTATCCCAACCGAAAAAGTTTATCAGATAAGGGCAGGAAAGAAAATCAGCAAGGAGAGAACATTCTTTCCTGGATATATTCTTGTAGAAGCTGTTCTTGTTGGTGAGATACCACATTTATTGAGGAATGTACCAAACGTAATCGGATTTCTGGGTTCTAAGGATGGTGAACCTGTACCACTCAGAAAACCGGAGATAAACCGTATTCTCGGAAAAGTTGATGAATTGAATGCAAGCGATGAGGAATTGAATATTCCTTTCTTTATCGGCGAGTCTGTAAAAGTGATCGATGGTCCGTTCAACAGCTTTACAGGAATAATTGAAGAGGTGAATGATGAAAAGAAAAAGCTTAAAGTGATGGTTAAAATATTTGGCAGAAAAACCCCGCTTGAGCTTAGTTTTATGCAGGTAGAAAAAGAGAATTAACAGAAGATATTGATAGTTGTAATATTCATAATGCTTCCTGAATAACTATCAAGCTCTCGCAATAAATACGCAAATTTAAAATTATGGCAAAAGAAGTTGCTGGAATTATCAAGTTACAGATTCGTGGCGGAGGAGCTAATCCATCACCACCGGTAGGACCTGCACTAGGTTCGAAAGGTGTGAATATCATGGATTTCTGTAAGCAATTTAATGCGAGGACTCAGGACAAAGCTGGAAAAGTAATACCGGTTGTAATAACAGTTTATGGTGATAAATCATTTGATTTTGTTACCAAAACACCACCGGTGGCTGTTCAGCTTCTTGAAGTTGCTAAAGCTAAGAAAGGTTCTCAGGAACCTAACAGAGACAAAGTGGCATCAATAACCTGGGACCAGGTCAAGACAATTGCTGAGGAGAAAATGGAAGACTTAAACTGTTTTACAGTCGAGTCCGCTATGCGAATGGTAGCTGGTACCGCCAGAAGTATGGGAATTACCGTCAGAGGAGAATTCCCGGTAAAATAATTAATTAGGAGAAAAAATGACTAAACTTACCAAAAATCAAAAGTTTGCTCTTGAAAAACTCGATAAGGACAAACTTTATACATTGAAAGAAGCTTCTGCTTTGGTTAAGGAAATAACTAAAACAAAATTCGATGCTTCGATCGATTTAGATGTAAGGTTAGGTATAGATCCGAGGAAATCCAATCAGATGGTTCGTGGCGTTGTTTCCCTTCCTCACGGAACAGGAAAAGAGACACGTGTACTCGTGCTTTGCTCCCCCGATAAGGAGGCTGAAGCAAAAGAAGCCGGAGCTGATTTCATTGGTCTTGACAATTATGTCGAAAAGATCAAAGGCGGTTGGACAGATATGGATGTTATAATAACCATGCCATCTGTAATGGGAAAGGTCGGTCAGTTAGGTCGAATACTCGGTCCTCGCGGACTGATGCCGAACCCAAAAAGTGGAACTGTTACTATGGAAATTGGTAAAGCTGTTAAAGAAGTGAAGCAGGGTAAGATTGATTTCAAAGTTGATAAAAGCGGAATCATTCATGCCTCAATAGGAAAAGTCTCATTCGAACCTCAAAAGATCGTCGAGAATGCAAGGGAGTTTATCTCAATTGTAAACAAACTTAAACCGGCTGCTGCTAAAGGAACCTACATTCGTAGCGTATTCATCTCAAGCACAATGAGCCCAGGTGTTAAGATCGATCCCAAAGGTCTTGATGATTAATTAGTTAAGTTAAAACTTGAAAGAAAAAATGAGACGGGAAGAAAAAAATGCTATCATAGACAGCCTTGCTGAGAGATTAAAAGAGTACAGCCACTTTTATCTGACTGATACTGCTCAGCTTAATGCCGCTGATACAAGTGATCTGAGAAGGAAGTGTTTTGACAATAATATTAAACTTGTTGTTGTAAAAAATACTCTCCTCAAAAGAGCACTCGAGCAGTCTAATGGAAACTTCGAAGAACTATATCCGGTTCTGAAAGGTACTACGTCCATCATGTTCACACAATCTGGAAATATTCCTGCAAAACTTATTAAGGAATTCCGTAGGAAACATGATAAACCTGTGCTTAAAGGCGCATACGTTCAGGAATCAGTTTACGTGGGAGATAACATGCTTGATGCACTAATCTCAATCAAAACCAAACAGGAACTGATAGGTGATATTATTATGCTTTTGCAGTCACCTGCCAAAAACGTTATTTCAGCCCTTCAATCAGGTGGAACTAAAATTCATGGTGTTCTTGAAACACTATCAAAAAGAGAATAATAATAAAGTATAATCAAATTAAAAATCGATAAAAATGGCAGATCTTAAGAAATTTGCAGAAGAACTGGTTAACTTATCTGTAAAAGAAGTAAACGAACTGGCTAAAATACTTAAAGATGAGTATGGTATTGAACCTGCTGTAGCTGCAGTTGCAGTCGCAGGTCCATCGGCCGGCAGTGATACACCAGCTGTTGAAGAGAAATCAACTTTCGACGTGATTCTCAAAGCAGCCGGCGGTCAGAAATTACAGATTGTTAAACTTGTTAAGGATATCACCGGACTCGGTCTGAAAGAAGCCAAAGCAGTAGTTGATTCTGCACCGGCTCCAGTTAAAGAAGGCGTTTCCAAAGATGAAGCTGAAGCTATTAAAGGTCAATTAGTAGAAGCAGGAGCTGAAGTTGAACTTAAATAAGTTATACCTGATTGCTGGGTTATAGGTTTAGTTCCGGAATTTCCGGAACTAAGCCTTTTTGTTCTTTAAATAATAAGTTCACTTAATCTTTTAATAAATGTCTTCAAAAAATACTGAAAGAATAAGTTTCGCATCCAGAAAAAATCAGCTTGAATACCCTGATTTTCTGGAGATTCAGTTAAAATCCTTCGGTGAGTTCTTTCAACTTGGAACTACTCCCGAAAACAGGAAAAGAGAGGGACTTTTTAAGGTCTTTACAGAAAATTTCCCTATAACTGATACAAGGAACAATTTCGTTCTTGAATTTCTGGATTATTATATTGACCCTCCACGCTATACAATTGAAGAGTGTATCGAACGCGGACTTACTTTCAGCGTTCCTCTTAAAGCAAAACTAAAACTTTATTGTACCGACCCCGAACATGAGGATTTTGATACAGTTATCCAGGATGTTTATCTTGGAACCGTACCCTATATGACGGATCGTGCTACATTTGTTATTAATGGTGCTGAAAGAGTGGTTGTTTCACAGTTACACAGATCCCCGGGGGTTTTCTTTGGTCAAAGCATTCATGCTAACGGAACTAAACTCTATTCCGCCAGGATTATTCCTTTCAAAGGCTCCTGGATAGAGTTTGCTACCGATATCAATAATGTGATGTATGCATATATCGACAGAAAGAAAAAACTGCCGGTAACAACTCTCCTCCGCGCTATCGGGTTCGAGAGCGATAAGGAGATACTCGAGATTTTTAACCTTGCAGAAGAGCATAAAGTATCAAAAACAAGTATAAAAAAACTGGTAGGACGTAAACTGGCTGCAAGGGTACTGAAGACATGGGTCGAAGACTTTGTTGACGAAGATACAGGTGAGGTGGTTTCAATTGAAAGAAATGAAGTAATCCTCGACAGGGAAACGGTCATAGAATCGGAACATGTCGATATGATAGTTGATTCAGGTGCAAAAACAATTCTTTTGCATAAAGACGATTCAACTCTCTCGGATTATGCAATAATATATAACACACTTCAGAAAGATCCTTGTAACTCAGAAAAGGAGGCAGTTATCTATATTTACCGTCAGTTGCGTAACGCTGAACCACCCGACGAAGCAACGGCACGCGATGTTATTGACAAGCTGTTCTTCTCCGATAAAAGATATGACCTTGGTGAAGTAGGACGCTACAGGATAAATAAGAAACTGGGCCTTAACACCGAAAAGAATGTTAAGATTCTTACAAGAGAAGATATTATCAAGATTATCGGTTACCTTATCGAACTTATTAACTCCAAAACCGATATAGACGATATCGACCATCTGAGTAACAGAAGAGTTCGTACTGTTGGAGAACAGTTACATTCACAGTTCGGCGTAGGTCTTGCCCGTATGGCACGTACAATACGCGAAAGAATGAATGTCAGGGATAATGAGGTGTTTACACCCGTCGACCTGATCAATTCAAAAACCCTTTCATCGGTAATTAACTCATTCTTCGGAACAAACCAACTGTCGCAGTTTATGGATCAGACCAACCCACTTGCTGAAATGACACACAAACGTCGTATGTCAGCCCTGGGACCAGGAGGTCTTTCCCGTGAAAGAGCAGGATTTGAAGTAAGGGACGTTCACTATACCCATTATGGACGGCTTTGCCCTATCGAAACTCCTGAAGGACCAAACATCGGGCTTATATCATCTCTATGCGTTTACGCCAAAATAAATACTCTGGGATTTATCGAAACGCCATACCTTAAAGTTAAGGATTCACAGGTCGACTTCGGTGAAGATGGTGTTGTATGGCTCAGTGCTGAAGAAGAAGAAGAAAAAATGATTGCCCAGGCAAATGCTCCGCTCCTTAAAGACGGACATTTCGAAAACCTCAGGGCAAAATGCAGATACGAAGCTGATTATCCATTTGAGGAAGTTTCAAAGGTAGATCTTATGGACGTTGCCCCAAACCAGATTGCTTCAATAGCTGCTTCACTTATTCCATTCCTTGAACACGACGATGCAAACAGGGCACTCATGGGATCAAACATGATGCGCCAGGCAGTTCCGCTCATCAGCCCGGAAGCACCCATAGTTGGCACCGGTCTCGAGGCACAGGTGATCAGAGACAGCCGCATTATATACGTGGCAGAAGGCGACGGAGTGGTTGAATTCGTCGATTCAAATGAAATTGTTATAAGGTACACACGTACCGATGAGGAGAAGTTCGTAAGCTTTGATGATGATATCAGACGTTATACACTTCCAAAATATAAGAAAACAAACCAGAATACATGTATCAATCTTGTACCAGTTGTAAAAAAAGGCGAAAAAGTAACTAAAGGACAGGTACTTACAGAAGGTTATGGGACTAAACACGGTGAACTGGCTCTCGGTAGAAACCTCAAAGTGGCTTTCATGCCATGGAAAGGTTATAACTTTGAAGATGCAATTGTAATCTCAGAGAAAGTTGTTCAGGAAGACTACTTCACATCAGTTCATATCGATGAATACCAACTTGAAGTGCGCGACACAAAACGTGGTCTTGAAGAGCTTACATCCGATATTCCTAATGTAAGCGAGGAAGCTACTAAAAACCTCGATGAGAATGGGCTCATCAGGATAGGAGCACACATCAGACCAGGCGATATCCTTATCGGTAAGATTACACCAAAAGGAGAATCAGATCCTTCACCTGAAGAAAAACTGCTGCGCGCTATCTTCGGTGATAAAGCCGGCGATGTTAAAGATGCATCTCTGAAAGCCGGCCCTTCCCTCGAAGGGGTCGTCATCGATAAAAAGCTGTTTACCAGGGCTATCAAAGACAGGAAAGCCAAAGCAGTGGAAAAACCTCTGCTCGACAAAATTGAAACTGAGTTCAACAGAAGTGTTGATGAACTTAAAGCAAGGCTTGTTGATAAACTTTTCATTCTTGTTAACGGAAAAACTTCTCAGGGAGTTAAGGATTATCTTAATGTAGATGTTATACCTAAAGGAAGCAAGTTCACTCTTAAACAACTTCAGGAGATTGATTTTCTGAATGCCAATCCCAATAAGTGGACTACCGATAAGAAGAAAAATGACAGTATCAAACTGCTTCTCCATAACTATATCATTAAGTATAAGGAGATTGATGGTACTTACAAGCGCAAGAAATATAATATTACAATTGGTGATGAGCTGCCAGCAGGTATTGTACGTCTTGCAAAAGTGTACATTGCCAAGAAACGCAAGATTAAGGTAGGTGATAAGATGGCTGGCCGCCATGGTAACAAAGGTATTGTGGCCAGGATCGTTCGTGCCGAGGATATGCCTTTCCTTGAAGATGGTACACCAGTTGATATTGTTTTGAACCCACTCGGTGTTCCCTCGAGGATGAACCTTGGACAGATTTACGAAACTGTTCTCGGATGGGCCGGTCGGAAACTCGGACTTCAGTTCTCAACACCGATTTTTGATGGTGCAACTATTAGTCAGATCAATGGTTATACCGAAGAGGCAAACCTTCCGAAGTTTGGGAAGACATATCTCTATGATGGTGGCACAGGCGAAAGATTCGACCAGCCTGCAACCGTAGGCGTTATATACATGCTTAAACTTGGCCATATGGTTGACGATAAGATGCATGCCCGCTCAATAGGACCTTACTCGCTCATTACACAGCAGCCGTTAGGTGGTAAAGCTCAGTTTGGAGGTCAACGTTTTGGTGAAATGGAAGTCTGGGCCCTCGAAGCATTTGGAGCTGCTCATATTCTCCAGGAGATACTCACAATTAAATCTGATGATGTTGTTGGCCGTGCCAAAGCATATGAGTCAATTGTGAAAGGCGAACCTATGCCTTTTCCAGGTATTCCCGAATCACTTAATGTTCTGTTGCATGAACTGAGAGGTCTCGGACTGAGCGTAATACTTGATTAAGTATTTCGCAAGGTTTTGAATTTTTAGTTTTAGAATAAAAAAATATTCAGCATATGTCATTCAGAAGAGATAACAAAACAAGAACCAGTTACTCAAAAATCTCCATAGGTCTTGCTTCACCTGAAGAAATACTTGATCGCTCAAGTGGTGAAGTACTGAAGCCCGAGACGATAAATTACCGTACTTATAAACCTGAGCGCGATGGACTATTCTGCGAAAGGATTTTTGGTCCGGTAAAAGATTACGAGTGCCATTGCGGAAAGTACAAAAGAATCCGTTATAAAGGAATCGTTTGCGACCGTTGCGGTGTTGAGGTTACAGAAAAGAAGGTTCGTCGTGAAAGGATGGGGCACATTTCTCTTGTAGTTCCTGTTGCCCATATCTGGTATTTCCGCTCATTACCGAATAAAATCGGATATCTGCTTGGACTTCCGACCAAGAAGCTTGATTCTATTATTTATTATGAGAGATATGTCGTAATCAACCCTGGTGTAAAAGCAGTGGATGGTGTCAAATATCTCGATTTTCTGACAGAAGAGGAATATCTGGAGATTACGGAATCCCTTCCAAAAGAAAACCAATATCTTGAAGATAGTCACCCTGATAAGTTTGTTGCAGATATGGGCGCTGAGGCTCTTTATAAACTTCTCAGCCGTATCGATCTTGACGATATGTCATATTCACTTCGTCATAGAGCCAATACAGAAACTTCTCAACAGCGTAAAAATGAGGCACTTAAACGCCTTCAGGTTGTTGAAGCTTTCAGAGATTCCAAACTGGTTAACAAACCTGAATGGATGATCATAAAGGTGGTCCCTGTTATTCCTCCTGAACTGAGGCCTCTTGTTCCTCTTGATGGCGGACGATTTGCAACCAGCGACCTGAATGACCTTTACAGAAGGGTGATCATCAGGAATAACCGTCTGAAAAGACTTATTGAGATCAAAGCTCCGGAAGTGATTCTGCGCAACGAAAAGCGCATGCTTCAGGAAGCTGTCGATTCTCTTTTCGATAACTCACGGAAAGCAAATGCCGTAAAGACAGATGCTAACCGCCCTCTTAAGTCGCTAAGTGATAGCCTTAAAGGAAAACAGGGGAGGTTCCGTCAGAACCTGCTCGGTAAAAGAGTTGACTACTCTGCCCGTTCCGTAATTGTCGTTGGCCCTGAACTCGGACTGCACGAATGCGGTTTGCCAAAAGATATGGCTGCAGAACTTTATAAGCCATTCATTATCCGTAAACTGATTGAACGCGGTATTGTAAAAACAGTTAAATCGGCAAAGAAAATTGTTGACAGAAAAGATCCAGTCGTATGGGATATTCTGGAAAACGTACTTAAAGGACATCCAGTCCTTCTAAACCGTGCTCCGACTCTTCATAGGCTTGGTATTCAGGCTTTTCAACCAAAACTAATTGAAGGAAAAGCTATCCAGCTCCATCCACTTGTTTGTACTGCTTTTAACGCTGACTTCGATGGTGACCAGATGGCTGTTCATCTTCCACTTGGCAATGGTGCAGTTCTGGAGGCTCAGATGCTCATGCTCGCTTCACACAATATTCTAAACCCTGCTAACGGTGCCCCCATAACTGTTCCGTCGCAGGACATGGTTCTTGGTCTTTATTATATTACAAAAGGAAGGAAAAGCACTGAAACCGAGAAGGTTAGAGGAGAAGGACTTATTTTCTACTCGCCACAGGAGGTTAACATTGCATATAACGAAGGACAGATTGATCTTCACGCTGTTATTAAAGTTAAAGTTGACGACAGGGTTGATGGAGAGTTCGTTAACCACCTGGTTGAGACAACCGTTGGAAGAGTTATCTTTAATCAATATGTTCCCCGGGAGGTTGGTTTCATCAATGAGATTTTAACAAAAAAATCATTAAGAGATATAATCGGGCGGGTTCTTAAACTTGCCGGAACTGCAAAAACTGCTGATTTCCTCGATGCGATTAAAAACCTCGGATTCTATTCCGCATTTAAAGGCGGTTTGTCATTTAACCTTGATGATGTTATCATACCTGATGAAAAGACAAAATTCGTCACTGAGGGATATGAACAGGTTGAAGAGGTGCTGAGTAACTATAGTATGGGATTCATTACCAATAACGAACGATATAATCAGATAATTGATATCTGGACACATGTTAATGCAAGGCTTACACAAACACTGATGAAGCAGCTTTCAAATGATAAGCAGGGGTTCAATTCTGTTTACATGATGCTTGATTCAGGTGCAAGGGGTTCAAAGGAACAGATACGTCAGCTTTCAGGTATGAGGGGTCTTATGGCTAAGCCTCAGAAATCAGGTTCATCAGGTTCCGAGATCATTGAAAACCCGATTCTGTCTAACTTTAAAGAAGGATTGTCGGTTCTTGAATACTTCATTTCAACCCACGGTGCACGTAAAGGTCTTGCCGATACCGCTTTAAAAACAGCAGACGCAGGTTATCTGACTCGTCGTCTTGTTGACGTTTCACAGGATGTCATCATTAATGAGGAAGACTGTGGTACCCTGA
The DNA here is from genome assembly GCA_026391475.1 of Bacteroidia bacterium. Taxonomy (GTDB): domain Bacteria; phylum Bacteroidota; class Bacteroidia; order Bacteroidales; family VadinHA17; genus LD21. The sequence continues at coordinate 25,166 of JAPLED010000089.1, read as the reverse complement.
GAGGATTGGTTGCTACTGCAATCAAGAAGAATGAGGAAGTAGTTGAATCTCTGTACGAAAGAATTCTCGGCCGTACAACTGTTCATAATGTGTACCACCCCCTTACCGGCGAACTGATTGTTGAATCAGGGCGGGAACTTACTGAAGATCTTGCCAGGAAAATTGAAGATTCTCCTATTGAGCAGGTTGAGATCCGTTCTGTCCTAACGTGCGAGTCCAAAAAAGGAGTATGTGCAAAATGTTATGGTCGTAACCTGGCTAACGGGCGTATGGTTCAGAAGGGTGAAGCAGTCGGAGTTATTGCCGCTCAGAGTATTGGTGAACCCGGTACTCAGCTGACTCTTCGTACATTCCACGTTGGAGGTACTGCATCGAACATTACTACTGAGTCGAGGCTTGTTGCACGTTACGGTGGTATAGCTGAAATTGAGGAGATCAGAACAGTTCCTAAAAAAGATATTGAAAAAGGTGAAATTGATATAGTTATCGGACGTCTTGCAGAATTAAGGATAGTTGACAAGAAAACCGGTATTGCTCTCACAACACATACAATTCCTTATGGCTCAAAACTTTATATTAAGCCAGGACAGGAGATTGAAAAGGGTAAACTTATCTGCGAATGGGATCCTTTTAATGCTGTTATTATTTCTGAAATGGCAGGAAAGATCGGATATGATTTTCTGATTGAAGGTATTACATTCCGTGAAGAGTCTGATGAACAAACCGGATTTAAGGAGAAAGTTATTATTGAGAGCAGGGACAAAACAAAGAACCCGGCGATAAAAATCTTATCACCGAAAGATGAAGAACTAAGAGTATATAACCTTCCTGTAGGTTCTCACCTTGTTGTTGATACCAATAAGATGGCAGAGGCCGGTGAAGTGCTTGCCAAAATACCACGGGCAGTTGGAAAATCGGGCGATATAACCGGTGGTCTTCCACGTGTTACTGAATTATTTGAAGCACGTAATCCATCAAACCCGGCCATAGTATCGGAGATCGACGGTGAAGTAACATTCGGAAAGATAAAAAGAGGTAATAGGGAAATTTCAATCAAGTCAAAAACTGATGAGACAAAAAAATACCTTGTACCACTCTCAAAACAGATCCTTGTACAGGAAAATGATTATGTAAAGGCAGGTATTCCACTTTCAGATGGTGCAATTACTCCATCCGATATACTTGCGATTAAAGGGCCAACAAAGGTTCAGGAATATATTGTTAATGAGATTCAGGAAGTTTATCGTTTACAGGGAGTTAAGATAAATGATAAACACTTTGAAATTATTGTCCGCCAGATGATGCGCAAGGTAGAGATTGTTGATCCGGGTGATACGAAATTCCTTGAAAGACAGGTTGTTGATAAACTGGATTTCATGGATGAAAATGACTGGATTTATGGAAAAAAAGTGATTATTGAGGGTGGCGATTCACAAACTTTGCGGCCAGGTATGATTATATCAGCCCGTAAACTCAGAGATGACAATTCTGTTCTGAAGCGTCGCGACCTGAAGATTGTTGAAGCGAGAGATGCTATTCCTGCAACTTCAAGCCAGGTGTTGCAGGGTATTACAAGAGCAGCACTTCAAACCAATAGTTTCTTCTCAGCTGCTTCTTTCCAGGAAACCACTAAAGTACTGAACGAAGCTGCGATTCTAGGCAAGATTGACAGACTTGAAGGACTGAAAGAAAATGTTATTGTCGGCCACCTTATTCCTGCAGGAACTGGACAGCGCCAGTACAATGGCATTATAGTCGGTTCACTCGAGGAGTATGAAAACCTTGTTGGCATCGAACAGGAAACTGAAACCGAACCAAAAAAATAGGATTAATTATAAGGCAATGACAGATCCCAAAAACCCGACACAGATCAGTATTGAACTGAATGAAGAAGTTGCTCAGGGAACTTATTCGAACCTTGCGGTTATAACCCATTCAGCATCTGAATTCGTTATCGACTTTGTAAGAATAATGCCCGGGATACCAAAGGCACAGGTTAAATCAAGGATAATACTTACTCCTGAACATGCAAAAAGACTTGTTGCAGCACTTCAGGATAATATTGCCAAGTATGAATCTGTTCACGGAACAATTAAAGAAGTGAAAGGGTCGGGACCTGCAATACCATTAAGTTTCGGTGGACCTACTGCCCAGGCATGAAATAAAAATTAACTTTGTCCGTTATTAGTTTGTAACCCTGTTAGATAATTCTTAAATGAGAGGTCAGATAATAAGGAAAATTCTTGTAGTATTGATAATATTGGCACCCGTTTTCTCCTATTCAGGTTGCAGAAAGCAGGCAAAATGCGGTTGCGGGAAAGATATTCTCTTTACACTTACTAATACGCAGGCAACAGTATATTACAATGAAACAGGAACAAGTATCACATTCACACCATTAGATAACCCTTATGCAACATACAATTTCTGCAATCCTGGCGAGATGTTCCCAAAATTTACAGACTATAAATCAGGCGATATACTTCTTGTATCGGGCCATGTTTACTGGGAATGTAATTATCTCTACCAGACCAGTAATTATTCTTACCAGACCTATTATAAGGTCTATATGATCCAGGTTACTGACGTCACAGTAAATCTTTACGGAAAGAAATAATTCTGGCCTTTCCCAAACCAGATTTCTCCCATAAGTTAAGTTGTACTTTCCTTTTTCCGGTTATTTATTATCCTGACAATTTTGTATATTTCAGAAAAATTCAGTGATGATTCAATACAACATATCTTTTGCAGGAGCAGGAAGAGTAGCAGGCGCTTTATGCAAAGAGTTGTATCATGCAGGCTTCAGGATTGATCTGATAGTTTCAGAATCAGAAAAAAACGGCCGGTTACTTGCTGATTCGTGTAAAGCATCATGGTCACCGGATCTTATATTTCCCGATTCCACTGATGTAATAATTGTTGCAGTTCCAGACCACAGGCTGAAAAGTGTTCTGGATAATATAAGATGCCGGCCCGAAACTTTAGTTGCCCATACAGCGGGCAGTATTGGCCTTGATGTTTTTCCTGAAAAGATAAAACAAAAGGGTATTTTTTATCCGCTACAAACCTTTTCAAAAGAAAGAAAAGTCGTTTTTAAAGATTTCCCTTTTTTACTTGAATCATCAGATAAAAAATCATCTGTAATTTTAGAAAATATGGCAGGATTAATTGGAGGTAAAGTTCATTTTGTTGATACTGAACATAGAAGGATGCTTCATCTTGCTGCTGTATTTGTCTGTAATTTTACAAATCATATGCTTACTGTGGGTAAGGAGGTAGCCTTCAATGCAGGTTTTTCCTTCGAAGTGCTTGGACCATTGATAAAAGAGACTATTTCAAAAGCGATGGATACCGGACCTGAAAACTCCCAGACAGGACCTGCTGTACGAAATGATCAGAATACGATCGAAAAACATTTGGAATTACTATCTTTCTCGCCTGAATTGCAGAGGATATATAGTGAGATGACCCGGTCAATAATTAAATACTATAAAAAATCGTGATGAATGGCTAATTTTAAGGAAGACCTTGTAAGAGTTAAAGCATTTATATTTGATATCGATGGAGTATTGTCGATGCAAACAATCAGCCTGAATTCTTTTGGTGTGCCAAACAGAACTGTTAACCTTCGCGACGGCTATGCCATGCAGCTTGCAGTTAAGAAGGGCTATTATATTGGTGTTATTTCGGGAAGCAGCTCAAAAGAATATCAAAAGAGACTCAAGTTACTTGGCGTAACGGATATTTACCTCAACAGTCGCGCTAAGCTGGACCATTTTAATATTTTTCTTAAAAAACACAACATTAATAAATCTGACGTTTTATTCATGGGTGACGATATCCCTGATTTTGAGGTGATGAAAGAGGCCGGTGTTGCAGCCTGCCCCTCCGATGCTGACAGCGTGATAAAAAAGGTCGCTGCTTATATTTCTGATAAGAAGGGAGGGGAAGGTTGTGTAAGGGATGTTATTGAACAAGTATTGAGACTACATAACAATTGGATGGATTCCGATGCATTTACATGGTGAAAAATGAAGGCATTTCTTAATCTGATCAGATGGCAAAATCTTCTCATAGTTATCCTTACTATGGTGCTAATGAGATATGCGGTTCTTGAGCCGGTCATCAGCAAAATTGGTGTTATACTTCTTAAGGGTACGGGAGAAGTAATTCCAATGGTACTTCAGTTTCCATGGTATGACTTTTTATTACTCGTTGCCTCCACTGTCTTTATTACTGCAGGTGGTTACGTAATTAATGATTATTTCGATATAAAAGCAGACCTGATAAACAAAGGGAAGGTAATTGTTGGCACAAAAATCCCGAGACGCCAGGCCATGATGTGGCATAATATTTTTAATATCGCCGGTGTTTCTGCCGGTTTCTATATTTCATGGAAAGCCGGTTATATATATTTGGGAATTCTCTTTCTGATCGTCTCCGGTTTACTCTATTTTTATTCAGTTAGCTATAAAAGACAGTTCCTGATCGGCAATATAATTGTTGCTATTCTGACAGCAATGGTTCCTCTTCTCGTTGTTTTTTATGAATGGCCTGCTTTATATAAGTATTACACAATAAATGCAATATCTCTTCCAAAAATAAATTTTATTTTCTACTGGGTTGGGGGATTTGCTCTTTTTGTTTTTCTGACTACTCTTACACGCGAAATAATCAAGGACACTGAAGACTTTGAAGGGGATGTTGCTTACGGAAGAAATACTGTCGCGGTAGTTTTCGGAGTACTTTCTGCCAAGGTAGTTTCAGTAAGCCTCATAATTATTACTGTTGCTCTGCTATATCTTATATGGTACTTTTTTATTAATGATACTATAACACTTATTTACATATCTGCTGCAATCGTTTTGCCTCTTTTATATGTCATTTATAATGTGGTTATCAGCCGTGACAGGAAACAGCTTCACAGTGCAAGCAGTATCATGAAAATAGTAATGCTTACCGGTATACTTTACTCTGTTGTGGTAAAAGTAATACTTACCTGGAACCTCTTCTGACGATGATAATTGATAACCTGAATAGCTATAGGATAATCCTTGCTTCACGATCACCCAGAAGACAGCAACTGCTCCGGGACCTGGGTCTTAAATTTGATGTTGTAATTAAGGATTATACTGAAACATTTCCGGAAAGCCTTGGTGGTGAGGAGATTGCTAAATATGTTGCACACGAAAAGGCGGTCTCTTTTAAAAACGAAATATCAGAAAATGAGATTGTTATTACAGCAGATACGATTGTATGGTGTAACAACAAGGTGCTTGGCAAACCTCTGAATTCTGAAGATGCAATCCGCATTCTCAAAGAAATTTCCGGCAACACACATGAAGTAATTACCGGAGTGTGTTTGTTTTCCTCTTTTAAGGAAAAAACATTTTCTGTCTCAACAAAAGTTACTTTCGATACTCTTTCGGGGGAAGAGATGAATTTTTATGTTGATAAATACAAACCATATGATAAAGCAGGCGCATACGGCATACAGGAGTGGATAGGCATTGCCGCCTGCAGCAATATTGAGGGATCATATTTCAATGTTGTTGGGTTGCCCGTACAGAGACTTTACAAAGAACTTCAAAGTTTTATTTTAAAATGACGGCAACTATTGCTAAATTGAATAAAGATCCTTTCTACCTTCTTTCAATAAACGTAAGCGACTTTCTGTCCGTTAATGTCAGACCTGAATTGGGCCGGATTAACGATGAGATTCAAAAGCTTAATAAGGATTATATGACAGCTCAGATGGAGTTTGATAAAGAGAGAGTTTTCTATCCTGATGCCAATTCAACATTGCGCATTACCTATGGAACAGTTAAAGGGTACGTTTCAAAAGATGCAGTCTATTATACTCACTATACAACACTGAAAGGGATAATGGAAAAGGACAATCCTGAAATATCAGAGCCGGAACATTAGTCTCGATATAAGATATGCACTCTTTATAATAGACAAGTTTGCCGGTGCAGGATATTTACTTAAGGAAATGACAATTATCGAGTAAATTTCACCCACTGCCTTCTAAAGGGGGTTCTGTTATTTGCCTGATATTCAACAAATATTAATTTGTAACTTTCCGGGGAAATTGAAATAGAGATGATCAGAATTATTGCCGATGATAAAATTCCATTTCTGAAAGGAATTTTGGAGCCTTATGCAGATGTTACCTATCTTCCGGGGAAGCAGATTACAAGAGATGCCGCAATGAATGCTGATGCGTTATTAATCCGCACACGGACTAAATGCACTGACGATCTTCTGAATGGGACACAGGTAAGTTTCATCGGTACTGCAACAATCGGATTCGACCATATTGATACACAATATTGCGAGAAGCATAATATAAAATGGGCTAATGCTCCAGGCTGTAATTCATCATCGGTTCAGCAATATATTGCTGGAGCCTTGCTGAAGATGGCCTCCGAATTCCGGTTTAACCTGATAGACAAAACAATTGGAATTATAGGTGTCGGCAATGTCGGTTCAAAGGTTGAAAAGTTAGCAAGATTATTAGGGATGAATGTTCTTCTGAACGATCCTCCCCGGGCCAGACAGGAGGGTGAAAAGAATTTTGTCAACCTTGGGACAATTTTACATGAATCTGATATTGTGACGGTTCACATACCGCTTAATGTGGTTGGAGAAGATAGCACTCATCATCTTTTTAATGAAAAGAGTTTCAAAAAGATGAAAAAGGGTGCCTGGTTTTTCAATTCTTCACGGGGTGAAGTGACCGATACGGCAGCTCTTAAGCAAGCACTGGGCTCAGGGAAACTGGGTGGCGCTGTTTTAGATGTTTGGGAGAATGAACCGGATATTGATCTTGAACTTATGGCAAAAGCGTTTATCGCAACTCCACATATTGCAGGGTATTCGACTGACGGCAAGGCTAACGGCGCAGCAATGGTTGTCAACTCTTTATGCAAATATTTTGATCTTCCGTTAAAAAACTGGTACCCTGAGAATGTGCCGCAACCTCCTGCACCGGAAATAATAATTGATGCCAAAGGAAAATCAGATGATGATATAATCAGGGAAGCTGTTTTTCAAACTTATAATATAGCCGGGGATGATATAAAATTTCGTTTTTCTCCATCGGATTTTGAAAAACAAAGAGGCGATTACCCAATGAGGAGGGAGTTTACTTCGTACAGAATTAATCTTAAAGGAAAGACTGAGAAAGTTCAGAAAATGCTTGAGGGACTTGGGTTTAAGATTGTAAGCTCTACACCCAATCTTCATGAAGTACTTCTCCGTTGATTCCAACGATCATCTTTTTAACCGGAACTTTTCTGGAAGCGTTAACCAGCGCTGTACTGACCATCTGTAATAATCCACCGCAACATGGAACTTCCATCATCATTACCGTTATAGTATTCACTTTCGATATATCAATCATAGCAGTCAGCTTTTCTACATACGAATCCGTTCCCTGATCCAGTTTAGGGCATGCAATTGCCAACGACTTGCCTTTCAGATGACTACTATGAAAACCACCCATCGAAAATGCCACACAGTCGGCTGCCAGTAAAAGATCAGCACCTCTGAAATATGGGGCATTTGGATTTACCAGATGCATCTGCACAGGCCACTGCCTCAGTTCCGATGGCTGGTCTGCTGAAGTAGAATTGTCATTTGTCTTTCCTGGCTTTTCAATGACCATCGCCCTCGATCCGGGACATCCGCCTCCTTCATGACCATTCTGATGAGAGTGACTGTGTACCTGTTCAATAATGAGTGTTTCGTTGTATGGCTCTGCTTCCCTGGACTCGATGGTAATAGCTCCTTCAGGGCAATGACCAATACATGCACCAAGCCCGTCACACATAAGTTCACTTACCAGTCTTACCTTGCCATCGATTACCTGTAACGCACCCTCGTGGCAGTTTGGAACACACAGGCCGCAACCATTGCATAGCTCCTTATCAATTTTCAGAATATCTCTCTTCATATTTGTATGGTTTAATTATTTTCTTTTACAAAATTGAAGAAATGAAATGGCTTTAATTGTAACATATGTTACAATTTATGATTTTTTTAAAAAGATGAATCCGTGAAAGCTAACGTAAATTTAGCGAAGGATCATTTGCCATATTAGTGAGTGCAACATAGATCATTTTAGCAACATCCTCCATTATTTCAATAGTAATTGCATCGGGGTCATCGCCTGGCAGGTGGTAATAAACTTTCTTATAACCATCAGTAGTTCCGATCGACATGGTCCTGTATCCTGCCATGCTGAAAATAACTCCATCACTTCTTGGCCTGCCGTAATACTCGCCCGGAACAGGTGCAGAGGTACGCATTGTCCGGTGAATATATTTTGTATTTGCCTGTTCGAAAAAGTTCCGGAGCCGAAACTCCGTAACCCACAAAAACAACTTCAGCAGTTATTTCTCCGTTACCTGAGTTCATCCCGGGGTAATACTCATCGGGATAAGTATAATTTTTTCTTATAACCGAGCCATCTGTCTGGGGTAAGTTCAGAGTAAGACTTCCGATATCATTTACATCTGTATAAGGAAAGTTGAACCACTGAAAATAACTTCCATTTTCACCGGCCGGTTTAATGTTCCATTCCTTGAGTTTTCCTGCAACCCATTCTGCGCTTGCAAGGTATTCTGAAGTACCGGTAAGCCTCCCATTGAATTCCGGAGAGCAGAGTTTATCAACCCAGGTCATCATCTCTTCGCTTGAAATGGCATGAAATTGTTTTAGCAGTTTTGTTTCAGGATCTTCCTGAGAAAGAATAATCTGAGAAGCAGACAGTAGCAGGACTACAAAAAAATATTTAATTATTTTCATTTACTTTTGTTTTAAGAAGTACCAAATGTAATAGAAAATAGGATTAGTATGATATTACCCGGGAGACATAAGTCCTTAAAATTTTATGAATGGCCAAAATCTTTTGAATGATGGAGATGCTATGTTTATGGATAACAATTTATTATTTTTACGAAAAAACCATGGACTATTCTCTTTTATCAAATACTCCTTTATTCAAGGGACTGACAACCGGGGAGATTGAAACAATTCTTTATGTTGTTCCTTATCGGACTAAAAAATTTCAGGCAGGCTCTCTGATATCACAAAGCGGGGAACCTGTTAATTCACTGATAGTTGTAATAAGTGGAGTTGTGAAGGGAGAAATGATTGATTATGCAGGAAGAGTGATAAAGATAGAAGATATTCCTGCCCCGGGAGCTATTGCATCAGCTTTCATGTTCGGGAACAGGAACAGATTTCCTGTTAACGTAATTGCGGTTTCAGATGGAGAACTGCTTTTGATAGAAAAGCCCGATTTCCTTAAATTGTTAATGAGAAACGACATTATCCTGGTTAATTTTCTGGATATGATTTTAAACCGTTCCCAATTTTTATCTGAGAAGATAAAATTTCTGAATTTTAAGACGATAAAAGGAAAACTTGCCCATTATATCCTTCAGAAAGCAGGGAAGGAGAAGGCGTCTATTCTTTTGGATATGACGCAGAATGAACTTGCTGATTTTTTTGGTGTTGCAAGGCCTTCAGTAGCAAGGGCACTTGGTGAGTTGGAAGAGGAAGGTTATCTTGAAGCTAAAGGTAAAAACATTAGGATAATTGATAAAGAAGGACTAGCTGAACTTACAATTGACTGATTCCTTCTTACAGCAAATCTGAAAGAAAAAATCCGGTCAATAAGGCCGGATTTTTCTAATTAGGTTGATGGTTATTTTAGTCCCCTGTTTACAAGAAGAGCATCGATACCCGGCTCTTTTCCTCTGAAAGCAATATACATCTCCAGCGGGTCTCTTGTTCCTCCTTTTGAAAGGATCTCTTTTTCAAATTTGGCAGCAACTTCCTTATTAAAAATATTACCGGTTTCCTTAAATGCCTGGAATGCATCGGCATCAAGTATTTCGCACCAGATATAAGCGTAATAACCTGCAGAATATCCACCTGCCCAGATATGATTAAAATAGGTTGACCTGTACCTTGGTTTAATTTCAGGAATTAGGCCATATTTGTCCATTGCAGTTTTTTCGAACGCACGAATATCCAGATCAACAGGTTCGGAAAGAGCATGATATTCCATATCAAGAAGTGCAGCAGCAAGATATTCAACAGTGATGAATCCCGTATTGAATTTACTTGCCTTGTCAAGCTTTTCAACAATTTCAACCGGAATAATTTCACCTGTCTGATAATGCTTTGCATATACTTTTAACACTTCAGGTTCAAGAACCCAATGCTCCATTATCTGGGAAGGTAATTCAACAAAATCGCGTGGAACAGATGTGCCTGAAACACCCGGATATGTTGAATTTGAAAGAAGCTGATGCAGGGCATGACCAAACTCATGGAACAATGTAGAAGCTTCATCTGGTGTTAGAAGTGAAGGTTTATCAGTAGTAGGGGGAGTTGAATTTGTAACCATTGTTACAATCGGGTAAATCATTTTCCCATTAATATCACGGCTCTGGCCTCTGAAGGCGCCACACCATGCTCCACTTCTTTTTGAAGGGCGCGGATAATTATCAATCATCAGAATACCAACATGTTTGCCATTACGGGTAACTTCGAAAGTATTAACATCAGGATGATATTTAGGTATGTCATTTCTTTTTGTGAAAACAAGTCCATAAAGCCGATTGGCAACATAGAACATTCCTTCCATTACATTATCAATCTTAAAGTATGGTCTTGTAACTTCATCACTTAAATCATACTTCTCCTTCTTAATCTTTTCACTGTAGTACCACCAGTCCCATGGTTCAAGCTTAAATTTGCCCCCCTCTTTGTTAATAAGTTCCTGTTGTGCCTCAGCTTCTGCTTTAGCTACAGGAATTGCGGCTTCCCAGACTTGATTAAGGAATTCAAAAACTTTTTCTGGAGTTTTAGCCATATTGCGTTCAAGAGCAAAATCAGCATAGCTCTTATAACCAAGCAGATGAGACCTTTCAACCCTCAGTTTTGCTATTTTTGCTATAATCGTTTTGTTATCATGTTCATTATCATTGTCACCTTTCATGAAATAGGCAGTGAAAAGCTTCTGTCTCAGATCCCGTTTTTCAGAATATTTAAGGAATGGTTCCATTATAGGATACTGAATTGTGAACACCCATTTACCATCCATTTTCATACTCTTTGCCATTATTGCGGCTTGATTAATTGCATCTTCCGGTAATCCGGCAAGATCCTCCTGTTTATCAATCACCAGTTTGAATCCATTGGTTTCAGCCAGATTGTTTTCCCCAAATTGAACAGACAGCAGGGAGAGTTCTTCATTTATTTTACGCAGTTTGTCTTTATCTTCTGGCGATAATGCTGCTCCGCTTCTTACAAAATTTTTATAGGTATCATCCAGTACCTTTTTCTCTTCTTCAGTCAGTTTAAATTTGTCACGGTTCTCAAATACGGATCTGATTCTTTGGAACAAGCTGTCATTCAGATTGATATCATCTCTGCTTTTTGACAAGAGAGGAGAAAGTTCCCTGTTTATTTTCTGCAATGTATCATTTGTATTCGCCGAATTTAGAGAACCAAATACCCTGCTTACCTTACTAAGAAGCTGACCGCTGTATTCAAGGGCTTTAATGGTATTATTGAAGTTTGGTTCTTTGGGATTATTGATAATAGCTTTAATTTCATTCCGTTGTTCTTCAAACCCCTTAAGATAAGCAGGCATGAAATGAGCTGCCTTAATCTGCTCAAAAGGAGGTACTTCGAAAGGAGTGTCATACTTGTTCAGAAAAGGATTATCACTCTTTTCTTCCTTTTTACATCCAGTGAATGCTACCGCTATAAGGAACATAAATAACAGAGTCTTTTTCATCATAATATATTTGTTTTTAATGGTATATCAGAGTTTTTGGTTTTGTATTGGTTATCTGAGTGCAAAATACAAAAAATGAAAACAAAAAATATGATTTTAATCTTAAAAAAGAAAGGAAAGACACCGTGTGATGTCTTTCCCTGATTTACCTAAAACCTGATCGTAGAATCGGCCGAATGGCGATTGTAGAGAAATTAAAACTGTTGTTAAAAAATTCTTTTCAAAATATTGTTTACTGTATTTTGTTTCTATTCAATATATAGACGTGGGTAAACTCAAAATGTTGCAGGGTTTTTGGTTAATGATTTGTTAATCTTATGTTAAAATTCTGTATATGCTTGATGTTAAGTGGTATTGAATTTTTCTATGACATTCAAATCTATATTTCAGATAAGGCTTTTTTCTTGGTCTTCCGAATGATATGGGATGGGTTTAAGCGCTCCAGTGATAGATTTTATTTTAACCTTACTATCACAGTATCGGAAGTATATGCTGAAAAAATACCCAATCCTCCTGTTATATTAGAAAACACAGGTGAGTTTTCAGAAAAGGGATTTTCATCATTGGAATAATTATCCAATGACTGATGGTAGGTATAATAGGCTTTGTCTGTAAACAGGATATAGAATCTTAGGAAGGAAGAGTCATAAGGTATAGGATTAGTTATATCTATTGTATTTATCAAAGATCTTTTACCATCCCAACCATTGTCATTGAAACCTTTTTCACCTAATTCATAAAACTGATAAACATCGGGTGAATGCATAAATCTTTTATCATATGTTTCTTGTTCACCAAATATTCTGTAATAATTGTCCTCACCCTCATAATCATTTAAAAAAATATCAGCCATTAAGTTTTTAAAATCCGGCATACCCGGATGACTTTCTACTCTCCAGAAAGTATCCACTTCAATCTCAATCTTCCTGCTGAAAGGAACCGTACAGGATGCCTCTGCTGAGATACCTTTGTCGCTTAGAACCCTGAGTGTATAAGTTTTTCCTTCTTTAATATGCATATTTTCAGGAAAAAATTTAAACCCCGATTTAGTAGTATCCAGTTTTATCTCCCTGGAACCGTCTGAAAGATATGCAGTCAGGTTTCCGGTTGACTCGTTAATGTTTAATTCACCAAATATCCTCCGGTTTGATGATACTGTAATGTACGAAACAGTGTCAGAGGGTGAAATGAAGGAGCTGATAACCAGTTTTTGTACGAATTCAGGTAATTTTACATCTTCTATCTCTCTTTCACAAGAAACTGTTGATATCAATATGAGAAGCCAAAAACAATATTTTGTTTTATCCTGTAACATTTTTTAGAATTTAAAAGAATAAGTAAAGGATGGAATAATGGGAAAAAGACTCACCTGCTTCAGAATGCCATATTCTTTATTGTTAATAATTTTATAATCAGAATAATAATAGAAAGGATTCTTGCGGCTATAAACATTATAAACTGAGATTTCCCATATACGTTCTCCCCATTTTTTCTCTTTATGAAATTGAATACCTATATCCAGCCTGTGATATGCTTTCATCCGGAAATTATTCTTGACGCTATAATCATTAACCGGGCGACCAGAGACATATCCATATTGTTGACCGGGATAATAATGATAGTCATCAAGATGTCGTTGTGCAGTATACTCCGATGTTGGAAGTGTTACAGCGTTTCCGGTACCATAAACCCATGTTCCTGACAGCGTTATATGGTCACTGAGTTTATAAATTGAAACAAATGATATATCGTGACGACGATCATAACGTGCATAATATTTTTTCCCGAAATTGAGTGAATCGAATTGCATTTGTGTCCATGAGAGAGTATAACCTATCCATCCGTTAAACCTGCCCTCTTTTTTCTGAAGAAGAAATTCAAATCCATATGACCAGGCTCTACCCGAAGTCACATTGTCTTCCCAGTTATTATCTGATGATGAACCGGGATCGTCAAGCATCATAAATGAGGCTCCTTCCTTATATCCGATTACATGCTCCATGTTTTTATAATACCCTTCAAGAGAGAAAGAAAGATCAGGTTTGTTGAAATCTTTAACTAATCCCAGTGCAACCTGTTGCGATTGCTGGGGTTTAACCCTGTCAGTTGTAGGCACCCATAGGTCGGTCGGTAAGCTGATCCCTGTATTTGAGATCATATGAATGTATTGATTCATAGATGCATATGAACCTTTTAATGCAACGTCGTTTTTTAACCTCCAGGCTACAGACAGTCTTGGTTCGAAAAAATGGTATTGTTTTTTCGTTGCCAGGAAATGGCTGAAACGAATTCCTCCGTTAACCTTAATTGTCTGAACCGGTTGCCAGGTATCCTCAGCATAGATACCTGATTCAAGGCTATTAGTGTATCTGACATCCCTTACATGAATATTGCGTGGGACATCTTCCTCAACAAAGGCATGAGGATTGAACCGGTGAAAGATACTTATTGCCCCTGCCTTAATCCAATGATTCGGATTGGGCAGATAATCAAGATCATACTTCAGTGTAAAATCTCTTATTCCTGAATAATATTCAGCATAATAATTTTTATTCTCTGCAATTACTTTATACTTGTCATATATACCAAAAGAATAATTACTGAATATTGCAGATGTGTTTGAAAATAATTTGTTGGTAAAGAGATGATTCCAGCGTAGAGTTCCGGTTGCATTGCCCCAAAGAAATCCAACATTTTCCTTTACCCCGGGTGAGTTGTTATTCATATAGAATTTATCCTTTCCAAAATACCCGCTCAGGTAAATCTTGTTACTCCTGCCGAAGTCATAGTTGACTTTGGCATTGAAATCGTAAAAGTAATAGCCGGTTTTCTCTTCCCCTAATAATGGATAAATTATCAGGTCGGCATAGGTCCTCCGGCCCGACAAAAGAATTGAAGATTTACTCTTTTTTATTGGTCCTTCAACAGTTAATCGCGATGAAAGAATTCCGATTCCACCTTCACCATGCCACTCTTCTTTATTACCCTCCTTCATGTTCATTTCCAGCACTGAAGAGAGTCGTCCTCCGTACCTGGCCGGAAAGCCACCCTTTGTAAGTTCTACGCTTTTTAGTGCATCACCGTTAAACAGAGAGAAAAATCCGAAAAGGTGACTGGCATTATATACAATGGCATCGTCGAGGATAATCAGGTTCTGGTCAGGTCCACCGCCCCGGACATAAATACCACTGCTCCCTTCGGATCCCTTCTGCACTCCTGGCATAAGCTGGAGAACTTTCAGAACATCTTTTTCGCCCAGCAGTGAGGGTACATTTTTTATTTGCGATACCTGAAGCTTCACAATGCTCATTTTTACCGATTCACTTTGCTTCTCTCCGCGGTCAGCAGTTACAGTCACTTCTTTGAGTAAAATATTGGGTTTAAGATCTATATTCAGCTCAATATCTTTGTGAAGGGTTACCTTAATGATTTCAGGAGTAAATCCGACATAGGAAACTACAAGTTTAACCGAATCGGTAGTTGGTAATGTGAGGGAATAGAAACCATAATTATTTGTTACAGTACCGGTCTTAAGGTCTGGCAGGTAAATATTTACACCTATAAGTGATTCACCACTTACAACCTCTTTGACATACCCGCTGATGGTGTAGCGTTCAACTGCCTGCCCGTGGACACAAAGAAGTAAGGAAGATAAAAAAACAGCAAGACTAAACAGTTTCATGACTTCACATCTGGTTCTGCTATAAAAATAACGATAAACATTTGATTTTATTATTACTGATGTACCTTAGTAAAAAAATATTTAACTTGCACCTATCATTGAATTATAATGATCGCAAAACTGAAATATCGTTTTATGATGCAGCGCCTTGGCAGAAGGCTTTATAGTTGTCTGATGTTCTACAGCTATTTAACTTATCTGTCATTCTGAATCCTCAGAATAGTTTTCCCTGTTTTTATATATAATTTCCAATTCAGCTTAGCACCTTTTATATGAAAGGACTTATTTTCAGCGTTAAAAGATATTCAATCCACGATGGTCCTGGGATAAGGGTGACATTTTTCATGAAAGGATGTCCTCTTAACTGTATGTGGTGCCATAATCCGGAAGGAATATCTCCTTTTCCTGAAAATGTGATTATATCTGATAAAGTGGGCGAAAGAGAGTTCAGTAACAGTAAGGAAGTCGGGAAATACTATTCAGTTGAAAACATTCTTGAGATACTTGAAAAAGAGAGAGTTTTCATTAATCAGTCAAAAGGGGGTGTCACATTCTCAGGCGGTGAGCCAATGCTTCAGTTTGAATTTTTGTTTGAGGCGTTAAAGGCCTGTAAGGAAAATGGTTATCATACAGCAGTTGATACTTCAGGTTATTCATCTTTTGAAAACTATAAATCAATAATTCCCGTTACTGACCTTTTCCTCTTCGACATCAAGCACCTGGATGAAGCCAGGCATATTGAATTAACCGGGGTTTCCAATATCGGTATACTTGATAATTACCGGATTCTTCTGAATAGTGGCAAAGATATAATGGTAAGAGTTCCTGTTATTCCGGGTTTTAATGATGATCCTGACCATCTAAAAAAACTTAAACAGTTTCTTTTATCAACGAAAACCGAATCTCTTAAAAAGATAAACCTTCTGCCTTTTCATAAAATCGGGTCATCAAAATATAAAAGATTTAATATTCCCTACAAAATGGATAATGTGGAACCGCCTGCAAAAGGAAGAATGCAGGAGCTAAAAGAATTTTTCAGTGAAGTTGGGGTCAAAGTTAAAATTGGTGGATAAACAACCTAACAGAAAAGGAAGGTTAAGATAATAATTAAGCGTATAATGAAAATATCAGCAAGAGTCAAACAATTAAGAGAACTGAGTCTGAATGCAGTTGAAAAAATCAGTGCTGAAAGGGCATTGCTGATGACTCAGTTTTATAAGAGCGATGAAGCCCGTGAATTGTCAGCTCCGTTGAAAAGGGCAAAAGCCTTCGAATATCTTCTGAAAAATAAGAAGATATGTATCAATGAAGGTGAACTGATAGTGGGAGAGAGAGGGCCTGCACCCAAGGAGACACCGACTTACCCGGAGATAAGCCTTCATTCCATGATTGATCTGGAAATACTTAACTCAAGGGAAAAGGTCTTCTTCAGGGTTGATGAGGAGGTAAAAAACATTTATGAGAAAGAGATTATCCCTTTCTGGAAAGGAAAGAGTAACCGCGACAGGATAATGAATCTTATGACTCATGAATGGATGAATGCATACAAAGCCGGCCTGTTCACTGAATTCCAGGAACAGCGTGCACCAGGACATACTGTATTGGGTTACAAGATGTTCACGACAGGATTTCTTAAACTAAAGGAAGAAATAAAAGAATCCGTTTCAGCTCTCGATTTTTATATTGACACACAGGCTTTTGAAAAATTTGAAGAGCTTAAAGCAATGGATATAGCATGCGATACTATAATAATGTATGCGAACCGTCATGCAGATGAACTGGAAAAACTTGCTGCAAATGAAAAAAATTCTAAAAGGAAGAATGAGCTGTTAAAGATGGCAGCTGTATGCCGGAAGGTACCTGCAAATGCTCCGGAAACCGTCCACGAAATGCTTCAACATTACTGGTTTATTCATCAGGGAGTTATAACAGAACTCAATCCCTGGGACTCCTTCAATCCGGGCAGACTTGACCAGCATCTTTATCCCGTCTATAAAAAGGAGATGGAGGCAGGCTCACTTTCCACAGATGAATTGTATGATCTTCTCGGTTGCTTTTGGGTAAAGTTCAATAACCATCCTTCACCACCAAAAATAGGTGTCACGGCCAGCGAAAGCAATACTTACACAGACTTCTGTCTTATCAATCTTGGCGGAGTCAAACCCGATGGTACTGACGCAGTTAATGAAATATCATATATTCTTCTTGATGTTATTAAGGAGATGCGGATACTTCAGCCCGGTTCGATGATACAGATCAGCAAAAAAAGCCCCGACAGGTTCATACACAAAGCCCTTGATATAATCAGAACCGGCTTCGGTCAACCCTCATGCTTTAATACCGACGCAATAATCCAGGAGATGGTGAGACAGGGAAAAAGTATCGTTGATGCCCGTAATGGTGGTGCTTCAGGATGTGTAGAGACCGGAGCTTTTGGAACAGAAGCATACTGGCTGACAGGTTATTTCAACCTGCCAAAAGTTCTGGAGCTCACATTGAATAACGGATTTGATAAAAGGACAAACAAACTTTTAGGATTAGAGACAGGCTATGCTCATGAGTATAAGAGTTTTGAAGATCTTATGAAAGCTTTTAAGTTGCAGGTTAACTACTTTATTGACATAAAGATAAGAGGCAATAATGTGATTGAGAAAACATTCGCAAACTGGCTGCCTGTCCCGTTTTTATCGTTACTTGTTGAAGATTGTATTGCCAGCGGCAAAGATTATAACGGAGGAGGTGCAAGATACAATACATCATATATACAGGGTGTTGGTCTTGGCAGTATCACAGATATGCTGACGTCAATCCGGTATAATATTTATGATAATAAGAAGTTCGGATGGGAAGAGTTAACAAAAGCACTCGATGCCGATTTTAACGGATATGAACAGGTTCAGTATGAAATGATCTATAACACTCCGAAGTTCGGAAACGACGATGATTATGCCGATCAGCAGGCAGTAGCTGTTTTTGAGATCTATTATGATGCCGTGAATGGCCGACCAACATCAAGAGGAGGAATCCACCGTATTAATATGCTGCCAACAACCTCACATGTCTATTTTGGAAGTGTAATCGGTGCAACTCCTGATGGCCGGAAAGCACATAAGCCACTATCTGAAGGTATATCACCCAGCCAGGGAGTTGACAAACAAGGACCAACATCGGTTATCAAGTCTGCTTCAAAAATCGATCACCTTCGTACAGGAGGTACACTTCTTAATCAGAAATTCTCGCCACAGTTTTTTGAAGATGAAGATAGCTATGATTGCCTTACAGCCTTGATACGCAGCTATTTCAGTCTCGATGGTCATCATATCCAGTTTAATGTGGTAAATGCAGAAACTCTGAAGGATGCACAAAAGCATCCCGAGTTATATCGTGATTTAATTGTGCGGGTAGCAGGGTATAGTGATTATTTTAATGATCTTGGTGAGGATCTTCAGAATGAGATCATCAACAGGACGGAGCATGAGGAGGTGTTATAGCTGATAGCTCGTGGCTCATAGCTCGTTGTTCAAAGTAATAAAAAAGGCGAAGTTTTAAAACTTCGCCTTCCGGTATTCCTTTTTATTTCTATTTATTTCTATTTCATCTTCTTATCCTTCGTCTCATTGAACACCGAAGTGGCAGTTGCAATAATGCCTGCGATGTCAGTAAGATTCGACGGGATTATTAATGTATTATTGACCTTGGCCAGCTTTCCAAACTCCATAAGATATTGTTCAGCTATCCTCAGGTTAACGGCATTTAACCCGTTTTCTTCGGATATTGCTGATGATATTGCTCTTAAGCCATTAGCGGTTGCCTTTGCAAGTTGCTCGATCTCTGAAGCACGTCCTGCAGCCTCATTGATACGCTTCTGCATTTCACCTTCAGATTTTTTAATCAACTCCTGCTTGTCGCCTTCAGCATTATTTATCTTAGCCTGTTTTGTTCCTTCCGATTCAGCAATAACAGCTCTCTTCTCCCTTTCAGCCCTCATCTGTTTTTCCATAGCATCTTTAATGCTCTGAGGAGGAGAAATATTTTTAACCTCGTAACGGGATACTTTAACACCCCATGGCTCACTGGCTTTATCAACAGCTTCAACAATAGATACGTTAATTGTTTCACGTTCTTCAAATGTTCTGTCAAGTTCGAGCTTGCCAATAACGCTTCTCATTGTTGTCTGGGCTATCTGTATTGAAGCAAATCTGTAATTATCAATTCCATATGAAGCTTTTTGAGGATCCAGAACCTGAAGATAAAGGATACCGTCAACCTCAACTGCGATATTATCGCGTGTAATACATATCTGTGGTGCGACATCAATTGCCTGTTCTTTAAGCGTGTGTCTGTACCTTACTTTATCGATAAAAGGGATAAGTATCTGGAAACCTGCTGTAAAGGTTGCCCTGTATTTTCCGAGTCTTTCAACGATTATTGCTGTTCTCTGGGGAACAATTTTAATCATAGATGCAATCACGATAAATCCTAAAAAGATTACACCAATAAGAATAAAAGTAGAGCTTGATCCTTCCATTTTAATTATTTTTTAGGTTTAACTATTAATGTAAAATTCTCTTTTTCAATGATGATAGCTGTTTGTCCTTCTTTAATTTCTGATTTAGATTCAGCTTTCCAGGTTGTGCCTTTGAACTCGACTTTCCCTTTCTTGTCAGGACCAATATCGGTTGTAGTCAGAGCCTCTTTTCCTGTAAACTCATCCTCAACCTCTTCAGACAGGTTTCCCTTGCTGTAGAAGAATTTCTCCTGAATAATTCTTCTGAGTGCAATGAGAGAAAGAACGGAAGTTACAGCGAAAATTATTATTTGCAGGTTGGTTCCGGGTTCCCAAATCAGACAAACCAGAGCAGTAACCCATGCTCCTAAGCCAAAGAAAAAAATGAAAAAACCGGGAATGACTAATTCGAGCAGAAACAGAACCAGGCCTAAAAGGAACCAAAATAGTTCAGGCCTGGAAAAAATGTTTGCAATCATAACGAATAGTTTAAATTATTAGCGAAAAAATTGTTTTGAATGAAGTAAAGATATAATAAAAACAGTAGAAAATTCAAAAATAAATCCTGTGAGCTATTTTTTTATTTGGATCGGAAGTTACTACAGGGAAAGAAGATGGCTTAATTTTCGGCAATACTGTTACCGATATCTCTCATCCATGCGGCAACTTTCTTGGAATAGAAATTCAGGTTTTCGCAGGTAAAATCACCTTCCATTTTAATAAGGTAACCTTTATAAGTTCCGGTGCTCTCCGAAAACTGGTAGCAGATAAACTCTGATGATCCTGCATCTGCTGCTACATTTTTTAAAGCAGTTATCTTGCTTGAAGCGATGTTTTTAATGTAATTTGTATATTTCTGAAGCTCTTCTTTTGGGATTTTTTCGCCGGTTTGTACGCATTTATTAATGTTTTCAGCAACCTGGCTTTCACTAAGAGTAAAGTCATTGTCAGGAAAATTCCAATCTTCCGGATTACTATATGTCATAACATTACCTTCATTGTCGATAATAAAGCCATTGTGCTGATAACCCCAGGCATAATTGACATATTCAAGCTGGAACAGGATTGCCTGCTTATCGCTGATGATATAATTCTTTTTGCATCCTGTTATTAACAAGACCAGTAGAACAATAAAAAATATTTTTTTCAGAGATGATTTCATTTAAAGTCAATTAATCTACTGATCCTCAAAAATCGGACCATTTTGGATAGTCATGGAACGATTGGCAGTTAAAATTATTATTATAATGAATATAAAGAATATCACAATAAAAAAAATTCAGGATTCATTTTTTTTTTGTAATTTATATCGTTTATAATTCCTGTAGAATTGCTCTGGGATTAAACATATCTCATCCGCCAATTTAACGAGATAAGTAATTCATTCACAAGTTATAATACGTTTTGTATTTCAGCATCTTAATTAAATTATCAGGAAAGGAGACAAATCAAATGGAAAAGTTTTTTGATTATTTTGATGGTCGGTACAGAGAGTCTATATTAAATAAGCCTCCTGCTGATGATGGTCCTGTAATTACACTTTCACGATTAACAGGAAGCGATGCTCGCCAGGTAGCGGCTATTCTGGTTGATGACCTTAACCGTAAATATGGTATAACAAAATGGAGATGGGTCGATAAGGATATTATTTATGCCATAGCAAAGGAATTGAATACAGAGACTCAGCGTGTTGAAAATTTCTATAAGGGAATTGAATTATCCAATATTTCGGAGATGATAATGGCTTTTTCAGATGGTTTTGTAAGCGATCTGAGAGTAAAAAAAGCTATTAAAGATGTTATCCTTTCTATTTGTAAAGAGGGATATATTATTCTGGTTGGAAGAGGTGGTGTCTCAATAGCCCATGAAATTACCGATGCACTTCATATCCGGCTTATTGCACCCTTTTACTGGAGGGTTGAGAATGTAATGAAAAAGAAGGGAATGAATATAGAAACTGCCGAGAAGTATGTTGTCGATACCGATGAAAAAAGATTCAATCTGATCAGGGCTTTCCTTGATAAGAAACCGTTGAATATTGATTATCTGTTCGATTCAACAATAAACCGCAGTTCATTCACCATTCAGGGAATATCGGATCTTATTGTAACAATGTTTGAGAAAAAGATCGGGCAACAAATTACGGAGAGGAAAAACAAATCACAGAAATTTTAATTATTTCAGTTTAATCACACTGCCTTCATTCTGCTCCCTGAACCCTTTATACCGCATTACATTCACCTATCTTTTTTATGTGCTCACTGAGCCTTTTGTCGAGACTTTTCTTATATGCATCCCAATCACTTATAGGATATTTTGCCACACCGCTATCCATTGCTGCTTTAGCAACTGCCGGAGCCACACATGATAATAGTCTTGGGTCAAGGGGTTTTGGAATAATATAATCTTTTCCGAATATAAGTTTATCGACATTATAAGCTTTTAATACTGAATCAGGTACCGGCTCTTTTGTCAGTGCAGCGAGAGCTTTTGAAGCAGCAAGCTTCATCTCCTCGTTGATTGTCGATGCTCTTACATCAAGTGCCCCACGGAAGATGAACGGGAATCCCAACACATTATTAATCTGGTTAGGATAATCCGATCTTCCGGTAGCAAAAATCAGGTCATTCCGTGTAGCCATTGCATCCTCGAAGGAGATTTCCGGGTTGGGATTAGCCATTGCAAAAACGATCGGGTTATTTGCCATAGTAGACAGCATCTCTTTTGTCATCATATTGGCAGCAGAAAGACCAAGAAAAAGATCAGAATCTTTGACAGCCTGTGCCAGAGTGTCAAGGTCCCTGTCGGTTATGAATTCCTGCTTATATTTATTAAGGTCTTTTCTTTTTTTATTAATAACTCCTTTTGAATCAACCATTACAATATTCTCCTTTTTCACACCCAGAGAAACATATAATCTGGAACATGATATAGCAGCTGCACCTGCACCGCATACTACCACTTTGATATCCTCAATTTTTTTGCCTGTTATTTCAAGAGAATTAAGAAGACCTGCTGAAGAGATAATTGCTGTTCCATGCTGATCATCATGAAATACGGGGATATCAAGCATCTTTTTCAGCTCTGTCTCCACCTCAAAACATTCAGGAGCTTTTATGTCTTCAAGATTTATTCCTCCGAAAGTGGGCGCTATTTGTCTGCAAAATTCTATCAGTTTCCTGGGATCTTTCTCATCAACCTCAATATCGAAAACATCAACATCAGCAAATATCTTAAACAGAAGCCCTTTTCCCTCCATCACGGGTTTACCTGCCATTGTCCCTATATCGCCAAGCCCGAGCACTGCAGTACAATTCGAAATAACGGCAACAAGGTTACCCTTTGCAGTATAATTGTAAACATCCTCAGGGGTCTTTTCTATTTCAAGACACGGATATGCTACTCCCGGGGTATATGCCAGACTGAGATCAAATTGAGTACTATAAGGTTTTGTGGGGATCACCTCAATTTTACCGTGACGACCTCTGCTATGATAGAGAAGCGCATCTTCTTTCGTTACTTTTGGCATGGTGTGATATTTATATTTTGTCGTTCGAATTTACAACTATAATACCAATATTCTTATGAAAAAAAACATGATGTTTATCATCTGAAGAAAATTCGGTTTCATAAATAAATCATGGGAAAATCTTTAATCATCGGATTTTATTTTGCATTGACAACAAATTTGAATATTTTCAACGGCAGTTTTAACTTCACTTTTTGACTTGATTTAATTATTACCAATTCTATGAATAAAAGCATCGCGATAGGAACTGATATAGGTGGAAGTCATATCAGTTGTGCAGCTGTTGATCTTGTTTCAGGGAAGATTCTTAGGGATACTTTAACTGAAAGGGCAGTTAATAACCAG
Source organism: Bacteroidia bacterium (assembly GCA_026391475.1). GTDB lineage: Bacteria > Bacteroidota > Bacteroidia > Bacteroidales > VadinHA17 > LD21. The sequence goes on along the minus strand of JAPLED010000089.1, from coordinate 1,279 downwards.
GCTCAGGCCAATGAGATAATTGCTGTTTGGGCCGAAGCACTTTCAGGTGCTCTGGCGAAAGTACCTTTTGAAAAAGTTAAAGGAATTGGTTTTGCAATGCCCGGACCATTCGATTATGTCAAGGGAATTTGTTTTATCCGGGGTGTGGCAAAATACGAGAATCTCTACGGCATTAATATTATCGATGCCATTTCAAGTAGTCTGGAGGTTCCGGAAGACTTCCTCATAAGGTTTATGAATGATGCTTCAGCTTTTGCAGTAGGAGAGGCGTGGGCAGGCAGTGCGACCAAGGCTAACCGTTCACTTTCAATTACACTGGGAACCGGCTTCGGATCTGCATTTATCAGTAACCGTATCCCGATTGTAGATGGTCCGGATGTACCTAAACTGGGTTGTATTTATCACCTGCCATACAGAGATGGAATTGCTGACGATTATTTTTCGACTCGCGGGTTACTTGGCAGATATAAGAATCTAACTGGTAAAGAGTTGAGTGGTGTAAAAGAGGTTGCAGCATTGGCTGCTTCCGACAGGATAATCTCTGATCTTTTTACGGATTTTGGAGATAAACTTGGGCTGTTCCTTGCTCCATGGCTTAAAAAATTCAAAGCTGAAATTATTGTTATTGGCGGAAACATATCGTATGCATATAGTCTCTTTGGAGATGTTTTTGAGGACAGGTTGAAAAAAGAGAATTGTAATTGCAAAGTAGCTCTTTCAAAACTGAAAGAAGATGCTGCCCTTCTGGGAAGCGCATATCTGCTTGATGATGATTTCTGGAAATCAGTTCAGCATGCACTACCACTAATGTAAATTAATCAATATAAACCTGTTGCCTGTAGCCTGAAGCCTGTTGCCGTTTAATAAAAGGCGTCAGGCGACGGGCGGCAGGCTACCGGAAGAAAAAATAAATAACTAACTTCAGTAATTTCACTCAAACCACCCTATTATGAATACACAAAAAGTAAACATTACCAAAATACTCCCAGTCCTCATGGCATTTTTTGTCATGAGCTTTGTTGACCTTGTAGGTATCGGGGTTGACCGTGTAAGTAAGGATATGAACCTGAGTGCCACTCTTGCTCAATTGATCCCTTCTGCTGCTTTCCTCTGGTTTCTTCTCCTCTCTGTTCCGGTAGGAGTGATGCAATCGCGTCTGGGCAAACGGTTTATGCTTAATATCGGTATGGGCGTTACGGCATTGGGGTTACTGGTGCCATATTTCTTTTATACTTTCGAAATGGTGCTTGTCGGTTTTGCCCTGCTTGGAATAGGAAAC
>JAPLED010000093.1 GCA_026391475.1 Bacteroidia bacterium | reverse complement strand
TATTTGTTCAAAACTGCTGAATTCAGGTTTATTATTGCTTCTGCATTACATACAAAAAGAGGATTTGAGATACATTACCATTTTAGCAAAGATGCTGTCGGACTTATACTTAACATTCATGTAATATTGGATAAGGACAATCCGCAAATTGAATCTCTTTCGAACATGTTTAATGCTTCGAACTGGATAGAAAGGGAGATGCACGAACTGTTTGGTATTAACTTCCTGAATCATCCAAACCAGGAGAAACTGTTATCAGAAGGTAATTGGGCTGAAGGTGTTTATCCATTGAGAAAAGAGTTTAAGTAATAACCGGAGATTATTAATAATGAGCAAAAAAACACTCATACCGATCGGACCCTATCATCCACTTCAGGAAGAACCTGAATTATTCAAACTGTATTGCGACGGAGAGATTGTAAAAGATATCAAATGGGAGACAGGATATAATCACCGGGGTATTGAAAAACTAAGTGAATCAAAGACTTACGAACAGATATTTTTTCTTGTTGAACGTATTTGCGGAATCTGTTCAAGCTCACATCCGTTTGCCTTTGCCAATGCTGTTGAAGAAATTGCAGATATCGTGCTTACAAACAGGGCAAAATATATAAGATCAATAATCGGTGAGCTCGAGCGGATACACAGCCATTTGCTATGGGTAGGACTTGCAGGACATTTCCTGGGTTATAATACTGTTTTCATGTGGGCATGGAAATACCGTGAACCTGTGCTTGACCTTTTTGAGATGATATCCGGTAACAGAAACAGTTATGCTATGTTCAAAGTCGGTGGTGTCCGCAGAGATATTGAAAACAGCAAGATCTCTGTTATCCGGCAAGTGCTTGGTGATGTAAAGAGAAAAACAGACTTGCTTACAGGAGCTGTGATGGATGATCCGGTAATTCACGCAAGAACCAAGGGAGTTGGTATTCTGACCAGACAGGATATTATTGATTATGGAGCAGTAGGACCGACTGCCAGAGCTTCAGGTTTAGCAATCGATGTGCGAAAAGACGATCCTTATGCTGCTTATCCCCTTGTTAACTGGAAAGTGATCACAGCCGAAGCAGGTGATGTTTTTGCCAAAGCAGAGGTCAGATTACTCGAGATGTACGAATCGATTTCAATCATTGAACAATGTCTCGATGGTCTTAAAAAGGAAAAAGAAGGAGATATTGCGGTAAAAATTAAAGAGATACCTGAAGGAATAGGAAATGGCCGGGCTGAAGCTCCGCGGGGTGAGGTATTTCATTTTGTGCAATCAGATGGATCGAACTCTCCTGTCAGACATAAAATAAGGGCTCCGAGCTATGTCAACATTGCAACATTTAAAAAATCCTGTATCGGTCAGACTATCGCTGATGCTACAATTTCACTGGCAGCAGTTGATCCATGCTATTGCTGCACCGAACGGATGGCTGCTGCTTATGATTCAAACTCAGGCGATAAAATAATGAATGCCAATGAACTGATTAATGCATCAGTAAAGAGGACGAATGAAATAAAGAAAACGATTAACTATCAGATATGAAAGAAATTATCAGCATAATAACTCTGCCTGTTCTGGCCGGTCTGCTGCTTTTCTTCGTTCCGGAAAAATTCAGAACCTTTAAAGGTTTGGTTGCTCTGTTGGTAAGTATCATTACGGGTTATCTGACAATTGTGATATACAGTTCCGATAATCAGATGCTGCGTCTGGATCAATTATCTGCCGGTTCAGGCTTATCTGTTTTTGGTTTTGATCTTCTCAGGGATGCCGGCAGATATATTGCATTCAACAACGATAGTCTGAGTAAGCTTATTGTTTTGTCTGTCAGCCTTTTCACCTTTTTAGTTCTAATGTATTCAATCGTTTATATTAAAGCCGGAAGAGTCAAAAACTATTATCCGTATTTCCTCATTACCCTTGGTTGTGCTTATGGAGCTGTATTATCTGATAACCTTCTTTTATTTCTTGCATTCTGGGGTGTACTTGGAATAACTTTATATAAGCTGATACATGGTTATGATGAAGAAAGCTCAGCTACCGCTAAGAAGACACTTATTCTTATCGGTGCATCTGATAGTATAATGATTATCGGGATCGCTATAATATGGAAGATTACGGGTTCGCTAAGTATGGGAGGCATATCGGTTCCCACGACAAATGCTTTATCTGTTGTTGCTTTCCTGGCTTTACTCACAGGCAGTTTCACAAAAGCAGGTGCTTTTCCGTTTCATACATGGGTTCCTGATTATGCAAAGAGTGCTCCGGCCTCTTCATCCGCTTACCTTCCTGCATCCCTGGATAAGCTTCTTGGTATATATTTTCTTGCGAGGATAACTACCGGTATGTTCATCCTCAATGAATGGCTGACTCTTCTTCTTTTATCGATAGGTGTAATTTCAATTATCACTGCTGTAATGATGGCACTTGTCCAGCATAATTACAAGCGTTTACTTGGATTTCATGCGGTTTCGCAGGTAGGATATATGATTCTCGGATTCGGGCTTGGTTCGATGATTGGTGTTGCTGCAGGCCTTTTTCATATGATAAACAATGCTCTTTATAAAAGCGGCCTTTTCCTTTCTGCAGGATGTGTTGAGTATCGTACAGGAAAGGAAGAAATTGACGATCTCGGGGGTCTGTCAAAAGCAATGCCCTTTACATTCTTTGCCTCCATGGTTTTTGCCATGTCAATTTCAGGAATACCTCCATTCAATGGCTTTGCCTCAAAATGGATGATATACCAGGGAATAATTGATTTTGGCAACGGATCAGGTGTGGCTAATAAACTATGGGTAGTATGGCTGGGATTAGCAGTACTGGGATCGGCACTTACTCTTGCAAGCTTTATCAAGCTGATAGGCGGAATCTTCCTGAGCCGCCGAAAGGCAGAGTTTGAAAGGGTCAGGGAAGTACCCGTTATGATGTGGATACCCCTGGTTATTCTTTCGATATTCTGCATCTTTTTTGGCGTGTTTGCTACAAACTTCGTTGTACCAAAACTTTTCATGCCTGTTTCAGGTGCATTTCAGTTCACGGGTTTCTGGAATTCATCATTTGTGTCATTGCTTGTGTTAATCTCAGTAATTCTCGGAATAATTCTTTACCTTGCTTTCAATCTTAAAAAATTCAGAACTGAAGATAGTTTTATCGGTGGAGAAAAAATCCAGGATCAGACCAGTTATTCTACATCGGAATTCTATAAGACTATTGGTGAATTCAATCTTTTCTCATGGATCTACAGAAAAGCAGAAGAGCGATGGTTTGATATTTATGATCTGTCGAAAAAGTTTGTTCTCTGGCTGAGTCACCAGTTGAGTGAAGCTCATACCGGTGTATTGCCGGGCTATGTTATCTGGGTTTTTGCCGGATTAATAATTATGTTACTCATTATGATATAATTAACAGATATTGAAATGGAACTGGCCAT
>JAPLED010000103.1 GCA_026391475.1 Bacteroidia bacterium | reverse complement strand
ATGCCGTCGAATTCCGGAAGGAGACTTTTCCTGGCAAAATGAAGTGCTTTCCCGTTCAATGATGTTAACTGAGGATTCATTTCATTCAATGGAATAATGTTTGGGAGAGCTTCAAAAGGAGTTAAGTTTTTCTCGTTGATAAAACAATCAGTCATAGGATTTGCAATCGCATCCTGAATATTCATGGGAGGCAAGCCCAGTATCTGCTCAATGGTTCGTACAACCGATGGCTGAGCATAATATGTATGATTGGTATTTTTTATTCTGGAATATGGGCTCAAAACCAATCCGACTGTACGGTAGGCTGATACATGATCCCACCCGTTCTGTGAATCATCTTCTGTTATAAAAATAACAGTACTTTCCCAGAACCTGCTTTTCGTGAGCGCTTCAACAATTTGGCCCAATGCAAGGTCGTTATCGGCTACCATTGCTCGTGGAGTTGGCAATCCCGGACGTGTTCCTCCTGTGTGATCATTGGGTAATGCGATGATCATTAGTTCAGGCAGCTGGTCACCTTCCCTGGCTTCAAATGAATTCAATTCCTTAATGAAAGCATCGGCTCTGACGATATCAGGAACCTCGTGGTTCCCAAATGAGGGGTAAGTCTCGCTGAGTAATTTTTTAACCGGTTCGATGGTCGTATGGTTAGTGAATTCAAGTTTTTCTCCATTGAGGAATCCGTTATAAACATCTGTCCATGTCACCTTTTTTTCGAAAACAGGAACAGATGCTTCTCCGTATATTCTGACTTTTTTCCCATGACTGGTGGCATTATCCCAGAGGAAACCGGTAGGAGAGTAAACAAGTGCATCCTTCTGAACATGAGGATAACTTCTGAACCATGCCCTCATATTCTTTTCAATATAATCTGTAACAATTGAAGCATCGGTCCATTGATGTCCCTCTGCTGAACATTTCCCTGATACATTATAATTATCTAGGAGTATAAACTCTTCAGCTAATCTGTGTGTGTTTGGCGTAACATCTGCTCCATATATACAAAGACCCGGATCGCCATCACCCTGTTTCATATCACCCAGAATCTGGTCGTATGTTCTGTTTTCCTTTATTATATAGACAACATGTTTGAAAACTGAAGGTTCCCCGATTCTATCCGGAACAGGTTTTGGCTGAACCGATTCCCTGGGTTTTTCTCTTGCCAGAGTTGCTCTGGAGAGGTCATTGACAGCAATAACGGTGTCGGTAAATGCTTTAAGATCTCTTTTACCCGGAACCGGGATCACCGATATTGAGGCCAGCATTTTATGTGAATTATACACCAGGTTGGTAGTATTTTTATCGTGAAGGCCCAGCGTTACACCTTCAGCTTCAAGGTTACAGACGTACAGATATCCTGAATTATGTATGCTTATTGCGGAAGGATAGGCCCCTGTTGGTATAAAACCGGTTACCTTGCTGTAGTTTTTATCGCCTCTTACAGCTGCTTTTTTCCCAAGCTTAATAACAGCAAGTGCATTATCCATACCATTTGCAACGTAAAGTAATTTTTCATCGGAAGAGAGACACAAACCGTCAGGTGAGTCACCAAAAAACGGATTTATTTTGGGTTGCAGTCTTACACTGATTGATTCAGAAATCTCATCCCGGGCGGTGTTTATAACAGTTATATTGTCACTGTTTGAGTTAGTGATATACACAAATCTTCCACGGCTATCACTGATTATTTCATTTGGATGGAGGCCAACTACAACTTCTTTGATTATCTTACCATTAGCAGGATCCAAAACAGTCACACTGCCCTCCCGGGTAGCGCCTCCGGCCTTGTTATCAACCCTGGCAAGGCCCCATGGGACGCCTGCAACGTCTTTATCATCAGCATCTGGATGCCTGCCTGCCCAGTTGGTAATATACAATTTTCCTGAAGCCATCGTCAGCCCGTAAGGAGCTACCCCGGGGTCAGTGGACCAGATGGTTTCCCCGGTGACAAAATCCTGTTTCAGAACAAGGTTATTTCCATTCAGAACGACATATAAAAACTCCCGATCCGACTCTTTTGTTATAAGTATCTCGTTTGGAAGGGCTAATTTAGCGGGCGATATTGCTTTGTATTCGAGCATTCTTCCGAATTCTGCTTTCATACCATCCCATCTGGCTGATACAACAAACGAACGGTTGTTTCTTCCTTTCGTACTCCAACTCCAGTATACCTCAGGACCTTCATTTCCATTATGCCAGGTGATTCCCGAGTAGGTGTTCATCCCACCTTTGAGATCAGGATGATTATTATTGGCAAGAATAAATTTTACTTTATTATCTGAAGTACTGATAAAGACAATACTGTATCTTTCTTCGACGGCAAGCCATTTTCCATCATTCGACAAAACTGCATCGAGCGAATGGTTCTCGAGCGAATCATCTCCAAAAAATATCTGAAGACCTGCAGGCTGTATCAGCCTGTTGTATGGAAGCTGTATCTGGCGTGGATTTGCTTCGGCCTGATTTATTAAAACCTGAGATTGGGTTTCAATGCAGGCAACTGTAAGAACAACTATAAATAAATATCTTATTTGCATATCGTAATATTTAATATTTTATAATTTATTTATCTTTCCAAGATAAAAAAAAAGACTGAATTTCAGTTTCAGTCTCTTAATATTCTTTTCAGAATGGAAGATCGCTTAATTCATCATTTTCAGGCGGAATATCCTCCAGTGTTGTATGTGCCGGAACATTCTGATCTCTGCCCTGTGATGAAGTCTTTTCAATCTTCCAGGCATCGAGGTTTGTAAAATAGTTGATTTTACCGTCGCGTTCCCATTTGTTACCCTTGAGGTTGAACCAGATCTTAACATCTTCGTTTAAATACGATTCGTTGATAAGGTCACACTTATCCTGTATCAGCTGAAACTTGATATAGTCAATAAAGACAGCAGCTCCGCCAGTCTCTTTTTTCTCAATCACAAACTCCCGTTTTTTAAATTTGTCACTAACCTGATTGACAGGAGAGATGTCGATAATTTTTCCGGTAATTTCAAATGCCATTTCAGTCTATTCTTCGTGAATAATTATTTTTTCAATTGTTATTGTACAATTTCGAGAAGCTCAACTTCAAATATCAGAGTTGAATAAGGTTTAATAACATCTCCTTGACCATTTGCTCCATAAGCAATTGATTCGGGAAGATAAATTTTAAACTTCGATCCAACCGGCATCAGCTGTAATGCTTCTGTCCAGCCTGCTATCACACCTGAAACCGGAAACTGAGCCGGCTCATTTCTTTTAACAGATGAATCGAATTCAGTTCCATCAATTAGTGTTCCAACATAATGAACCTTTACTGTATTGTTAGCAGTTGGTTTAGGACCTGTTCCCATTTTTATTACTTCATACTGCAGACCGCTGGGAGTAACAGTAACTCCGGCTTTTTCTTTATTCTTTGCAAGAAAAGCCACATTCTGATCAATATAATCTTTAAATTTTACTTTATTCATTTCTGCCTGTTTTGCAGTCTTAAGTGCTTCACGCTGGTTGATAAACACCATAATAAATGAACGGGCAATATCATCGGCCATTAATGGCTTTCCCTCTTTTCCGTCGAGCATCGCTTTTGCCACGATCATCGGATCGAGAATAAGACTGTCTGTCGTCAGAGCATTATAGTTTACAATCCCAAAAGCATAGGACAGTGAATCTTCTTTGGTATTGAGTTTTGCATTTTTAAGAGAACTCTTTCCACAAGAGCCAAGCATTAAGGCTATTACACCGGTCATTACAATTAATCCCTTGATTTTCATACGATACATTTTTTAATTTTAAAATTTCCGCTAAGATAACACTTTAGTGAAAGTAAAAAAGCCCCGGGGAAAATAAATTTTAAATTTTTACTGCCCTGATCATCTGCCTCTTCCCCGGAGGTCCCGGTAGCAGTGTTACATCAAATCCGCAAGCCTCAAGATTTCTTTTCACTTCACCTTTGGCTGAATAGGTTACCAGTATCCCGTTTTTATTTGTAACGGCTGCGATTCCCGCAAACATTTCCCTCGTCCACATTTCAGGTTGTTTGTCGGGTCCGAAGGCATCGAAGTATATAAGATCAAATCTGCCCGACGGAGGTTCAACTATAAAATCTCCTTTTATTTTTTTGAGATTGAAATTCTTACAGATATTGACGCTGATATTCCAGGGCGATGCATGGATTAAATTATATATCACTTTACCCTCTTCACCTGCAAATTGATGATGATTCAGTGAACTGATAATATTTTCATCGACAGGAAATTTTTCGATCGAGGTATAGTTGACTTCTCTCTCTCCGGCCATACTTTTAATTGCAGTCAGAAGTGCATTAAGCCCCGTACCGAACCCGACCTCAAAAATATTAAGGGGATCAGCTTTACTTACTTCGAAACCATTATTAATGAATATGAATGTTGATTCCTGAACTGCGCCATGAACTGAATGGTAGTGTTCATTGAGTTCCGGAACAAAGATCGTATGCGAACCGTCGGAGGTCTTTATTATCTGATTCAACATATTTCGTTACTCGTAACTCTTTTTCGTTTCACTTTTGCCTTTGACAGACTTCGAAGAGCAAGGGAGGGGGACCTTGGAATTTACTTTTATCTTTTTACTTTTGTCTTTTGTCTTCAAAAATCACCCTTTTTCCCCTTCAATTCCGCCACCATCTCCCTCGCAATCCTCCCCGAAGCACCTGCCGTACCCAATTTATCTTTCAGTACTTCATAATCGGATAATATTTTTTCTCTTTTTGCTCCGCCGGGCAGAATAGCTTTAAGTTCTGTTAAAAGATTCTTCTCTTTAAGGTCATATTGTACAAGCTCTTTAATAACCTCAAAGTCCATAATCAGA
>JAPLED010000121.1 GCA_026391475.1 Bacteroidia bacterium | reverse complement strand
GTTAATTTCCTTCTTATCGGGCCGGTCGATAAAAAAGATAAAACACGGTTTTTAAAAATTATAAACCTGGAATTGCTTGCCAATCGTGTACATTATATACCTTGGATCGACTCAACCGAATTATCTGCTTATCTTGAAATTAGCGATATATGTATTGCTCCGTTTCATAAGAACCCTCAGCATGAATCAGGCGTAGCTAATAAAATATACGAATATATGCTTGGTGCAAAACCGGTTGTTGCATCAAACTGCGTACCACAACAAAACTTAATTGAAAAACATAATTGCGGTTTGATTTTCGAAAATATAACTGAGTTTCAGGATGCTTTAATCAGACTAATTGAAGACAGGGAATTAAGAGCCAGTATGGGGGAAAACGGGTACGAGGCAGTTATGAAAGAACATCATATCGGAATGGTTAAAGAGAATTTAATATTGCTATATAAAACAATAACCAATCCGGCATGAAATTAAGGACTTTTTTGAACCAAGATTGCTTAAGGTATCTAAAATAATCGGGTAAAAATTTTCGTATGAACATATTGCTGCTTACACATTCTTATCCTGATATAAACCATAAATGGCGAGGTGTTTTTATTCAGGAACAGGTTAAAGCTTTAAGTATAAAGCATGATATTATTGTTGTCTATTTCAAAGTTGATTATTCGCACTTTGCACCATTTTCTAAATACTCCTTTTTGAAAAAACAGAATGGAAGCGTAACTGAATATGAAGTAACAATCAATAAATCTTTCCCGATAATTAATCAATTAAAATATTTATCAAATACCTATCGGTTTATAAATAATGAAATCTTAAAGCAAAATAAAATAGATATCATTCATAGTCATCTGTCCTATCCTGCAGGTTTTCTCGGGACTATAATTCAAAAAAGAAAAAAAATACCAAATATTCTGACAGAGCACACCAGGATCAGGAAATATTTCAGGAGCTGGATTCATAAAAAATGTGTTCTTTATACTCTTAAAAACGCAACTTGCATTATCTCAGTAAGTAATTCATTAAAAGAAGAAATTTCCCCGTTTTGCCATCGCGCGATAAACGTTATCCATAATATTGTTGATGTCGACAAGTTCGAACTTGTAAAATCAAACCCGGGATCAACCTTAAACATTGGTTTTCTCGGAGGAATGGGAAATAACAATAAAGGACTAGACCTGTTATTAAAATCCGCTTCTCTGCTTGAAAGAAAAGATTTTCTTTTACATATCGGTGGAGATGGAACTTTACTGGATAGTTACAGGAAAATGGCAAAAGAACTTGGTATTGAGGCTAATTGTAAGTTTTATAAAGGAATATTGCGAAGTGATATTGCGCTGTTCTATTCCGGATTGGATATTTTCATACTGCCAAGCCGATATGAGACTTTTGGAGTAGTTCTGATTGAGGCTATGGCTTGTGGAATACCGGTTATCGCAACAAAATGCGGTGGTCCACAGGAGATAGTGATCCCATCAACCGGTATGCTGATTGAAAAAGATAATCCTGAAGAATTGGCAAAAGCTATAAGTATTATGGCAGAAAACTTAGGATCATATAATAAAGAAGCTATCAGGAGTTATGTTAAAGAAAAATTCGGACGATCGGTTATTATCAACCAGCTATCAAACCTGTATCAGGATGTATTAATCAAAAAATCAAATGAGTAAAAAAGTGACCTTTTCAAATGACGTAAGGCATCTGTATACAGAAAGCTATTTCCTGAATGATGCTACAGGCCATGATGAGTTTATAAACTTTGACGGAAAATTTGAACAGTTGATCGATAAGTTCCGGATGGTTATTAATTCTCTGAATTTACATCAGTCTGATAGTTTACTGGATATAGGTTGCGGAAGAGGTGAATTGGTAATTTACCATGCTTTAAACGGAGGTAAGGCAACAGGTGTAGATTTCTCAGATGAAGCAATAAAATTAGCAAATGCAAAAGCCGGCAAGCTGAAAGCCGATTGTTTATTCCATATTAATTCTTTTGAAAAAATCGATGAAGAAATAAAATTTGACCGGATTATCTCCATTGACTTTATTGAGCATATTTCAGTTGAAGAGGGTAAGGCTTTCTTCAAAAAATGCTACAACTTATTAAAACCGGGGGGAAGACTCGTTGTATATACCTATCCTAATACAATCAGAAGAAGGTTTGGATACAAACTGATAAGAATTTTCAGCATTATTAAAAGGAAATCCTTACCAAAGAGGGAGCCCGACACGATTTCGGACCATTATAAACAGTACCATCTGAACGAGCAAAGCTATTTCAGTCTGAAAAACGGTGCACTTAATGAAGGTTTTACCAAAGTCAGAGTGCAATATTTTGACCCGAGTATAAAAGATTCTCTTTTAAAGTCAGTTTTAATCCATACTTTTTTCAGACATCTTTTTCTTAAGGGCCTGACCCTGATAGCAGATAAGTAATTAATTAACTGCAACTGAGTATAATTGTAAATACTATCTTAGCATTTTCAATGAGTATCTTAATCAATCAGGACGAGAAAAATGGGGTTTGAAATTCAGACATGTTAAAGTCAATTAAAATATCATTAAAAGACACCCTGATTTACGGCCTTGGGAACATAGCAGTTAAGGTCGTTGGATTGTTGCTGATCCCTATATATACCGATAAAAAGTATTTTTCAATTGATGAATTCGGGGTACTTGGAATACTTGAGATTTGCGGCCTGGTTTTAACAGCTTCCCTGGCATCAGGACTTCCACAGAGTCTCACAAGATGGTTCTGGGATAAAGAACATAAAGAGAATCAGAAAGGTATCTTTTTCATGTCTCTTTCTACACAATTGATTGTCTCATTAACATTTTGCCTGCTGCTGATCCCTCTTTCCGGTACCTTTTCTGTATTGTTATTTTCAAAACCTGACTGGTCAAGGGTAATAACACTTGTTATTCTTGCATCCGGTATTCAGGCTATTAACAATATCATCAATACCCTGATGAGACTTCAGTCAAAATCTTTTCTTTATTCAATAACAAATCTGTTTAAACTGATTTCTGTTTTATCGCTGACTCTCTATTTTATTCTTTCAAAAAAGATGGGTCTTGAAGGCATTTTCCTTGCACAGGTAATCGGGAATGCTCTTGTTGTTTTAATCCTTCTCGGCTATACAATAAAGAATTCCAGGGTGTTCTTTGATAAAAGCATTTTCAAGTCAATGAATGTTTATGGCTTTCCCTTATTACTGGCCAATATTTCAGCAGTCCTGCTGAATGTTATAGACAGATTCTCACTCAATTCATTGGCTCTTCTGAAGTATGTTGCTCTCTATACACTTGCTTTCAAAATAACCAGTGTTTTAAAACTTGTTATTGTTGATTCAATAAGACTGGCGCTTGGACCGATGATGATAAAACGGATAGATTCGCCTGATAATAAAAGATTTTATTCAAAGGTACTTCTCTATTCTTCTTATGTCATGATGTTTGGAATAGTAGGAGTCTCCCTTTTTTCATATGAATTAATTAAAATTTTAGCCGATTCCAAAGAGTACTGGGATGCTGTTGTAATTATCCCGGTTTTATCACTGTCAATTTTCTTTATTAATATGAAGGAAGTTACTGTTTACGGGCTGCATATAGCAAAAAAAACCAGGATAATCGGAATTATTGTTGTTTTCGCTACAATCACAAGCTTTGCTCTTAATATGTTATTAATCCCTGTTTGGAGTATTACCGGAGCAGCAATTGCCACACTTTTATCGCAGTTTATTTATTGGTATGCATGTTACTATTATTCTCAGAAAGTATTTTATATACCTTATGAAATCAGGAAAATAATTGTATTGTTATTTACCGGGGCTGTTTTATCCTTTTCCAGCTTATTTTTTAACGGACTCGATCTTCTTCCCAGGATGATCATTAAAACAGGATGCCTGGTCAGTTTCCCTTTCATTCTTTATCTCTTTAATTTTTATGAATCTATTGAATTACAGGCAATCAGAGGCTTTGTTGTCAAATGGTCAAAGATTAAAAACTTCAAATCTAATTTGAATTCCCTTAAAGGAATAGCGGATGATGAGTAAGAAATTCACTTATCGTTTGCTTCAGAGGCTGTTAAAAAAGATTATCAACCACCCCGTCATCCGCCAGTTTGCGGATGACACCCCTCCTTTAAAAAGGAGGGGAAAGTTTTGATATACAGTATTATAACTTTCTCCTCCTCTTTAGAGGAGGAGTACCCTGACCGAAGCGTCAGGGGGGGGTGGTGTGGTTTTGGTACAACCTCTATTGATAATGAGACGTTTCTGTGGACATTTAATAACCCCGGTCTTAAGACCGGGATTATTGATAATGAGACGTTTGTGGAATTTAGTCCAAAATCTGTATTTTTAGTAAAAATCTTAAAAAGACTCGATAATTGCAGGTAATTACATATTTTTGTCTTTCCTTCAGGTCAATAACCTTAATAAAATTGTAATGCAAATAAAAAATAAAATCAAACCCATTCTGCCGCATCTCATCGCGGTATTAATATTTATAGTGATCTCTTTCGCATATTTTTACCCTGTTCTGGAAGGTAAAGTATTAAAAGCCAACGACTCGACTGTTTCGAAAATAAACTCGAAGGAAATACAGGACTATCGGGCAAAACAGGGGAAAGAACCATTATGGACCAATTCAATATTTGGTGGGATGCCTGCATATCTCATCTCTACCTTATATCCCGGCAACCTGATGAAGCACGTCGATACTTTTCTGAGAACATTCAGGATGCCCGTTTCTGTGTTGTTTCTTTCGATGGCCGGATTTTACATTTTGTTGCTGATTTTCGGAGTCAATCCGTGGCTTGCCATAACCGGCGCTATCGCTTATGGCCTGTCGTCGTTTTTCTTTCAGGTTCTGGGGGCAGGACACAATACACAGGCAATAGCTCTGGCTTATATGGCCCCTATGATTGGAGGAATTTATTACACTTACAGGTACGATGCATTAAAGGGAGCATTATTTACATCTTTCATTCTGGCTCTTGAAATCCAGGCTAATCATCCCCAGATCACATATTATGCCATGCTTTGTCTTCTTGTTTTCGGGATCGTTGAATTTGTATATTCCTTTAAAAACAAAACGGTAATAAAATTCCTGAAAACATCTGCTTTACTGATAATACCTTTTGCCATTGCTATCGGAATAAACTTCGCGAGCCTTTATACAACTTATGAATATGGGAAATATTCAATCAGGGGAAAATCAGATCTGACATTTAAAAATAATAGTAATTCCTCCGGTTTGGATAAAAATTACATTACAGCCTGGAGTTATGGTGTTGATGAGACATTTAATCTTCTCATTCCAAATTACAAGGGTGGTTCAAGCCGCCCGTTTGAGCGCGATTCGGAAACATTTAAAGCATTAAGTCAGAAAAATGCTCAGGCTGAAGCCTATCAGTTTCAGAAATACTGGGGCACTCAACCCGGAACTGATGGGCCACACTATGTCGGGGCAATTGTTCTGTTTCTTTTTGTACTTGGTTTGATTCTTGTTAAAGGTCCTGAGAAATGGTGGCTCCTGGCTGCAACAGTACTATCAATAATGCTGTCCTGGGGAAAAAACTTCATGCCTTTTACAAATCTGTTTATTGAATATTTCCCGGGATATAACAAGTTCAGGGCAGTGACCATGACTCTCATAATTGCCGAGTTTTGTATTCCTTTATTAGGGATACTGGCCCTGAGAAATATCTTCAATGGTACTTCTTCGAAAAAAGAAATAATTAAAAGCTTAAAAATTGCTGCCGGGGTTACCGGAGGGTTTCTTGTGTTGATTCTTATTATTCCCGGTATTGCAGGTTCTTTCCTGGGACAAAATGAGTATGCTCTTCCGGAATGGCTTAAAAGTGCCTTGATAACCGACAGAAAAGATCTGCTCAGAAGTGATGCTTTCAGATCTCTGGTATTTATTTTACTGTCAGCAGGTGTAATACTTGGTCTTATACTTGGCAAGCTCCAGAAAGGACATGCTATTCTTATAATTACCGTGCTTATTGTTTTCGATCTGTGGACCGTTGACAAGAGATATCTGAATGCTGACAGATTTGAAAGGCCATCTGCAATTCAAAAGTTCTTCACTCCTTCAGCAGCCGATGCATTTATTCTTAAAGATCCATCCCAGCACAGAGTTCTTAATCTTACCGTTTCTACATTTAATGATAATTCACCCACCTCATATTTTCATAAATCAATAGGGGGTTATCATGGGGCCAAAATGGAAAGATACCAGGAACTCATAGATACATCATTGATCCCCAATTTAGAACTTATTCAGGCGGTTGGCAGTAATGCAAAGACCCTTGAAGATTTTCAGGTCGTTTTTAACAGTACTGCTGCACTTAATATGCTTAATACAAAATATGTAATTTACAATCCCGAAGCTCCCCCATTGGTCAACCGGAATGCTCTTGGGAATGCCTGGTTTGTTGAGAAACCGGTTATGGCAGAGAATGCCAATAAGGAGATTTCTGCAATTAACTCTTTTGATCCTTCAACAGAGGCGGTGATTGATATTGTTTTTAAGGATCAGATCACAAAATCATCTTACCCTGTTATGGAGAATGAAAAGATTGAACTTGTGTCATATCAGCCTGATGAGTTGGTTTATAAATACTCGGCACGGGAAGAGAAACTTGTAGTCTTCTCTGAAATATACTACCCTGCAGGATGGAAGAGTTATATTGACGGGAAAGAGAGTAAATACTTCCGCGCAAATTATATACTGAGAGGAATGGTTGTTCCGGCAGGCGATCATGAAATTAAATTTTCTTTTGAACCGGCCTCTTATATTACCGGGAATAAAATTTCGCTGGCAAGCTCGGTAGTGTTGATCCTTTTGCTGGCCGGCTATTTCCTGGCTAAACTTATGAAGAAATCAAAGGCAGAATAGTATGGTGCATCATAACGTGTGCCCGCTCTGTTCATCTGAAAAGATATTTTTACATTTCAGATGCATTGATCATTTAATCAGTAAAGAGGAATTTGCGATATATAAATGTCCGGCATGCGGATTCGAATTTACACAGGATTATCCTGAAGAGGATGAAACAGGAAGGTATTACGAATCGGACGATTACATTTCGCACAGCGACACCTCAAAAGGGTTTTCCAATAAGATATACCATCTGGTCAGGAGCGCTATGCTGCTTAAAAAGAGAGGCATCATTAATAAGGTTACCGGTCTGCATAAGGGAAGCCTCCTCGACATAGGCAGTGGTACGGGTCATTTTGCCGGCACAATGAAAAAAGCAGGGTGGCAGGTTAAAGGAATAGAAATAAATGAAAAAGCCCGCGATTTCTCCATATCACGGTTTGGTCTGGAAGTTATTGGCCCTGAACAGATATCAATGTTGGAGGCAGATAGTTTCGACTGCATCACCCTCTGGCATGTTCTTGAACATTTTCACGACCCTTTTAAATACGCTTCTGATATACTTCGTTTATTAAAGCCTGGCGGAATATGCGTAATTGCTTTGCCCAATTGCAGTTCGTACGATGCAAAACATTATGGCCGTTTCTGGGCTGCTTATGATGTACCGAGGCATTTATGGCATTTCAACCCCTCCACTTTTTTACTTTTTGCTGAAAAATCCGGATTAATACTGGAAAAAATCAGAACTCTTCCACTCGATGTATTTTATATTTCCCTTTTAAGTGAAAGGTATAAAGGTTCGAAAATATCATTCTTCACCGGAATGGCTAAAGCTAAAATATTCGCTTTTCTGTCACTGTTTAATAAGGAGAGAAGCAGTTCTGTAATATATATTCTTAAAAAATAAACTCCTCTGTGAACGGCGAAGCCCTCGATGAAGCCAAACTCTGTGATTTCTCTGTGGAACTCTGTGATTCCTCTGTGTAACTCTGTGTAAGTTCCTATTTTTTTTGTTGCACAGAGAGACACAGAGAAGAAGACACAGAGAGTCACAGAGAAAAGAACATCTGAACTGATCAATAACGATCAAGCCAGCGATATCTTCTGGCATTATCTCCAAACTTAAGTGCAAGTGTTATTTCATGTGTCCCGTAGGTAATTCTCTGAATTTCCTGAAGAGTGAAATCAAATGCGTATCCGATAAAGATATTATTTTGTTTTACTCCAAGATTAGCTATTAATGCTCCGCTTGTCCGGAAAGCCAATCCTGCCCAGAAATCCTGATTGTAGATATATGTAACACCTATATCGGCTTGTGGTTTAAGTTGTTCTGACATCATTAAGAGGAAAGCTGGTTGGATTTCTATATAACTTCCCGAACTAAAATTATATGATCCGAAAAGGTAATAGTGCCTGCTCATCTTGAAATTTTTATAGGCATAATTCCCGATTTTAACTGACGCTTCGAATAGCTGATCAGCAGAAAAACCAAAGCTGTACTTCGCATTTAGAAGATAGGCGCCGAAAGTAACATCAGGGATGAACATCCCCCGGCGAAGATTATTGTTCAGCAATGGTTCATTTGGGTCTTCAAAATTTATCTCCTTCTCATTTATTTTATAATGATAGCCGGTAAGAGCAAGTCCCAAAGAGAGTTGAGTGCTGTTACGCAACCACGTATGATATGCATATGAAGCCTGGAAACCTGTTCTTTGAACCAATCCGTTCTTATCGCTGAATATGTATCCACCCAAACCAACCTTTCCATCTGATTTTGGCCTGTAAACCTGCCGGTTCCCCCGAGTTTGTTTAAGAATATAGCTTTTCTTAAGCACCCTTGTCTGCATACTGAAAGAAACGGTCCGTGGTGCGCCATAATAACCAACCCATTGTTCCCTGGCTGTAAGATTAACGCTTGTATAACCGTCACTTCCTGCAACAGCCGGGTTGATAAGAAATTTGTTATAAAGGTACTGGCTGTACAATGGTAGTTGTTGTCCGAAAGTCAGATTGTCAATCAGAAACAATAATAATATGAAAGTCTGTTTTCTCACAAGAGCTTAAAAAATTAAATTTTACCTTACTATTGTCACATTACCAATAATTGGTTTCGATCCATTATGCAAATCAATAATATAATGATAAGAATCAATTGGAAGTGAAGACCCATTGCTCTTTCCATCCCATGGTTGCGGATATCCTTTTTCCGATCTCCAGATAATTTCTCCCCACCTGTTAAATATCTTTATTTCGTTTCTCGGATATAACTCAATCAAACCAATATTCCAGACATCATTAATCAGGTCGCCGTTCGGGGAAATCGCATCTGGAATTATCAGACATGTTTCATTCAATGGCTCGACAATAACCGAGTCTTTAATTGAACATCCATTAAGGTCCTTAACTGAAATTTTGTAAAATCCCTTCAGAATATTTGATATATTCCTGCCGGTTGAATTATCCGACCATTTGTATGAATAATCCGTTCCCATGACCCCTCCGGTAACATTTAATCTTATCTCCCCATTAGGTTTATCAGGACAGAATGGCTGGGATATATCGAATATGAGCTTCATGGAATCAGGCTCAGTAAGTGTAATTGTTGAACTGGCATGGCAATTATTGGCATCTGTAATAATAACATTGTAATCGCCGGCCGGAAGATTCATCCGTATTTTACCAAAAATACCATCTGCCCAGAGGTAATCGACAGTTTTCACCGGGTTAATCGGTTCAATATCAATATAACCTGTGCTATCCCCGGTACAATTTATATTAAATCCGCCTGCCGTGCTTGACGACAAAGTGAATGTCATACCAAGGTTGCCCGGTTCTGTGAGATTAATTGTTTCTGTTGCAGTGCAGTAATTACTGTCAGTGATCAATAAATTATACTGTCCGGCTTTAAGGCCTGAAATATTTTTTGTTGTTGCAGTGAATCCATCAGGACCTGTCCAGCTGTAAACGAAAGGAGCCAGACCACCCGATAGATTGATCTGGATTGAGCCATTTGACAAACCATTGCAATTTATATTATATGATCCGTCATTTGAAACGGAGCTCGTACTTGCAATAGTAAAAATAGGGTTAACCATCACAGTTACTATCTTACTTGGACCATCATTACAACCCGTCGGACTGACTGGAATTATTGTATAGGTTACAGTTAGTGGACCATCTGTTGAGTTAATAAGATTATCCGCTATAATATATCCATTTGGAAGGTTTTTCGCACTCGCTGTAAAACCCATTAAACCAGAAGGCGCTGTAGCTGTGAACTTAAACTTAATAACGCCACTGGTAAACACACTCGGGCTGCTTAACTTAACATTTGTCGTACCATCATTACAGATCTTCTGTGATAGAGTACTCGGTACTACCTGTGGAGTAGGCTCTACCCAGATTGTTTGAACTTTCACAGAAGTATTTCCTTCTATATCTGTTAATGTCCATTCCCTCACTATAAATCCAGAGTTGTTACAATCAATTAAACCAGAAAGGTCATCAGTATAAGTAGCATTTAATAAAGCTCCAGGGGTACAATTATCTGATTCGTCTGTAACATCCCCAGTTATAGAAGGGTCAATATTATATGTATAATCAGAAGTTCTGCAAATTGTTACAGTAGGTGGCACAGTGTATTTCGGTGCAGTAAAATCATGTACCGTGATAGTCTGGGTACATTCACTGAAGTTGCCTGATACATCAGTTGCCCTCCATTTCCTGGTGATAGTATAATTATAGTGTAGCACACTTGCCGGGTCGGATTTGTAAGTGCTGATGTCACTGAATGTGATGGTTATGTTGCCATAGTTATCCGCAGCTTTTGCTGTTCCCGTGCCTGCCGGCGTATTATCATCTTCACAATCAATAGTGACATTGGCCGGACAGGTTATTACCGAAGCTGTAACATCTTGTACCGTAATAGTCTGGGTACATTCACTGAAGTTGCCTACCACATCCGTTGCCCTCCATTTCCTGGTGATAGTATAATTATAGTGCAGTATACTTGACGGATCGGCTTTATAAGTACTGACGTCACTGAAGGTGATGGTTATGTTGCCTGCCGGTGCATAGTTATC
>JAPLED010000046.1 GCA_026391475.1 Bacteroidia bacterium | reverse complement strand
GACTGGTAATCTCTTTTTTATCGTAATAGATATGAATATAGTATAACCCTTCCTTTGAAAACCTGAGGGGTATTTTATATGAAGTTCCGCTTCTGTACCGGGCAAGATCCCATGCAACTATTTCTAAGTATTCTTCATTTGTATAATCCTCATAACTTCCTTTTTTTCTGATCTGGGCCAGCGTCAGAGCTGGTGGAAATTTCTCGTGGTATATTATCAGATAGTATAAGAAATTTTCACCGTTGGTTTTCACAGTTATACTGCATGACTCATCAATTTTAACTTCTCCCGGGATATTCTCAAATTCGAAATACCTGTCAATAAACTCTTCATAGTACCTGAACTGATTTCCTGAAAGATAGTATCCGATACCGACAAAATTATGTGATTTGTCAATTATGGTTTTTTTATGTCCGTCATTTGGTGCCCTTTCGGCCATGAATGTACTATGTCCCGATTTCATCATCGAGCTGATGTTTGAATAGGATGTAATATAATTATCGGATGACCATTCACCGAAAGCGTTCTCGGAAACATGGTCATATCCTCCTGCAAAGGCATACCTGTGATAAGGCTTCTCACCTGCCATATTCCAATGCCCGATAAAATTATTCTCAGCAGCCTCTCTGCACATCTTATTTGCAACCCTCGAAGCAAGAATATCCAGCTTAACCGGA
The DNA here is from genome assembly GCA_026391475.1 of Bacteroidia bacterium. Lineage (GTDB taxonomy): Bacteria > Bacteroidota > Bacteroidia > Bacteroidales > VadinHA17 > LD21. The sequence goes on along the minus strand of JAPLED010000046.1, from coordinate 22,170 downwards.
CCAGCTTTGAAATTCTTTCTGCTTTTGTTTATGATATCCACTTGTATCAGCTTCATTTTCAGGGCTTCTCCATCATCTTTAAACTCTATGAGCCTCGATTCGCTTTCATTCAGCCTAAGATAGTTTTCAAAATCATTTTTTTTTGAATCAGACGTCTGACGTGGAAGGATCGAATGAGGAAGAAAAACCAATACTATAATTATTATTAAAAATATTCTTAACTGTTTCAATGTTTTCCTGAACATAACCCTTTCCTGATTGTTTAATTTCGTAAAAGTAAATTATTAAACATGAACCGAGCATGTTTTACAAACAAAAACTCTTGAAGATATAAATGAGAAATATCAGGGCGTAAGACAAGCGCGAAGCGCAAGACAGCCGCAGGGCAAGACTTAAAGTCTGTCAGACAAGAAAAGGAATGAACATCTTTGTCTCTTTCATATATACCGTGTACTCATCTCCAAATTTTGCGATCATCTCTTTTTCTTCAATCCTGGCTGTAACCCATACGGCAATAATGTTAATGACACCCAAAGCAATCTGAACAGGTCCGGTATCTTTTAACATTACCCCGGTACCGAGCAGAAATATTGAAAGATACAAAGGATGCCTGATATATCCATAAATGCCTGACTTTACAAGCATAGATGTGTTCTCAAAGTTGCTGTCAGGCTTACCTTTTCTTTTTAGCAAAAGATACCCAGTAATAACAACGTAAGCCGAAAGGATCAGAAGTATCCATGAGATTATCTGCAGCAGTGAAAACGGATTGATGAACCAGACCTTAATATTCAATAAAACAAGAATGAAAACGCTCTCAAAAGCAAAGAATCTGGCTATACCGTGATACCTTTTGTATTTTATAGATAAGAACCACGAAAAGAGGATAATAAATACGGTTCCTGTTATTATTGCTATGTAATTCATGTTTAAAATAAGTATTATTTTTCAAAAGCTTTTTTATTGACCCTTTTAATATAGTTATGAACCTCAATCTGGGAGTGAATGGGTTTCTTCCCTGGTTTTACAAATTCATTCGAAAGGGTAGCATCGAGCTTGCGTGCCTTAACATTATCGCTCCATTGTATTTCAAATATCTCCTTCATTACATTTTTGATACTCTTATCAAAAACAGGGCAAGTGACCTCAATGCGGTGTTCTATATTTCTGGTCATCAGATCAGCTGAAGAGATAAAACACTCCTCATTCCCCCCATTGCAGAATATCATGAACCTGGTATGTTCCAGGAAACGGTCAACAATTCCTATTGCCTTGATATTCTCACTTATATCTTTTAATTCCGGAATAAGAGAAATCATTCCCCTGATAATTAACCTGATAGTAACACCGGCTTTGCTTGCTTCATAAAGATGATTTATGATTTCACTGTCGGTTAAGTTATTCATTTTGAGATATATAAAAGCTTTTTTTCCTGCCATTGCATTTTTTATCTCATTCTCTATCAGGAGTGTAATTTTATTCCGCAAGAAGAAAGGCGAAAGCACAAGGTGATAAAAGTTATCCTTCTTGTAATTGATATTGAAGAAGTTGAATGCCTTAAAGACTTCATTTGTTATCTTTTTATTTGTCGTTAAAAGAAGATGATCGGTATAGGTTCTTGCCGTATCTTCATTGAAGTTGCCGGTACCTATTGCTGCGTAACGTTGAGTTACTTCATTTTTAACCCGTGTTACCAGGCATAACTTGGAATGAACTTTCAATCCCGGAACACCATATATTACTTTGACTCCCTCTTCCATAAGTTTATTGCCCCAGAGAATGTTTGCTTCCTCATCGAATCGTGCCTGCAGTTCTACTACTGTTGTAACATTTTTCCCATTCCTGACAGCATTTAGAAGCGCATTGATGACGCTTGAGTTTCTGGCCAACCTGTAAAGCGTTATCTGGATGGAAGTGACGTAAGGATCAATAGATGCTTCTCTTAACAGATCAATAAAATGATCGAAAGGATGATAGGGGAAGAAAAGCATTATATCCTTTTTCTTGATTGCAGATAAGATGCTTTTCCCGGCCTGAATATCTCTATGTAGTATCGGTACAAGCGGCTCATAATAAAACTTCTTACGCCCCAGATTTGGGAAATTCATGAAGTCCTTGAAGTTATGATACCTGTCTGCAGGAATAATAACGTCATCAGGACCAAAATTGAGCTTTTTTGTGAGAATTTTTAGCAGGTCATCCGGCATCTTCCTGTCGTAAATAAAGCGGACAGGTGTACCCCATTTCCGCTGTTGCAGACTGTGCGAAAGTTTGTCAATATAACTCTCGGAAATATCGTCAACTATTTCCAGTTCAGCATCTTTGGTCAGTTTTATTGTATAGGCAGAAAACTCATCAAAGTCAAAAATAAAGAAGATCTCCTTGAGGCCGTACCTGATAATATCATCAATAAACATTACATATTTATCGTCTCCTTTTTCAGGAAGGACTATAAACCTGGGAAGGACATGCGTCGGTATTTCAAGAAGTGCGAATCTTTTTTTCTGTGTCTCCTTTTTTACAAGATAAATAGCAAGATAGATTGCATCATCAGTAAGGTTTGGCAACTCTGAATCTTTTTCGATAAGAAAGGGCATCAACTTTGTCCGCACCTCTTTATGAAAATATTTCTGCACAAAATCAGTCTGATCAGGGTTCAGTTGTTTCTCATTGATAATATGTATCTTATGTTTGTCCAGTTCCTGGATAAGTCCGGAATATATCTTCTCAAACTTTGAATTTTGAGACAATACTATTTCGTGTATCTTTTTCAGAGTGGCCTTCGTGCTGTAGCCAAGAATGGTTTTTGATCTGGCGCCAAATTGTGACAGTCTTTTCAAAGTTGCCACCCTTACGCGGAAGTACTCATCGAGATTATTTGAGTAGATACCAAGAAATTTAAACCTCTCTATCAAAGGAACTTCCTTATTCTCAGCTTCCTGTAAAACACGTTCATTGAACGACAACCAGCTGATCTCCTTTGGAATATATGTCTTGCTCATAATACTTTTTCAGGTTTTAAAAAATACTCTATTTTTCCGGTGTTCTGCCTGATTTCCGACCACGTCCTTATATTAAAAGAGATACCGATGACACCGCATTTAGGCATAAAGTCGCATCCTCCCTTGCATAAGCTATCGGAAATTTCAGAAAATGAAGGATTATGTCCGAAAAGAGTAATTATATCAGTATCCTCACTGACAAGAGAAAGAATTTCAGGGAGATAATGAAAATTCATTTTATAATAGAGGGTACTGTTTATTATGATCTTTTCAGGTTCAATCCCAAATTCTCCGGCGAAAATAAATGCTGTTTCCAATGCCCTGAAAGAAGGACTGGTTATCATTATTCCCGGAGAATTATCTTTTTCCCTGAGTTTCCGGGCCATCAGCTTCGAAATACTTTTCCCTTTCAGAGTCAGAGATCTTTCGAAGTCAGAGATTTCAGGAGCCGGGTCTTCTGCTTTTCCATGCCGGATAAAAATTAATTTTTTCATTTTTTCCTGATTATTGAAAGACTGGTGGTTCACTAACCAGAAGTGAAACATCAGATTCCGAAATTTGTTCCCATATTCTGTGCCTGAATAACCAGCGGATCATTCGGTTCAACAAGCTTTAATTTCCCTGAAACATCTGCCAGAGGAACAGATAAGATTTTGTTATCCTTTAGTGCAACCATCTTTCCATAATCGCGTTCTGCGATCATATCAGCTGCAACAGTGCCATACCTTGTTGCCAGAACGCGGTCCATGGGAGAGGGGGTGCCCCCCCTTTGAATATACCCCAGAACAGTCTCTCTTGTTTCGAGTCCTGTCATTTCATTTATTCTTTTACCTATATATTGCGCGGCTGATCTGTCTTTGGAAGGATTTTTAATACCCTCAGCAACGACCACTATCGAATAGGGTTTATTTTCGTTGACACGGTGAAGCAGGTATTCTGCAATTTTATCCTCATTATATTGAATCTCAGGTATAAGAATTACATCTCCTCCTCCTGCAACACCAGAATATAATGCAATCCATCCGGCATTGTGCCCCATCAGTTCAATTATCATTATCCGTTTATGGGAGTTGGCGGTGGTGTGCAGCCTGTCAATGGCTTCAGTAGCGATATTTACAGCTGAATCGAATCCAAAGGTCAGGTCGGTGCCCCACACATCATTATCTATTGTTTTTGGAATACCGACAACGTTCAGCCCTTCCAGCGACAAAAGGTGCGCTGTTTTAAGGGTACCGTTTCCCCCTATACATACAAGGCAATCGAGTCCCATTTGCTCATAATGCTCTCGTATAAGTACAGGTTTATTTATTTCATTTTTCCCTTTTCCACTACTTTTGAAAGGTTTTTCCCTTGAGGTTCCCAGGATAGTTCCTCCAAGTGTGAGTATCCCTGAAAGGTCATGTTCGGTAAGGTCTCTGTATTCCTTATTGATCAAACCGGAAAAACCATCGCTTATTCCTACCAGTTTCATGCCGTATTTTACAATAGCTGATTTACCTACCCCGCGGATGGCTGCATTTATACCAGGACAGTCACCTCCGGCTGTTAGAATCCCGATCCTCTGACCCCTCGTTATTTTACCCATTTTTTAAGTTTTTAGTTTTATTATCAGCAAAATTAGCTTTTTAAAGGGTATATTGAGAATAATAAATTGTTACACATTTTTTTGTGATTTTATTGATTCTGTCTTATAGGTAGAATTGAATAATGGAACTCGATTTCGTTAAACTGAAGGAGATCAAGCCCGCTCTTGCAGGATCATTTACAAGCTGTTAGTAATTTATATAAATTCTAAATAGTTGACATTTATCAGATTGTTAATTTGTTAACAGTAGATTGTTTGCTCTTCATATTATCTATACATATATTTATGTAAATATATGAATACAAGACCGATCTTTTTTCCCTAAATTTGTGATGTTATTATAAAACAAGTAAAACCGGTTTCATGCATTCTGTAGAATTGCTGCCCAGGATTCGTACCGCATGAAGTCCTGTTTATTAGCTGTTGACTTTATTTTTCAATTGATTTGATAAATTCTCCGGCAGTCATAACAGGAATTTTGCTGTCTTTGTAATCAGATAGGTTTCTGGTTATTATCAACTCTTGCTCGTTTTCAATCGCGGTATAGTATTGGATAGGATCTTCAAAATCGCGGAATTCTGAATTGAGAGCCAAGTCTGTAATTTTATCATCGAGAGGCAGAACATTTACCAAAACCTTAAATTTCCTCAGTATTTTCCTGACCTCCATTTCCGGATTTTGCTTAGATAGAATATAGTGAGTGTCAGCCAAACATAAAGAAGAAATTGAAAGGGTTAACTTTTTTTTGTCAGCTAATGAAAATAATTCTGCTGCTTCCGTATAGAAGGGCATTCTATAAGCCAATAGGTCAAGAATGATATTTGTGTCCAGAAATATTTTTCTCATGAATATTTTCTTGTCAGGTAGTCTGTGTAATCCTTTTTGTAATCATAGTCATCAGGAAGAGTAATCACTCCACTAAGACTTTTTACCAATGGAGTAATTTCAATTTTCTTAGAATCAGGTTTTGTCACAGAATCAAGATAAGATTCAATCATCTTTGAAAGACTGGTCTTTCGATGTTTCGCGTATCTCTTTGCTCGCGTGATAACATCATCGTCAAGTTTAATAGTCAATTTTGTATCCATGATAGTTTGTTTTGTCCGTACAAAGATATTTAATTAGTACGTATAATCCAAGTCCGACACTCAATTTAGATTTGACAAATCAAACCACCCAGCCTTGAACAACAGAATAGTAATCATTAAAAATAAACTGTATCTTTGAGAAAGATTCAGCTTTGCGATTTTGAGGATTTATTCAAAGAGCTGATTAATCGATAACAGCAAGTCAGAAAAATATTAACGAATAATTATCAATTTATGGGCAGATCGCAGGAGACATTCAACAAAAAGGAAGTTAAAAATAAAAAAGAGAAAAAGAGAAAAGATAAAGCAAAAAAGAAGCTGATAAAGAAAGAAACCGGGAAAAAAAGCAGCTTCGATGATATGATTGCCTATGTTGATGAATATGGAAAGATATCTTCCACTCCTCCCGACCCCAACAAAAAGATACTGGTTGAAGCAAATGGTATCGAGCTCGGTGCTACTAAAAACGATACTGCGCAAAAATCCGACTTTATACGAAAAGGAGTTGTTACCTTTTTTAACGATTCGAAAGGTTTTGGCTTCATTCGTGATATGGAAAACAACCAGAGTGTTTTTGTCCATGCAAACAATCTTCAGGAAATAATCAAAGAGAACAATATTGTCAGCTTTGAAATCGGTAAAGGGCCTAAAGGGCCTACTGCTTTGAAAGTAAAATTGTTTAAGGATTAACGGAGTAAAGACTGTCTTAACGCCCTGCGGGCTGTCTTGAACAGTTTTTCTGAACGACATACATCATACTGACTGATGCCATACCTTCATGTTTAACACTTGCCTGATTATTTTAGTATGAAAGAAAATATTCCTCCTGGCTGGAAAAAATTGATTACAGGATATCCATGGTTCAGATGTAATGGCTGTTACCAGATTACCGCCTATTCAGAGTTTATGCCACCGCCTCTGCCCGGTTATAAACCTTATGGTAAACCCGATCATTTAATATTAAGTGAAAATGATCCGTTTGGCTGGAAGATAACAGAAATGGAAGAGGAATATGAACTTAAGCCGGGGATTGAGCATATAGGGCAGCAGATAATGAATAACATCATTAAACTTGGCAAGGGACTACCGGAACATTTTATCAGCGGGCACGGGGGTGAAAACCTCAGGAATAACCCGTACTGGCCTCCTGAACTTGCCGGAAGTGCCGGATCTCTGTCTCATGAAAAATATGTAACATTATTGCCACTGATGCTCTCCCGTACACAGGATGATAAAGGCAGGGTGATTTGGACATTCTTTGGGAACAGCATCCACGACCCTGAACAGGCTTTCTGGAAAAGCTTCTTTTCCGCTCCCGACACCGAAATACCCGTCAGTGAATCTGTATCTTTCTTTACAGATCTGTTATCTGATGTATATGGAGAAAAATTTTCCGGTGATTCATCTTTTTTTAATGCAGGATTCCGGATTATGTCTTCAGAAGGATCTGTTTTGCCTGGCTGGACAAAGAAATTCCTGGTCAATGATGATTCATCATTTGAGAATATTAAGTATTTATTGACATTCAGGCCTTTCAGCCTGTTACCGGAAACGGTTAAGAAACAATATCTGGCCGGGACTTTATTTTTACTCCCTTTCCCGGGGAGTCTTGTATTCTGGGGTATGCCTGGTTATCTTAAACTTAAAAAGGAGCTTCCGGCCGCTGCCCAGATTCCACTGCTGAACCTTGTTGCAAGAAACAGGGGGATTGACGGTTTGCGTGTTACTCAATCGGGATGGCTGCACGAACCGCATTCAGGTGGTAATAATCATATTATAAACGAAAATCTTTTAAAAGACTCCTTTCATCGCACTCATCGCTGGGAGCGTGTACATCGGTATCAGGACGAACTGAACGAGGTCGCGCATAAGATCAGGCTTATTAAAGCCTTGTTCAGCACTGAGCCTGATGCTATGGGTTTATATAATAAGCCATTAGCCTGTAACAGCCAGTTGTGGAACAGTAAATTCAAACTTTTATTAAATGGTCCCAAAGCCAACAGAAGAAAAATAATGGAGGTTGAGAAAACTTTTTTAAAGGGCGGACTTTTCGGGTACAGGTTTTTCTATCCTCCGATGCGTGTAGGGGAGCATGAAATATACCTGCACAGACCTCTGATAGCTTTTGCCGTGGCACAATCTGAAAAAGCGGAGATAAGGTCAGGATCACTGTTCGGATATATTACAGGGTATCATGATAATGACAAAGATATGTCCAATCCTGTTGAACTCTGGCCACGAATGCTGAGACGTGAATTGTATCTTTCCGCTTTACACGATTTTAATACGCAAAATGATCATTATGCTCACCAGACTTCCCTTAACATAATTTCATTGCTGGAGAGCTGGGAGACACAGAACCGGAAACCATTATCAAGATCGTTTGCTTATAACCTGCTGAATATTTCCAGACATAAAACTCTGGAGCAATGGCTTGATGAACTGGACATTCACGGCAGTTCTCCGGAAAAATCAGCCAATATGCGTAAAGCTCTTGAACAAATTATCGAACCTCAAAATGATTTTGTCCTTCCTGAACCACTGACATATTCTGAAACAGCCACACGACGATTTGAAGAAGCCTGGTGGAATGACATTAAATCTCTTGCACATGGTGAATTCACTTATACGGATAATGCAGATATTATGCTTGATGAAACCACTCTGTCGCAGGTAAAGAGACAGCAACGTGATATTGAATTACTCGGAGATTATTTTATCGGACGGTATCGTAAGGCAATTGCCGAAGCATCAATGGAAGGAAAAGCCCTGGTCGGAGAACTCCCGTTTAAGTGGAATACACTATTTGATTTTTTACAGTACGGGGGCTGGGTTGGTAACCAGAAGGGCAGTAATTATGAGCGCAATATCCTTTTGATTATACCCGGAAAAAATCGTAAACAGGCGGTAGTGCTTGGAGATCACTACGATACGGCGTATATGGAAGATATCTATGAAAAAGAACGCGGAGGGTCCGGGGCACGATTATCGGCCAACGGAGCGGATGATAACTATTCCGCAAGTGCTACATTGCTGCAGGCTGCGCCGATCCTTTTAAAACTATCAAAGGAGGGGAAACTTGAACGTGATATCTGGCTGATACATCTGACCGGTGAAGAGTTCCCGGCAGATTGTATGGGTGCCCGCAATTTCTGCCAGACCCTGATCGAGAAAAACATTAATCTGAAAATTGACAATAGCACAAGTGTAAACTTATCAGACACTGAAATTGTAGGTGTATACGTAATGGACATGATAGGTCATAACAGGGATAATGACCAGGATATCTTCCAGATTTCACCAGGCAAAAGTGCTGCATCATTGTATCTTGCATGGCAGGCACATCTTGCAAACATGATATGGAATGACGCAACGCACAACTGGAACAAGCAAACCGACAGGATAAATAAAACCCGCGGAAAACGGATTTCAGGTTTGCAGCAAATACCTGAAACAGCAAAGCATCTGCCTGTTAAAGGTGAAGTGCGTACTCAGTACAATCCTCACAGCTCGATCTTCAATACCGATGGTCAGATATTTTCTGATACCGGCGTGCCAGTTGTGCTTTTTATGGAAAATTACGATATTAACAGGAGCGGATATCACGATACAAAAGATACTCTTGAGAATATCGATCTTGATTATGGGGCAGCTTTTGCAGCTATCGCCATAGAAACTGTAGCCCGTATTGCAACACTTCCTGATGTGGGTTTCTAACCTTTAACTCCTTATGTATATTTGACAAAATATTTACAACCTCTACAGCATTTATAGCATTTATAGCATTTATAGCATTTACATCCATTACAAAATTTAATACTTTAAACTATGAACCTGACATTCAGAACAATTCCGGAAAAACGTGATATAACACGTGTCATGGAAATAGTTGATTCAACCAAATTTTTCTACGACCACGAAGTCGAAATAGCGGTTGAACTGGTTACAGAACGGTTAAGCCATGGTGAATCAACCGGATACTATTTCGTTTTTGCAGAAGTGGATGGTGTTACAGCGGCCTATTCCTGCTTCGGCCCCATTACTATGTCCAAAACGAGTTTTGACCTTTACTGGATCGCTACTCACAACGATTTCCGCGGAAAAGGAATTGGTAGAAAATTACTTGAGGAGACCTGTAATCAAGCCAGGAGTATGGGTTGTATCATTCTTATCGCAGAAACTTCAGGACTTGAGCACTATTCCCCTACAAGGGCTTTTTACGATAGTAATAAGTTTGAACTTGAAGCCCGGTTGAAGAATTTTTATGCAGAAGGAGATGATAAGCTCTTTTATACTAAAAGAATAAGTTAGTGGCTAGTGGTCAGTGGCTGTTAACTAACTAACCACTAACTACTAGTCACTGACCACATTAATTAGTTATATCAACTTTTACAGCTGCTCCCTTCAATCCTTTCGATTCAGCTTTTACTGTAAATGAGCCTGCAGCACCTTTTTCAGCCTTCACTATTACAAGGCATAAACCATTATAAGCTTTTCTGTACGAAGCCTGGAATGGATCATGGCTGGTTGCATCACCATTATCGACAGCAACTATCTTACCAGATCCTTCAATACTGAAATTAACCAGGTTACTGCTCCTTGGTACCAGCAGTTTGTTTTTATCTTCAATTCTTACTGTGATATAAACAAGGTCGGTGCCATCGGGACGAACAGCAGGTCTGTCGGCTGACATGGAGAGCATAGATGCTTTTTCAGTTGTACGCACCACATCCTCTGCCCATTTAGCGCCGTTTTTGTATGCTATAACCTTTAGTTCACCGGGCTGATAGACAACATCATCCCATTTCAGACGGTATTCAAATTCCCCTTTCTTCTTCTTTCCAAGCGATTTTCCGTTCAGGAATAGTTCAGCTTCATCACCTGAAGTATAGACATGAACAGGGGTAACCTGACCTTTTCTTTCGGGCCAGTTCCAGTGAGGAAGAATATGAGCCATTGGTAGTTCAGCTCTCCATCGTGACTGATAGAGGTAGAAACGATCCTTCTTGAATCCGGCAAGATCGAGTATGCCGAAATAGCTGCTGCGCGATGGAACTTCAGTGACTCCGTTTGCCTCAAGCATCTTTTTGGTTTGTTCATAACGTCTTGAAGTAGGACTGACACCTGTTAGATCGCCGGAGTAAGGAGTAGGTTCACCGATATAGTCAAAACCTGTCCATACAAACTCACCCATAACAGCAGGGAACTTATCAAGCAGAGTAAATTGCTGATCGGCTGTACTGGCCCAACCCGGGTAAGCAACATCGTAGGATGTTATCTGAAAGATCCCCTTGCCAGGCAGGTTATTGTTCAGGTCTCCCTGCACTACCGGGAAAAAGTATTCACCTCTTGAGCTGATAGTTGAAGCTGATTCGCTTGAATGCATCCCCATATTAGCATTATCCTTAAGATCATAAAACCTCTGGTAGTCACCCAGATGGTAATTGATACCAAAAACATCAAGTGTTTTCTGGAATCCATTGGTTCCGGAGTTGGAATCGTTGCAACCAGATGTTACCGGACGCGTATTATCTTCCGATTTAACTATTGCATTAAGAGCTGATGCTATGTAAGGATTTCTCTGATCGGGAACCTCGTTACCTATGCTCCACATAAATACCGAAGGGTGGTTGCGGTCGCGGCGTACCATTGCTTTTACGTCTTCCACATGCCATGCATTGAATAAGAGATTATAATCTTTAGGTTTTTTACCAATTCTCCATGTATCAAATGCTTCAACCTGGATGAGAAATCCCATTTTGTCGCATAGATCAAGAAGTTCCGGAGCAGGAGGGTTGTGACTTGTCCTGATGGCGTTGCAGCCCATCTCCTTAAGTATTTCGAGTTGTCGTTCAGCAGCGCGGATATTAAAAGCAGCGCCCAGCGCTCCAAGGTCGTGGTGGTTGCAAACACCCCTGATTTCAACTCTCTTGCCATTAAGCAGGAACCCATCGCGCGGTGTGAAATTTAATGTTCTGAAACCGAAATTGGTTTCATATCTGTCAGTTATAGTTGTTCCTTGAGAAACAGTTACAGCAACGCGGTAAAGTTCATGATCATTAATATCCCACAGAATAGGTTCTTTAACAGGTATATCAAGTCTGAAGTCATGATCCTTCATACCGGGGACAGTTGCAGTAACAACTACCGACTCGGCAACCGGTGCAGCAGATGGTTCAAATTTGTCATTCAGTTTATAAACCGATGCTTTTACTGTAACCGCCACTACTTCATTAATATGGTTTTCCACTTCTGCCTTCACACTCAGGATGCCTCTTTCTTTCTTTATCTCAGGAGTAGTGCAGAAGACACCATTATATGCAAGGTGCAGCTGTGAAGTTTTTACCAGCCATACGTTACGGTATAGCCCGGCGCCGGGATACCATCTTGAATCCCAGTTCTTTGTGTCGAGGCGGACAGCAATAATGTTTTCCTTGCCGGTAATAATATAAGGTGTAAGGTCGAGCCGGAATGAGGTGTAACCATAAGGCCATTCTCCAACATACTTCCCGTTAAGCCATACTTTGGCATTTGCCATAGCTCCGTCGAAATCGACATAGATACGTTTACCTTTATCATTGTCGCTGACAACAAAATGTTTCCTGTACCATCCGATCCCTTTCCATGGCAATAGTCCGGTGTTATTCTCCAGAGTATCGCTGAAAGGACCCTCTATCGCCCAGTCGTGTGGCAGGTCGAGCGAACGCCAGTTATTGTCATTCACAGAGGGAAGCTGAAGGTTTTCAGGCTCCTTGTCGGTGGTAACGGCTTCGTTGGAGGCATTAAAATATTTGACGAATTTCCAGCCCTGATTGAATGATTCACGTGACCGTGGTGACTCCTGTGCCAGTAAAGCTTCACTGATACAGATTGTTATCTGACTCCTGTGCCAGTAAAGCTTCACTGATACAGATTGTTATCACAATCATAAATAATGTTAAGATTGAAGTTCTTTTCATGATTTGATTTTAATGATTGGTTAAAGGTAAAAATACGATAATTATGCAAAAGTCAAAAGTCGAATATTAATGACTTTATAGACTTTATAGACTTTATAGACTCTTCATTTATTTTCCTTTTATCTTTATACTTTTGTCCTCTATCTTAAAAACTCTTCTCAATGAAAAGATCATCTATTTTATACTTCACCCGGCAGGATACTCTCCGCGGGTCGATAACACCTGAGAGAGCCTGGTGGGACCTGACATATTATCATCTTGATATTACCGTTAATCCTTCCGATAGTACAATTTATGGAACCAACACTGTCATATACAGGGTTCTCAAACCATCCGGTCTTATGCAGATAGATCTTCAGGAGCCACTGAAACTGACTAAAGCAGTCCAGAATAATAATGTTCTTAATTTCAAAAGAGAAGGTAATGTATATTGGATTGAACTTACTGATAAACAGGAGCAGGGGAAGATTTATTCTGTTGTTCTGACTTACGGGGGTAAACCCAGAGTATCAACAAGACCTCCATGGGTTGGCGGTATTACGTGGAAGAAGGATAAAAATGGTTTGCCTTTTATTGGCTCCGCTTGTCAGGGTGATGGTGCAAGTTTGTGGTGGCCATGCAAAGACCACATGTACGATGAACCCGATAGCATGCTGATAAGCGTGAATGTGCCTGAAAATCTGATGGATGTATCAAATGGAAGGCTGAGAAGTGTGGTAAAGCATAAGAACAGGACAAAGACATATAACTGGTTTGTTGCAAACCCGATTAGCAATTATGGCGTAAATATCAATATCGGGGACTATGTTCACTTCTCCGAAATATATAATGGTGAAAAAGGACCGCTTGATTGTGATTATTATGTATTGAGAGAAAATCTTGAGAAGGCAAAGATACAATTCAAACAGGCACCAATGATGCTTGCCGCATTTGAGCACTGGTTCGGACCTTATCCGTTTTATGAAGATGGCTACAAACTTGTCGAGGCGCCTTACCTCGGGATGGAGCACCAGAGCTCTGTAACCTACGGCAATGGATTTAAGAACGGTTATAGGGGAACAGATCTGAGCAATTCCGGGTGGGGCTTAAAATTCGACTTTATCATCATTCACGAATCGGGTCATGAGTGGTTTGCAAACAGTATTACCTACGAGGATATTGCCGATATGTGGGTTCATGAAAGTTTTATTAATTACTCCGAGAATCTCTATGTTGAGTATTATTATGGTAAGGAGGCCGGAAGTGAATATGTTTTAGGTACGCGCAGCAACATCAAAAACGACAAACCAATAACCGGTATCTATAATGTTAACTATGAAGGGTCAGGCGATATGTACTATAAGGGAGGCAATATGCTTCATACACTGCGTCAGATTATTAATGATGATGAGAAATGGAGAAGCATTCTGCGTGGCCTTAATAAGGATTTTTATCATCAGGTTGTAAAAGGCTCACAGATAGAGAATTATTTAAGTGAAAAAACAGAGATAAACCTGAAAGCCTTTTTCGATCAGTACCTCAGAGATGTTAGAATCCCTGTATTTGAATATTATGTAAAAGGAAATGATCTCACTTTCAGGTGGAATAACTGTGTTCCCGGATTTGATATGCCATTGAAAATATATGTGTCGGAAAAGGAGAAAAACATAACTCCGACGGCACGATTCACTACTCTTAAACTTGATATCGAAAATGCAGTTATTAAGGTCGATCCGGGGTATTATGTTGCCACGATGGATATGACTGGGAAATGAGATTCGGCAAAGGGAAAAATAAGACAAAAGACAAATGGGCTCATCATGTTATAAAAGATAAGAAACTTTACGTCAGGCATGGTACATCGCTGATGGTTTATGATATAGCAGCCAGTTAGGTTTTTTTTCTACGGTTTTACCAGTACCGGTTTCCCAAATCCTATCTTCTCAAGTGGTTTCATTTGCGTTGCAGCGTCTCCGACTATTACATAATACATCCTGTCAGGGACAATGTATTTATCTGTGATTGCCTTATGCTCTTCGAGGGTTATGTTTTTTATTATGTTTTCTTCCTTCTTGATATAATCATCAGGAAGACCATATTTAGACATTGTGGATAGCATTCCTACCAATGATCTATTTGTCTCGAAACGCAGGGCATTCGAAAGGATCATACAGTTTTTAATAAACTGGAGGTCTCCTTCAGATATCCCGTTCCTGTATTTCTCCATTTCATCTTTAAATATTTTAACTGATTCGAATGTTGCGTCCGAACGCACACTTGTTGCTGCGACAAATGGGGCCTTAACCTTCATTTCCTGAAAAGAACTTGAAGCGCCGTATGTGAATCCTTTCTCTTCGCGAAGAATCTGGTTCAGGATACTTGTAAATGCGCCCCCAAGCCTGTAATTAATGAAATCTGCCAGTACATAATCCGGGTTTTCCCTTGACAGAGCAAGATAGCCTATATAAATTATGGATTGACGCGAGCCGGGGATATCAACAAAATAGATTTGAGATTTCTCAGGATCAGGGGGAACAGGGTAACTATTCAATGCTACTTCTTTGGCTCTCCATTCCGTTTCAAGAGGTTTAAGAGCTGCAAGAACCTGCTCTTTTGACACATTGCCGGCTATCTGTATTTTTGTAACAGAAGGGGAGAAGTTCTTTTCATACCAGGCTTTCAGATCATCCATTTTTATTTTATCGATCGATTCCCTGGTTCCCATTGAGTTGAATCCGAAAATATGATCTGTCCCGTACAATAATTTGAAGAAAAATTGACTAGCCACACTTCTTGGTTGAGCTTCTGACTGAATTATGCGGTTCTTTGTCCTGGTCAGTGCCATCGCAAATTCTGATGAGTCCCATCGTGGTTCGAGAAGGATCTCTTTCATTAGCGAAAGTGTCTTTTCAAAGTTCCTGGATAGTGTGCTTACATTCATTGATATTTCTTCCCGGCCTGCATTCATATTGATACTGGAACCAAGAAGCTCTATCTCTTCCTCTAATTCTTCCGGTGTCCTGTTTTTTGTTCCCTGTGGAAGTACACTTGCAACCATTCCGGCAACACCGGGCAGAGCGATTTTATCCTGATAAACACCGCCATCTATAACCAGACTTAAATTCACCAATGGTAGTTCCTTATTCTGAATACCATAGACCTGGATGCCATTTGCTAACGTAGCTTTCCAGATTTCAGGAACATTAACTTCCGGTTCTTTCGCTGCCGGCGGTTCAACTGTTCTGTCTATCGAAGAAGCAGTTTTTATTATTTTATCGTCACCTGTCTTAGCAATCTCAACCTGACTGGCTTCGTTGATATTCTCCTCTTTCACACCGGCAGGAACTGAGTTTTCAGCAATCATTTCAGGCTTCCCTTTAGGTACAAAACTGGTTACAACATGAGGCTTCCCCTTAATGTATTTTTCATATACCATTTTCACATCATTCAGAGTAACTGCCTTTATGTTTTCAATATCTTTTTCAATATATCCCGGATCATTAAGGAAAGTGTTATAGAAAGCCAATTGTATCGACTTACCATAAACACTGCTGAGTCCGTCATAAAAGCCTTTTTCAGATGAAGCTTTAATTCTTTCCACATCTTTTTCGGTGATGCCCTCTTTTTCAAACCGGCTGAATGCCTCTGACACTGCATCTTCTATTTCTTTAAGAGTTTTTCCTTCGTTTGCCCTGACAGTGATAGTAAATTCACCTGTGAGCTCCTCGGAATTGTTATTTGCCGATGTTCTTGATGTTAGCTTTTTCTCTTTTACCAGAACTTTATACAGGGGAGCTTTCTTTCCGTCAGCAAGTATTTTTGCAAGAAAATCAAGGGCATAGGCATCTTTCTGATAGGCCTGAGAGACCGGCCATACCAGGTTGATCTCCGGTACATTTGCAAAATTGTCCTCGTGATACAATTTTATGGTTTTTTCAAGAGTTGGTATCTCTGCGGATCGGGATGCAACTTCTCCATGCGCTTTTATTTCTCCGAAATATTTATTTATCAGCAGCTTAACCGAATCAGGATTGAAGTCACCGGCAAGTACAAGCGTGGCATTATTAGGTCCGTAAAAATGTTCATAGTAGGTCTTTACATCGTCGAGAGTAGCGCTCTTTAGGTCTTCCATTTCTCCGATCACCTCCCAGTTATAAGGGTGGCTTGCAGGGTAAAGGTTTTTACTGATAACATAATCTGTAAAACCGTAAGGTGAATTATCTTCACCCTGTCGTTTTTCATTCTGAACAACATTCTGCTGAATGGCAAGGGAACGCTGGGTTACTGAGTTTATGAAAAATCCCATCCGGTCGGACTCAAGCCATAATACTTTTTCCAGGGCATTCTTGGGGAACATTTCATAATAGGTTGTTATATCACGTGTCGTAAATCCATTATTACTTCCCCCTGCACCTTCAATAATTTTATCAAATGTTCCTGTCGTAACATTCTCCGAACCTACGAAAAGCAGATGTTCAAAGAGGTGGGCAAATCCGGTCTTACCGGGTACTTCCCTGCTGGAGCCGACATGATACATGATGGCATAGGATATCATCGGATCGGAATGATCGGTATGAAGTATAACCTGAAGTCCGTTTGGCATGACATACTTCTCGTAGCTTAATTTTAGTTTGTCCGTTTCAGGAGCCTTTTTGCAGGCTGAAATGACCAGTATAATAGTCAGAACGGCAAGTGTTTTTTTAAGAATGCGGATCTTGTTCATTTTAATGGTTTTAAGGGTAGAATTTTTTTTGTTTAAAGTGAATGGCTAATTTATAAATTATAGGAATACATTATAATTAATTCAAAATAAAATTATTTTTTATGAATATTAGGCGTGATTAATAAAGAAGAATTTAGGGCTAAAGCCCGATTTTTCAGATCGATTTATAACCCCGGGCTTAAGCCCGGGGTTATTGATAATAAGATGTTTGTGGACTTTAGTCCAATATCTGATTTTTTAGTAAATAACCCATTAACTATTATTAGCCAAAAACTTTTAGTTTTATTTATCATTCCCGGCACTCATGTTATTTTTTATTCCATGATGGTTACATTTAACTGTTTTAGAGATAATTTTGATTATATTTCCTTCATCATTTAACCTATACGAAAATGAAAAGGAAATTGCTTCCGGTTATTTTCTGTTTTGCCTTTGTTGTTACCCAGGCACAGGAAAAAAGTTTTCTGGATAATATTTATCATTACCTCGAAAATACTCAGATGTTTGAACTGAACCAGGAGGCTGGTCATGTTCCTCTGGTTCCTTATTTTACTGTTAATGAGGCATTAGAGAATGATAGAAGCAAGGCAATCAGTTTTCTTTCACTCAACGGCACCTGGAAATTTCACTTTGCCAATACCCCGGAAGGAACACCTGAAAAGTTCTTTTCGGAAAACTTCAACGATAAAAAATGGGATACTATTCATGTGCCATCCAACTGGGAGATGCAGGGATTTGGCGATCCGCTTTTTCGTAATGTGAAAACTCCTTTCCCTCCAAACCCTCCTTATGTCCCAAAAGAATACAATCCAACAGGATCATACCGCAAAACGTTTAATTTGCCGGGTTCATGGAAAGATAAAGAGATATTCCTCCGTATGGAGAAAACAGCCTCCGCTTCTTTCGTCTGGATAAACGGCAAAGAGGTTGGTTATAACGAAGGTGCCCAGGAACCTGCTGAATATAACGTAACTAAATACCTGAAACCGGGAAAAAACATAATTGCTGTAAATGTTTATAAATATTCCGATGGCTATTATCTTGAGGACCAGGATTACTGGCGACTGGCAGGAATTTTTGATGATGTATGGTTATTTGCAACTCCTGAAGCACATATATTTGACTGGCATGCAACAACCAATCTCGATAAGACATATACTGATGCACGTCTCGATGTGTTTGTGGATGTGAAAAATTATTCCGCCAGTACTGTTAATAATTTCACACTTCGGACAACCCTTTATGATTCCGACAGGAAGATTGTAAAGACCTTAATCTCTGAAAAATTCTCCGTCCTTGCAGGAAATAAACAAACTGTTAAAATATCGGATGATATTAAAAATCCGGCAAAATGGTCTGCCGAATATCCAAACCTTTATACACTCACTTTTGAACTATTAAATTCTGTGGGAAAAAATATTGAGGTAATCACCGGCAGGCTTGGTTTCAAAGAGACCGAAATACGGAATCAGGTGTTCTACCTTAATGGAGTTCCTGTTAAACTTAACGGGATAAACAGCCATATGCAGCATCCGACTCTTGGACATTCAATGAATGAGGAGACAATCAGAAAAGATATGAATCTCTTCAAACAATTCAATATCAACTGTGTAAGAACTTCACATTATCCACCTGTTATCAAATATCTTGAACTGGCCGATGAATATGGCATTTATGTAGTTGACGAAACAGGTGATGAATCGCATGCAACTGAATATGTATCGAGTAATAAAGAATGGGAGGCGATGTATCGTGAAAGAGCACGTAAGATGGTATTGCGCGACAGGAATCATCCCTCTATCCTTTTTTGGAGCGCCGGAAATGAGAGCGGTGAAGGTGATAATATATGTGCAGTTATTGACGAAGGGAAAAAATATGACAAAACCCGTTACTGGATGTATGGGGGAAATGCTTTTACCCACCCTTGCGAAGAGATAATCGGTCCACGGTATCCACAAGTATTTGATCTTATCACAAAAGTATTTATGGTTCCTGACAGTATCGATCCCCGGCCTTCTTTTCTCGATGAATATCTTGCAGTTACCGGCAACGGTGGTGGCGGTCTCGATGATTATTGGGAGGCCTTTTACAGGTATCCCAGAAGTATGGGAGGTGCAATATGGGATTTTGTCAGTACCGGTATAACTGAGAAGATAAGATCACTTAAAGATGCTTCGGAAAATAATGTGCAGGTTAATATTATGGGACGTGCGAAACTGGTCCCCGGTATGTCCGGAAAAGGAATTGACCTGAATGGCCACG
Organism: Bacteroidia bacterium; assembly: GCA_026391475.1. GTDB lineage: Bacteria > Bacteroidota > Bacteroidia > Bacteroidales > VadinHA17 > LD21. The sequence continues at coordinate 2,572 of JAPLED010000046.1, read as the reverse complement.
ATCAGTGGGTGGAGGTTTATAGGGATGAAGCCCTCGAGATCAGTGGAAACCGGCTGACTCTTTCGCTCCAGGTCTATCCGCGTTCACTTATCAGTTCAGCAGGAACCCTGATAACAAAAGGAAATTATCAGTTTGGTTTGCACCAGATCAGGAAAGACTCTCTTGAGTTTTATTTAACTACCCGTCAAAAACGCAAGGTACAGATTGCTCTTCCTGAAAACTGGGAAAACAACTGGCACCATGTAGTGGCGCATTATAACGGTCAGACTATCACATTATCTATCGATGGAAAGGAAAGCAATGCTGTGCCTGTATCAGGAAATATCCGTAACACTCCTTTTCCGGTAAACATAGGGAGAAACGTCGAAATACATGGGCAGGAGACATCAGTATATATCTGTGATGCGATTATCGACCAGGTGGGAATTTTCGCGAAGGAGGTTTCTTCAGTTTTACTCAAAAATCCAACAGATGATTTGAAGAAACAAGCTGCGTTATGGCTCGATTTTGAAGAGATAACTGAAGGAGGTGAATTTTACAGTTATGGGATAGGAGCAAGGACGTACGGTGCGATCTGGCCCGATCGTCGCCCTCAGCCTGAGATGTGGCAGATAAAGAAATCGGCTCAACCTGTTACTGCAAAGCTTATTTCTGCTGAGAAAGGAGAAGTTGAGATAACCAACAGGTATCTTTTCACAAATCTGAACGCATTGCAAACCGAATGGATATTGCAGGGTGATGGAGAAGTAATCAGTAAAGGAGTCCTTCCTGTTAACCTTGAACCTCAGAAAAAGGCAGTAGTAACTGTCCCGTTCAGAAAGCCGGAACTTAAAGAAGGTGTTGAGTACCGTTTACTGTTAAGTTTCCGTCAAAAGGGAAAAACACTTTGGGCTGAACCCGGATTTGAAATAGCATGGGACCAACTCGATTTGCCATGGTTCAAGCCGGTTCAGGAGGTTTCAAAAGCTCCTGGATCATCACTAACAATAAAAGAAGAGAAGGATAAACTGGTTATTTCAGGAAAAGAGTTTGCATACGTTTTTGACAAAAATGCCGGCACTCTGACATCAATGAAGTTAAATGGTAAAGAACTTATAAAAAAAGGTCCTGAATTGAATGTCTGGAGGGCTCCGCTTGCTAACGAGACAGATGACTGGACGTACTGGTCGGCAAATATCAAACACCAAACAGACGGTTATGGACGTATGGCAGCTACCGAGTGGTACTCTTCAGGTCTTGATAAATTGCAGTTAATCAATGAAATATTTAAAGTGACAGCAGTTGATGATAATAATATTATTGTAGAGGTAAAGAATGTAATGTTACTGGGAACCAGAAGAGGAGCATTTATGAATCATTATATTTACAGTATTAATAGTAGTGGTGAAATGACAATAGACCATTCCGTAGTTCCAAATGGCGATATGCCATCATGGCTGCCCAGGGTAGGAGTGGACTGGATCCTGGATAAGAGTCTGGCCAATGTTCAATGGTACGGTCGCGGACCGCAGGAGAATTATCCCGACAGGAAATCGGGATATAAAACCGGTGTTTACAAATCGACAGTATCTGAAATGTATGAACCATATCTTATTCCTCAGGATTATGGCTTAAGAACTGATAATCGTTGGGTAAGGATGACTGACAAAGATGGTGCCGGACTGGAGTTCAAAGGGAATAAACTTTTTAATTTCAGTGCACATCCATATTCAACTGAAAACCTCACAAAAGCCTTGTATACTTATCAACTTCACCCTTTTGATGGAATAACTTTCAATCTCGATTATGCTACAAGCGGAGTCGGTTGTACTGCACTTTCTGTTTTTACGGAGTACCAGGTAATGCCGCAGAGGTATGATTTTACAGTGACAATCAGACCAATTAATTCAATTCAACATTAGCATAAAGGTTACTCGCCGATAACTCAACCGCCTTCTTAAGGTTCTCTGTTGCTGCATTGGTATCACCAAGACCTTTATAACCAAGACCTTTCAATAAGTATGCATTTGATAACTGTGCATTTTCAGCTTCTCGTTCCCCGAATTTTGCAAAGAAATCAATCTCAGAACCCTGATTAATCCTTTTGTTGCCTTCTTCAATCAGAGAATTGAAATATTCTGAGGCTTTTGTCTTATTACCAAGTTTGAGAAAGCTTAATCCCTGATAATAACGGATATAATTATTAGTTCTGATGGGCTGGTCAGTTGATAAGGTAAAATATGATTTTGCTTTGGTTTTATTTCCCAGAGCCTCATAAGCTATTCCAACCCAATAATTTATCTGAGGACTTCTCATATCACCCGTTCTGCGTCCTGACTGGCTATTATCTGGTGTCTCAATTGTTGAAAGGAATTGCTCCAGAGCCTGTTCATACTTCTTCTCTGAAAGATATTTTTTACCAAGCAACAGACGAGCATCAACTGTTATGTCCCGTACTCTTGAGCTTCCTTCACGGAAATGAAAATTACTTTTGCTTAAATACTCCACAGCCTTATCATATTCCCCGGCCAGATTGAGAACAATGATCTCACGTACAAAAGAATCATCGCGTTGTTTAACAATCTCATTCTTC
>JAPLED010000024.1 GCA_026391475.1 Bacteroidia bacterium | reverse complement strand
CTGGTATCAAAATCATAGGAGCCGCAGAAATAATCTTCGGTGCCTGTTCCGCAGATAGTTGGGAATTTACTATCTCCATCAATATAAAATTTAATTTCACCTTCGCCCCACCAGCCATTATTATTTACTCCCCAGGCCATATAGACTCCGACAAACTGACCTTTACCTTTGATTCCATCATTGATAGTATAAATAGATGTCTCATTCGGATTTGCCCGACGGAACTGAGCATGAAAATAACCGGCATCAGCAGGCACCTCGGTCAAAGTATAATCAATCTGGTAATACAGAGACATTGCCTCTGCATCGTTAATATTTTCCATGGTGATTCTGCACTTTTTTCTGAAAGGCATGACCCAATAACAATTAAAAGCACTGCCAGGGTTTACGCAAATAGCAGAAGAGACCAGAGGTGCATACTGATTCCATCCCATTCCAAAGAAATCGCCTACAGGGCATTCTATTGAAGGCTCCGTTTCATCGTCCCAATAAACTCTTAAAATAGAGAACCTCCATTTTCCTGTAGGTGTCATCCAGATGTGCTGTATGGCACCGGGCCCTTCAATTTCAGCCATCGTGAATGTCTCACCGGGCTTTATTCTGACATAAGGGTTTACTTTCCATCCCTGTCCAAGATCGCGGGCAGCATTGAATGCATTGGCAGTATTGGGTTTGTCTTTTTCGACAGGATCTGCCATTCCTGCTTTACCTTTTTCACCTGAAAAGTTTTCAGGACTTATTGATCGGGTTTTTGCATCAGACAACCTGTAGAGGTTGCCCATGTTCATGTCAAGCCCGTTAAATTTATTTTGTGAAGACGCCACAAGTGGAAGAAAGAGAATAATTAAAACCGATGCCAGAAGTTTTTTCATTTCAGTTAGTATTAAAAACAATTATGTAATTCAAGCTAAAATTAAAAAATACCGGGGAATTATAATCCATATTCTGACAAAATCAGTTATCAGAAACCAAATTTAAAATTATATACGGATGAAATCTATCCTTATTACTAACCGAAACATATTACTGATCAATTCATATTTGTTAAAACCCGGCATTTATTTAATTTTGACTCTGAAATCCTATTATAGAATTAAGCCGGAATTAATAACATACCTTTAAAACCTATGAAAAAACTAATCCTGACAACAATTGCAATGGCACTCCTGATATCATGTAATGGCCCGGTGAAAAAGAAAATTGAATACCCTGTTACAAAAAAGGGTGATGTTGTTGATACTTATTTTGGAACCAAAGTTCCTGATCCGTATCGCTGGCTCGAAGATGATAAATCTGAAGAGACTGCTGCCTGGGTAAAGGAGCAGAATAAAGTCACATTCGGATATCTTGAAGCCATCCCTTACCGGGAGGAGATAAAGAACCGACTAGAGAAAATGTGGAACTATGAGAAGTACACCGCTCCTGTTAAGGAAGGTGATTATACTTACTTTTCCAGGAACAATGGATTGCAAAACCAGTTTGTCGTTTATCGTCAGAAAGGTAATGGAGAAACTGAAATATTCCTTGATCCGAATACATTCTCTGCAGACGGAACCACATCACTGGGTGAAATGGAATTCTCAGACGACGGCAGCAAAGTTGCCTGGTCCATATCTGAAGGCGGATCCGACTGGCGTAAGGTAATTGTGATGAATGCCGCAACTAAGGAGATCATTAGCGATACATTAACAGATATTAAGTTCAGTGGCCTTTCGTGGCAGGGGAATGAAGGGTTCTATTACTCAAGCTATGACAAACCAACGGGTAGCGAGCTTTCGGCAATGACTGATCACCATAAACTCTATTTTCATAAACTCGGTACCACCCAAACTGATGATAAGGTGGTATTTGGTTCTGATATTGTCAGAAGATATGTAGGTGGATATGTAACAGAAGACGGTAGATATCTGGTCGTAACAGCTTCAATCTCAACAACAGGTAATGAATTATATATTAAAGATTTAACTAAACCAGGCAATGATTTTACCGTGGTTGTTAACAATTTTGATAATGATCATTTCATAATTGATAACGAGGGTACAAAACTCTTCATAGTAACCAACCTTAATGCCCCCAATAAGAGGATTGTTACTGTTGATGCAGCAAAACCCGGTATTGAGAACTGGACTGATTTCATACCTGAAACAGAGAATGTACTCGATCCTGCAGCAGGTTCAGGATACTTCTTTGCACATTATATGATCGATGCTATATCTAAAGTAAAACAGTTTGACAAAAATGGGGTTATGGTACGTGAGATTGCTCTTCCCGGAGTCGGAACTGCATCAGGTTTCGGTGCAAAAAAGAATGACAAGGAGGTTTACTTTTCGTTTACGAACTATATAACACCACCTACTATCTATAAACTTGATCCGAAAACAGGTAATTCGGAGGTTTATAAAAAACCTGTTGTAGCCTTCAACGGTGACGATTACGAATCAGTGCAGGAATTCTATAACTCAAAGGATGGAACACTTATACCTATTATCATTACCTACAGGAAAGGGACACAGCTTAATGGCAAAAATCCGACTATACTTTATGGATATGGCGGATTCAATGTAAGCCAAACTCCGGGGTTCAGTATACCAAGTGCTTTATGGCTTGAGATGGGTGGTATTTATGCAGTTGCTAACATCAGGGGTGGTGGTGAATATGGCGAAAAATGGCACATGGCGGGTACAAAAATGAATAAACAGAATGTATTTGACGATTTCATTGCGGCCGGTGAATACCTCATCGAAAAGAAATATACCTCATCTGATTTTCTGGCAATACGAGGAGGATCTAACGGAGGTCTCCTCGTGGGAGCTGTAATGACCCAGCGGCCTGACCTTATGAAGGTTGCACTTCCGGCTGTTGGTGTAATGGATATGCTCCGATATCATACATTTACTGCGGGTGCAGGCTGGGCATACGACTATGGTACTTCAGAGGAAAGTAAGGAAATGTTTGAATACATATATAAATACTCTCCTGTTCAGAATGTAAAAGAGGGTACAAAATACCCTGCAACACTCGTTACAACAGGAGACCATGACGACAGGGTTGTACCGGCACATTCATTCAAGTTTGCTGCACAACTGCAGGATAAACAAGCAGGCAGCAATCCGGTACTTATCAGGATTGAGACAAAGGCCGGTCATGGTGCCGGAACTCCGGTAAGTAAGACTATTGAGCAGTATGCCGATATCTACGGATTTACTCTTTACAATATGGGGATAAAGAAATTAAAAAACCAGCGTCTGAATTGAATGCGGAAAGCTTGTAACTTCAGCCGCACTTGGACCAATGCACAAATTGTAATTTATCTTTTGATTGCTTTGATTCATCACAATCACTGCTACTTTACCGTCTTCATTAATAAATGCTGTGGTTAATAACTGGCTGCGACTTGCAGCACTGATAATCCGTTTTGCACCCGGACGGATGAATTTCGAAAAATGTCCGATGTAATAATAAGAATTGGTATAAATCAGTTGTCCTGTTTTTGTATCACCATGTACCGGAGCAAAACAAAAATTCTTTACATGGTTAGGTCCACCGATCTCATCCAGTAAAATATTCCAGTCGGTCCATCCAACGGTTCCGTTATTAAAATCATTAATCATGGAGCGGCCATACTCTTCCCCAAGTCCCCAATAATTGTAACGGCTGGCATTAAAGCTTTCTGTACAACCTTCGGTAAATATCAGGTTCTTATCCGGATAGGTATCATGCACAAGGCCCACATTATCATACATTTGCTGGCCTCCACTCCAGTCTTCATACCAATGGAATCCCATTCCCCAGGCATATTTTGAGGCTTCAGGATCATCGAAAATTACATTTGCCCTTTGGTACATCAGGTCGCGATTATGATCCCACACAATTATTTTTTTATCACTCAATCCTGCTTTTTCCATGGTGGGCCCTAAATAATTTTTCAGGAAATCGCGTTCGTCATCAGCAGTATAGATACACGATTCCCACTTTTGTGTTGCCATTGGTTCATTTTGAATAGTTATACCCCAGACAGGTATTCCCACTTTTTCATAAGCCTTCACGAACTTAGTATAATAGTCGGCCCATGGCTGGTAATACTCAGGATTCAATTTACCGCCATGCAGCATATCATTATTGTCTTTCATATATGCAGGCGGACTCCAGGGGCTGGCAAACAGAGTCAGTTTGCCACCGGCAGCTGCAATAGCCTGCTTAATAAACGGAATACGAAACTGCAAATCGTGGTCAATGCTGAATGATTTTAATTCCTTGTCGCCTTCGGTGACATAAGTATAGCTTCCACTCGAAAAATCGCAACTGTTTATATTGGTCCTGGCAAGAGTGTAGCCAATGCCTTTTTGAGTATCAAAATAAGCCTGCAGTAGCTCCTGCTGTTTTACAGCTGGCATTTTGGCAAAGGTTTCAGCGGAAGCATCAGTTAATGCACCTCCTATTCCTATGAATGTCTGAAAAGTTTTATCAGGATCTGTAAAAACACATATTTGTGTCTCTTTGGGTTGAATAAGTTCTTTAAATTTAAGGGTATCTGTAACTGTCAGCCTATAGTTTGTACTATCGGCGGTAGTAAATACAATTACCTCTTTCCCTTCAACTGTGAATTTATTAACAGGGATTGATTCTGCTTTGGGTTGTTGCTTCTGTTGACTGCATGAAAAAAGAAGCAAAAAGTTTAACGAAAGAATCGCATATTTTTTCATATAATTTTTGATATAAATACTCTGTTCTGTTTTACTCCCGGAAATATACCAATAAAGTGTCAAAAAACGCATAATCATGTTCAAGAATTTAAATCTATCAACAATGCTAAGCACTTGAATATTTCAAAAGGGAATAGCCAACGTATCCTTGCTTTCGGAGAATTCATAAAACAAATTAACTGAACCTGACATTTTGATGATAAAAATAGAGATATAAGCCAGCATTTATCTGATCATGTGTGTGTTACCAAATCCGTCAACCATACCGTCACCCTTTAAAATAAAAATCTACCGATTTTTATTCTTAACTGGTTTGGGTTCAGAGCTTGTTTCATTATTGTCCTTTGACATGGGAACCTTGTCGTCATTTTAACCTGATAACTGAATTACTTTTTACTTTTAAAGAGCTTTTTAAAGAATGATTTCACTCCCCGCTTATTTTTCTCATTTTTTGTCGAATCCCGAGTGGCATTATCCTTCTTAGCGTTTCTGTTAAACAACCTGTTAAAAAACCCTTTAACTCCATTTTGAAAAAAGGGTTCACATTGCAAAAAGGAATAGACGTCGTTGGGAATCGCAAAAGGAGTGAGGTATCTTTTTCTTAATTCAGAATCTTTTTCAATTTCTCTGATAACATTCGCAACAATAGGCAATGCCAACGACGATCCTGATCCATTGCCGCTGTAAAAGTGAACATCCGGCGTGCGGGCACCCACCCATGTGCCAATAACCAAATCAGGTGTATAAGCAATAAACCATGCATCAGAATAGGTTTGAGCAGTACCTGTTTTTCCGGCAAGTTCTGCTCGTATTCCATAATGGCTGCGAATTTCAGATCCCGTTCCCTGATTGATTACTTCTTGTAAAATAGCCGTTATCATCTGACTGGTTTCGGTACTGAAGACTTTTGCCGGTTTTGTAGATTCTCTGATATACAAGGTATTCCCATCGGCATCGGTGATTTTATTAATCATAACCAGTTCGTTCATTTGGCCCTGATTGGCGAAAGAGCCGTAGGCCCTGACAATCTCGTAAAGAGATAAATCGAGTGTGCCTAAAGCATTTGACGGTGCATCATCAGTAAAATGAGGAAAGTTTAACTTATTGCAGGTATTGATGAGGTTTTCTCTTCCCACCTTAAAGTATAAATCAACTGTTGGCAGGTTCATGGAGTAGGCCAGAGCATACCACAAAGCAACAGTGCTGTCGGGGGTTGATGCATGGTCAAAGTTTTGAGGCTCCCAATCCTCGTATCCGGGATATTTATTTTCTTTATTTTCGAGATATGAACAAGGCGAAATACCTGTTTCAAGCGCAGTAGCATATAAAACAGGTTTAAAGGCTGAAGCAATTTGCCGATGCGACAGAACCATATCAAAAGGAAGAGTTCTGAAATGATTGCCTCCTATCCAGGTAATTACTGCTCCGTTTTTGGGATTGGTGATAAGCACTGAAGCATTCAACATTTTATAATAATACCATAAGCTGTCGAATTTGCTGATGTTTTTTGTTTGGATACCTTCCCAATCAAACAGCTTAACTTCCCTTTTCAGAGTGTCTTTATCATAAGCCCGGGCATCCTGCTTTTGTTTTTTGTACCATTGTTTTTTAATCCTGCTGCTTTCAAGTTCCTTATCGAGTAGTTTTTGCATAACCACCAAATGATTTTTTACAGCTTCGGAGCTTAGCTCCTGAACCTGCATATTCAGGGTAGTATATATTTTCAGCCCATCTTTTTCAAGGTTATAACCCTTGCCGGTTTTGGTTTTGATAGAATCCAACAACTCCAGGGTTTTTTTCATTACCTGGTACACAAAATAGCCTGCGGGAGCTTTTAAATTCAAGTTTTCATAGTTAAGTTTCAGGGGTAATTTTCGCAGACTGTCTGCTGATTCAGCGGTCAGATAATGCTCTTTTTCCATTAAATTTAAAACCAGGTTTCGGCGTGCAAGTGAATTTTCAGGATTGAGTTGGGGATTGAAATAAGTATTGGCTTTTAACATACCTACCAAAACAGCCGATTCTTCAATCTTTAATTCACTTGCCGGCTTGTTAAAATATCTGTTGGCCGCAGATTCCACCCCGTAAACATCTTCTCCAAATGGTACGGAGTTGAGATACAACAATAAGAGCTCTTCTTTGGTATAAACATCTTCAATACGCGAGGCAATAATGATTTCTTTTATTTTATTAACCGGAAGACTTAAAAACCCGAAATCATTGCGGCCATAAAGATTTTTAACCAGTTGTTGTGTCAGGGTACTTCCTCCCCCTCCGCTTTTGTCGCCAAGCAGAATGCTTTTCAATAAAACACGGAAATAACTTCGGTTGTCATACCCTTTGTGATTGAAAAAACGCTTATCTTCCGTTGCAATCAGAGCTCTTTTAAGATGAACAGGGATTTGTTCCCATTTGATGTTGGTACGGTTCTGTGCAAAGTATTTCCCAATTAAAATGCTATCAGAAGAAAATACCAGCGAAGCTTCTTCGTTGCTTATTGCAGACAATGCATTTTTATCGGGCAAAAGGCCAAAAAACCCAAAATATATCAAGAAAAACAGTAAACAGATTAATAAGATTACCGAGGATATAAATACAAATACATATTTAAGAATTATATTTAGAAGTTTCCGTTTTTTTAACAGCATATATTCAACTATAAGATAACTGCAAAGTTACACTATTAACGAAAGCGATTTAAAAGAAAATAAATTGAGCGATTATTTTAACCTGGTTTGGTTTAAGAATTCAGGAAAAACCTGAATAGAAAATCCATTTTATGATGACTCAGGAACATATACCGGGAGGAAAATTTGATCCTGAATATTTAACCTGCATTATTCATGCAGAAGATAAAAGACAAAAGTAAAAAGATAAAAGTCAGGCATTTGCAAACCATTTTCAATATTTTTTTCTTAAGTTGATTTTTATACTTGTTTTTAGTAATGTCTTGAACCTTTTGTCTTTAGCCTTTTATCTTTTGTCTTTTATGAAGTTTATGAATTAAACAGATTAAATAAAGATAAGGTGAATAAAATGTTGAGGACTAAAGATTATGGTGTACATTAATTATTTTTTGAAATTGCCTTTAGATTTTCCCGGGTTTGTGCTATAGGGATGATGTGGATTATTTGGATTCTTGAACCATCCCTTATGATATCCGTTGTCTTTTTTAACAAGTACGACGCAGGATGTCGCGCCAAACAATAGTACAAGGCACAATAATAGTGTGGCAATTGTTTTAAATGTTTTCATTTTTTTTGATTTAATATTAATCCGTTTCGTTTATTCATTGTTCTCTGTTTCAGCTTTTCTATTTGCCTTGAAGGTTACTCTTTTATTTAAGTTATAAAAGTACACTTTCCCATTACAAAATAGTTGGATAAAAGTACTCCTGGGCTTTTTATCTCTTGCAATCAAAGTTACACCTTGTTCAGACTGATTGCAATTTTATTTATTTCAAATAGAATAAAAAAAAGACCCGGATTTTACTTTCCGGGTCCTTTATACAATTATTACAATCCAGCTTATTTCTTTGTTAGAGTAAAGTTCTGGATCGTTCTGTTTCCTTCAATCACCTTTATTCCTGTATAACTAACTGTATCATAGTTCTCTTTGGTAGCAAAGATTGAATAGGTTCCAGCAGGTATACCGATAAAGGCATAGTTTCCTGATATATCTGTAAAGGCAGTTGATATAATGGTATCCTGTTTAACCCATATTTTTGCATCTGCAATCTTAACTTCAGAGGTATCTGTTACCACTCCTTCAATCCTGCCTGCTGTCGAGTTGTTGGTTGCTCTGATAACTGGTTTGAAAATAAATCCGTTTACTCCGGCAGAGTGTGCTAAGTTGCCCCTCATTACAAATGACCTGGACAGATCAAAGTCTAACAGCAATTCAGAAGTCAAACCTCCGTCAACACTTAAAACCGGACTGATAAATATTTTTAAACCGGTTTGTTTTCCGCTTGGTACTTTTACATTATATGAGACCGGCTGATCTTTAATTTTAAGACTTGCCTCGTCTACATAAAGTCGTATAAGGTCATATTTCCCCTGAGGAATTTCCAGGTTTAATAATTCTTCGGTAACTCCATTTCTCAGCTTCAGAATGTCAAGAGTTATAGGATTTTCTGAGAGTACAATAAAGGCATCATTCTCATTTTCTCCTGCTTTCCTGATTTCGATTTTGGTAATAGTTACAGTGGCAGATTCGACATAGCTTATGTTGAATGGATCATCAGTGATTTTTACTACCAGTTTCCCAGAACTGTCATTTGTCTTGGTGCAGGCAGACATAATAATTGCTGCTGCAAAAAATGTGAATAATAGCTTTTTCATATGATTCTATTTTAGATCATTAAATAATTTATGATCAAATATAGAACCCCGAACATGAATGTTTCATGAATTTTCCTGAAAAACAAAAGAAAAGCTGGTACCTTTTTGAATAATTGAGTCCACAGAAATTTCAATTCTGTGAAAATCGGCAATTGATTTGGATATTGCCAGGCCTATTCCGGTATTGTTCCCATTGGTTTCAAGTTTTGTCTTGAAGCGTGAAAAAAGGGTATCTTTCTGGGCTTCCGTCATTCCACTTCCGGTATCTGATATAGTCACAACAAAATTATTATTACGATAAAAACTTTTTATAAGAACCTCACCTCCGGATAATGTATTTTTCACAGCATTATTCACAACATTGTAAAACATTGAAAAGATCAGTGACCTGTTGGCTTCTTTAAACTGAAAATCCTGTGCAAGCTCTTCCTTTAATAATATCCCGGCATCTTCAGCTATTGGATTAATCTCACTGATAATTTCAAGTAAAACCTCTTTCACCGAAAACGATTCTTCACGTAAATACTGTAGGCTCTCTATGCGGGCAATAAGCAATAATGAATTTACCAGGCTCTGAAGACGATGGAGGGTTTTAAGTGATTCTTCGATTTTGGTTGAAATTTCAGGATCAATGTCCTTCTGGATGAGAAGGTTTTCCAGTTTGCTTCTTATAACTGAAACAGGTGTCAGCAGCTCATGGGAGATATTGACCGTTATTTCTTTCTCTTTCTGAAAAAGCTCATCTATATGTGCCATCAGGTCTTTTAGGGCATGGTCGAGGTGGTGGAAATCTGAAGTTGTCGTTCTGACAGGCGTTTTATCGAAGATAGATGGATTGGATATTCCTTTAAGTTTGTTTGTGATTATATCAAGCGGTCGCAACAACAGACGGGTATATTGAAGATCGGTCAGGAACGTAATCAGAATTATGAAGACTAAAAATACCAGCATGACTTTCTTAATGTTCTTTTCAGTATGAAGTATACTGGAGAGGCTTTTACCAACCTCAAGCAGAAACGTATCTCCATCAACCTTAAAGGAGTAATTAAGAACACGGTATGCAATATCTTCACCCTCGATCAACCTTTGGGAAACTTCTATGTAATTTGCATCTTCTTTAAGGTCAATCCTCTCAAGGCTTATAAATTCCTCTTTAAGAATATTGTAACTTCCGAAGACATTCATGGTATCAGAAGTTATAAAAGGTTCTATTCCAACTTTTGAAATGAGAGTAATAACCTGTTCCCTCTTTTGTATCAGGTCATTATCTACCTGAATTAAGTTTATCCTTTCAATCAGATAGGGCATTAATAAAAGGAACAATAAAGTGAAAACCAGCTTTGAGAGCAGATTGAATAATGCTAGTTTAACTCTAAGTTTCATCATAATATAATTGTTTTTAATGGTATGATGGAGCTTGCATGTTTAGGATTATATTACTCAAAAGTTTGTGTTTGTAAAACATGCTCGGTTCATCATATCAATTACTTATTACTCCAGGCTTACCATGTAGCCGATGCCTCTTACAGTCTCAAGCCATGGAGTCGGAGCATGTTCATTCAGTTTCTTCCTGACATTCTTGATATGAACGTCGATAAAATTGCTATCGTACTGGTCGTCAAGAATATTTCCCCAAATATGTTCATAGAGCTGGTTGCGGGTAAGTACTTTGTTCCTGTTCATTATAAGGTACTGGAGCAGATCATATTCTTTTTTGGTGATTATCACCTCTTCCCCATTACAGGTAATCTTCCTTGACTGCAATTCTATAACAAAATCCCCGACATTCAGATTCTGGTTTAAAATATTGAATTTTCTTCTTGCTACAGCCTGGATGCGCGAAAAGAGTTCCATTAATGCAAATGGTTTGGCAAGGTAGTCATCAGCTCCAAGATCCAATCCCTTTACTTTATCCTCCACTGCACCGCGAGCTGTGATGATAATAAATGCAGCATCGCTACCCTGACTTCGTGCCTCAGTGATCAGATCCAGACCGTTATAATCGGGCAAACCAAGATCGAGCAGGACAAAATCGTAAAGGTTTATTGCGATTTTTTCAGAAGCCTCCAAACCTGTGAAGGCCAGTTCACAAAGAAAACCCTCCGCCTTAAGAAAAAAGGCAATTTCATTTGCCAGGCTCTTTTCGTCTTCGACTATCAGCACATTCATCCGTGTCAGTTTAAAAGATTCTATAATAAGCGTTCAGAAAGAAAGAAAATCCTTTTGGGGCAGGGTAATCGGGATTTGTATATGCCGGAAGAATATAACTTGCTTCAGCCTCGATGCTAAAATTGCTGTAACTGAATGTAACCGGCAGGGAAAATTCAAAATCCATGATGCCAAATTTAGAAGAGTAGGATTCAGTTGTACTATTAGGATTTTTTTTAAAATGTCGGAAAGGAGGCGAGACTCCATACTTCGTGACGCCGGTTATAGTTTCAATTTTAACCAGTTCACCAAGCAGTGTATTAATATTTGGATCAAAAGAGATTAAGCCTTTCCCATTAAAAAATTCCGGGGTCTCAAAATACCTTGAGTTCCTTATCTGAAGGTATCCCCGGCTGTCCTCTGAAATTAATCCTCCAAATGACAATTTAGTATAAATCAGTTTCCAGTCAAAACCCGTCGTAAGATTAATGAATGCGAAATCACTGAAAAGTGTCTCCTGAAGCGACTCTGGTGTCTTGTAACCAGCAATGCTGGACGAGATATCAAACCATGAATTAAAAGTATGGGTATAATTTAAAGAAAGACTGTAAAATGCCATATAGGGATTTACGCCCTTGAGGTGCGATGCTGAAGCAGAGGCATAAAAACTATTCTTGTAACCATAAGTTATCGCTGTGGAATAGAATGGATGATCATGTGAGATTGTCGATCCGAGATAGATCATATTGCTTCCGGTACCGACTCCTGCATATAAGGAATGGAAGTGTGAAGACGAATCAGTTTCAGGGGCATGGTCCTTAACGGATTGAAATAGTGTATCTGCCTTGATAAAAGCCATAAAGAGCAATCCCAATGTTAGTAATGCGGACGTTAATATACGAATATATTTATGGGAAAAGTTCATCCTCATTAATATGGATTTACCTCCGACCAGGTCTTACTGCTCCTCCGGGCCTACCCACACCTTGTGGGATACGAGATCCTATTGGTCTAACGATATCAGGCGGACGAGCACCTCTTGCCCTACTCATATCCGGTCGTGCTGCTTTTACCTGTTTTATTGATCGGGATTCCGCATTATTTTCAACTTTCCCTTCAGGCTCATTATTAATTTTTTTTATATTCTGTTCTTTTGCATTACCGGTAGATTCTGTCTTTTTCACCTTCACCATAAGAGTATCTTTCTGCAGTGATCCCTCCTGAGCAAAGTTTGTGTGACCTGCAAAAAGAAAAAGCACAATAGCAAAAAATAATTTCTCTGATATTTTCATGGTGTTTCTGTATATCTTATTCATAATAAGTCATTTATGAAGGTATTAATTCATTAGCCATTTCAGCCTGAACCAAGGATTTCCTCAGGTTAAAAGCAAAGTTATGGAATTAATGTGAAGAACAGATGAAAAGATAACATACATCAGGTAATTTATCCGGCAGATAGTTGATAACCACTTACTTCTTTATTCAAGAAAAATCCATCTACGATTCCCTGCCTACTGCGCCTTCGCGTAGCCGCTTCGGGCGCCTACGCTGAAGCTTCGGCGACAGCGTGCAGAGCAAGGCCGGCAGGCAGGCGGCACCCTCAAAAATTCAAAAACCCGCAGATCATTGATCTTGCTGGGTTTATGATTTAAAGAAGTGGTCAACCATTCACCGGAACACCCCTTCTCCTATTCCCGTCCTATCCTGTACAAATACTTTTGTGTTCTCATAATCACTGAATTTCTTAAAATAGCAGGTGTTGCCCAAATCCCTGAATCCATTTGATTATTAGCGACAACCTCATATTTCCGGCCTGCTTTTATTACCAGAACTTCACCTTTTACAGAGAAAAACCAGATATTACCATTTATATAAATCGGTGAGGCGTTATAATTTGACGTCACATGTGTTGACCAGATTTCTTCTCCTGTCGCTGCATCAATGCACATCAGGATGTTCCTGGTATTGACAGTATATATCAATCCGTCTTTTATGACAGGTGTCAGCATCTGGTTTTGCGACAGTTCATCCCGTTTTTTCCAAAGGACATTTGTACCGGTTATATCACCATTGCCGTCGGGGTTAACCGCCAGTAAATCGGTAAATTTAGTGCCGACATCGTCAACCATGTATCCGGTGTACCAGAATACTATTCCTTTTTCTGTAAAGGGCATAGCTATTGTCGATTCGGCTCCATCCACTACTCTCCATATTTCCTTGCCGGTATTGGGGTCGTATGCTATGCAGACTGCGGAACCGTTGGATATCAACATATCGCTTCCTTTTACTTTTATTATTATAGGGGTTGTATATGCTTTTCTGCCGATTTCCGTTAACGGTTCATAAGGCTCTGCCGGTCTGTCACTTCTCCAGATAAGCTTCCCGTTCGATTTATCGAGAGCGATGATATACCTGACATCAGTACCTTCGAAGTGCAGAATGATCAGGTTTTTATAAATTATAGGTGATGAAGCAGGACCCTGTGCGTGCTTACATTCGAAATCGTTACGTTTCCACACGATTGAACCATTTACAGTATTTATGCAGGCTGTTCCCATGCTCCCGTAATGAACATATACAAAGCCCTTTTCAATACATGGTGTTGGAGAGGCATAAGTATTCAGAGAGTGCTTCCTTTGAACTTTATCAGGAGTAAAAACCTTTATATCATAAATTATTTCCCCGGTTTGAAAATCGATACAAACAGCATAAAGCTCATTTCCGTCAGATTTTGCTGTCGTTACCCATATCTGATTATTATAAACAACAGGCGAAGAATAACCATTGTCATGAATTTCAGTTTTCCATTTTATGCTTGAGTCATCCCATTTCAGCGGAATATTTTCAGTTACTGCCATACCGTTCAGATTGCTTCCCCTGAAGTGAGTCCAGTTCTTATCCTGAGAGCTGGCTTGTTTAGAGCCAAAAAGAAAGGTAACAAAGAAGAAACAAAAAAGGAGTGAAGGTTTATAAATCATATAAAGTTATTTTAACTATTTAAAAACCTCAAATAAAGGGAAATTTCGTCAGATTAAAAAAGAAGGTCTTGATGTCTTTTGTGATATCCAGTGGACTTGACCATAATTCATTCCCGATACCTATAAAGAGTAATAGAGCGTTACGCCCAAAAGCAAATAATAAAACTGGACAAAAAAATTTATAATAGAAATTCTATTTTGAGAACATCATAATAATCTTCCCGATAAATTACATTTTTCATCATCAAATCCATCAACAGCATTTGTTTCTAATTTTTTGGAGCATTGATTTTCAATGTTTTGCAATAAAAACCGAAGAATTTTCAAAAAAATGTGATAGTTGAAAGGGTAATTCACGATGGTGAAAGTCGTGTTGCTCTCAGATTCCCCTACGACACTGAATTGATCTCAGTGGTTAAAGGATTTCCGGGTGCCAGGTGGAGCAATAAAATGAAGTGCTGGCATATTGCTGATAGTTCTGATGCCATCACATTGCTGCTTAAGGCTTTTTATAAGAAAGCTTATATTGATTATTCCGGACTAAAACCCAACCTAGTAGAGAGGATTAGGACAGGCAAGGTTGAACAACAGGAGAGAAACATAAGTACTTCTGACATTAGTCCAACTGCACTGGGTGAGAAGGGAGAGGCTGACATTGCAAAGTTCAGGAGATGGATGGAGTCGCACAGGTATTCGGAAACAACAGTAAAGACATATACCGGGATGGTAATGAAATTTCTCAGATTTATCAGTCCAAAAGAAGCTTCAGAGTGCACATCAGATGATCTGGTCAGACTGGTAGATGAGTACATACTACCTGCAGGGTTAAGCTATTCGTATCAGAATCAGATGGTGAGTGCAGTGAAGAAATTTTACGGCAAGATGTACAGGTCGGTTATTGACCCGGGCGAGTTTACCAGGCCGAGGCCACAACACCGATTGCCCAATGTATTAAGCAAGGAAGAGGTTAAAAGAATTCTGGATGCACTTGTGAATGAGAAGCACAGGGTTATGTTAAGTCTTATATATGCGTGCGGGTTGCGCAGGAGTGAGTTGATTGAGCTTGTTTCAGGAGATATGGAAAGAGACCGGAAGCTGTTGCGGATA
This sequence comes from Bacteroidia bacterium, assembly GCA_026391475.1. Lineage (GTDB taxonomy): Bacteria > Bacteroidota > Bacteroidia > Bacteroidales > VadinHA17 > LD21. Next base: position 4,393 of record JAPLED010000024.1, on the reverse strand, counting down.
AGGCAGTCGAAAGGGTTCAAGGACAGGGTAGTTCCACTATCGGAGAAAGTGATCCAAATGATTGATTTATATATTACACACTACAAACCGGAAAGGTATTTATTTGAAGGGCAGTACCCCGGTAGCAGATATAGTGCAAGCAGTCTTGACAAAGTATTTAAAGAATCATACAAAAGAGCTGGTTTGAAGGGAGGCGTGACGTTGCATGGATTGAGGCATAGCTATGCCACACATCTTCTGGAGTCGGGTACTGATTTGCGGTATATTCAGGAGTTACTAGGACACAAGAGCAGCAGAACGACGGAGATCTACACTCATGTGACTAGTCAGAGCATTCAGAAGATAAGAAGTCCGTTTGATGATCTGTAATGCATTCGAGACAGAATCGTTTTCAGATTGAAATTCCTCACAGCAAGACTTCGGCTAGCTCAGTCGAGTCGCAGCGGGGAATGCTCTCGCGTGGTATTTCAGGGAAGATTACCACAGCAGGAAAATATTTTAAAGCTCAAAAAGCAGGTCAGAGATAAATCCATTTCAGGTAGACAAAGACATCATAATTTAGTAAAATATATCTACCTTTAGATGACATATAACGAGTTATAGCTAATGTGAATAATCTCAACACGATAGACAACTCCTTGGCACCTCTTCTATAAACCGCGACCGCTAATTTGGCACATTTGCTTTTGCGCGAAACACAACCCAACACACATGCAAAAGCAAAAGAGCCAAATTCCATCGCTCCTTTTTTGTAAATTTGTTCGTCAACGTAAGAAAAAATGACCATTCCTATAAAAACTTCAGTTTTATTGTTACGATAATGCAAAGCAAGTTGTCAATTGAGGAAATGCAAAAAATTGCAGGAGAGAAGGGAGGCGAATGTTTATCTAAGGACTATACTAATATAGAAACCAAACTATTATGGAAATGTGAGAAAGGACATCTTTGGGAAGCATCACCAAACAATGTAAAAAATAATAATAGTTGGTGTCCCGATTGTTCTGGCAAAAGGAAATATTCAATTGAGGAAATAAAAAAACTGGCTTTATCAAAGGGCGGACTATGTCTTTCTGAAAAATATAAAAATATTAATTCTAAACTAAAATGGAAATGCAATAAAGGTCACATTTGGGATGCAGTTCCTTCAAATATAATATCTAATAACGCATGGTGTCCTGATTGTGCAGGAACGAAGAAAAAGTCCATTGGGGACATGAAAAGACTTGCTGAATTGAAAGGCGGTCAATGTCTATCAAAAATATATATAAACACCAAGAAGAAACTGCTTTGGCAATGTGCAGATGGTCATAAATTTGAAGCCAATGCAAATAATGTAAGTAATGGTTGGTGGTGTCCGTATTGTAATTGGTACACTAATGAAGAAAAATGCCGTTTTGTACTTGAGACCCTACTTAAAACAAAATTCATAAAGACTAGAACTTTAATAAAAGGATATGAATTGGATGGATATTCCGCTGAATATAATCTTGCATTTGAATATAACGGTGAACAGCATTACGGACTAAGGTTTTTTAAATTTACTGAAACAAAATTTCAAAAAATTCAGATTCAAGACCAGAATAAAAAAAATGAATGCTTAAAGAGAGGTATAAATTTAATGATAATTCCTTATAATCAATTATCAAATTTGACCACATTTTTATCTTTCGTCAAAAGTGAGTTTGATAAATTTAATATCATTACTAAAGTTGATATAGATTCGATTTCGTTTATCAATTTTTCACAAAGTATTTCTACAATTAAGGAATTAAATAAAATTGCTGAGCAAAGAGGAGGAATATGTTTGTCAAAAGAATATTTTAATAACAAGACAAAACTTTTATGGCAGTGTGATAACGGTCATAAATGGGAAGCAACACCTGACGATATTAAGAACAATAATTCTTGGTGTCCATTATGTGCAGGGACTATAAAGCACACCTTAGAAAAAATGCAGCAAATCGCTAAAACCCATAATGGCAAGTGTTTATCTACTACCTACACTAACAATCTCACAAAACTAATTTGGCAATGTGAAAAAGAACATATTTGGGAAGCATCACCGAATCATATCAATCAAGGGCACTGGTGTCCTAAGTGTGCTAGAGTAAAAAAGTTAGATATAGCTGAGATGGAATCGCTTGCTAAATTTAAAGGAGGAAAATGTCTATCAAATGAATACTTAAACTCAAAAACAAAACTACAATGGCAATGCAATAAGGGTCATAACTGGTGGGCAACTCCACATGGAATTAAGCAGAACAATACTTGGTGTCCAATTTGTGCGGACACATCACTCACAATACAGGTAATGAAAAATATTGCCCTAGAAAAAGGAGGGAAATGTCTATCAAATGAATATAAAAACGTCCACACAAAATTACTTTGGGAATGTGAAAACGGACATCAGTGGTGGGCAAAACCAACCGCTATTAAAAATCATGGAAATTGGTGCCTACAATGTTTCAAGGACTCAAGATACAATCAAAAACTTCATCCATTTAAAACAACATGACAATGGAAAATGGGAAAATAGAAATTAAAATTGACCTTGCTGATGTGACCAACAAGTTTTCTTTGCAGCTCAAAGAGACGACTGACTGCCTTACACATATTTATAATGCCATTGAAAAGTCGGACATTGATATACATAGACTATTACCGACAGACAGTTTCCCAATACTAATTAATGATAAAGAATCCAAGCCGACAATAAGTGAGCAAAAACAGATTACACTAAACTGGACACTGAAAAAAGCATTCGAGGACTTCATTAACGGTTTGACAAAAAGTTTCAAAGAGGCGTATAAGTATTTGAATTATTTTGCTCTTTACAAAGAATCATTGCATACAAGGACAAGAGAGGATCTCGAAAAAGAATTTCAAAAAATAGAAATAGATATTGAGAGATTTCATTTCCCTGACTTCATTGAAAAAATAGAGAAACTTCTTAAGCAGCCAATTCCGTTAAAAGAAGAAATTTTATCAATTAATCAATTACGAAATTGTCTTATCCACCGACACGGAGAAGTTGGCGAAAAAGACATAAAAAACTCTCTATCGGATGATTTGCGATTAAAATGGATATCGTTAAAATTCTGGACAAATATAGATGGGCAACAAACAGAAATAACTTATGATTTTAGAAAAGATGGAGTAATTGTAGACAACTTATCCTGCAAGACAATCAAGAACGAAAAAGTATTTAAACTTAAAGACAAAATATCGCTTGACATTAATGAGTTCAACGACATTGCGTGTACTTGTGCTACTTTTTCTAGAGAACTATTTAGATTAATGCCACGACTATAAGAATAAAATTGCATTTAAAGCGATTTTGTGCCAATTTAAATAGTACAGTAAATAATATCGTTTGTATCAAAAAATCTACGTTTACTACCAGATAGAAGATTCCCACAAAATAAAATGCAGGAAATTCTGGACAATTAACTGATTTTGCAAGCACATTTAAAAGCCACACAGGCTGAAGCGCAACCAAAGCTTTTAAAAGAGCTTGCAAAGAGAAAACTCTGTATGTCATGACAATAAAAATTTGTTATATCCTGACAATTAATAAAACACTAGCTATAACACGGATGGTAGGCTTAATTGCCTTCGGCAGCCCGGACAACTTGATAATCAGCTCTTAAAGTCTATGCTTGTAACTTCGATTCACTTATTAAATTAGTTTACCGTGACTAATCCTGCTGCCGAGACAAAGTCAATAGGGCTGCCGGCCGACGCGCATGCTGTCATGGTTTTTGCATTGCCGCCAAGACAATTTTATCGTGACGGGACAACTCGCGGACGTCTACCGGGATTACGCCATCTGGACAACTTCGCCGGGACGAGAAAACTTGCGTCCACCTACCGGGACTTTGCAAAAACCACGCCATCCCGTTAGGGACGCATTGTCTGCCCTTATTTTTAACAGGAGTTACAATGTGGTCTAAGGTAATTACACATTGTTATCCAGGTAGACTGAAAACAAAGAAAAGGGCTCCCTCAGCCTGCGCTCACGGCACTTGCATATAGCATTTCGCGGTTTTGTTTGTAAAATTTACAAAACCGGGTCCATGAGTGCAATCTGCAAGTGCCTGCCAGGGCTGCCAGAGCTATCAACGCCGCCTGATTATTCCGGACAAACTGAGCCACTGTTCTGGCTCAAATTGAGCCACCCATTTTGACGGTGGACTCGATCGATAAAATTACTCTTTTTTTTCTAACATTTTCTTTCTTAATGATTCTCCTATTAATTCTATTCTGTGTGCATTTCCTGCCAATCTGTCCATTATTGCATCGGCCAGTGTTGGTTCTGCGATAAAATCATACCATTTAACCACCGGAAGCTGTGAAGTTATTATAATTGACTTTTTACCATACCTGTCCTCAA
>JAPLED010000033.1 GCA_026391475.1 Bacteroidia bacterium | reverse complement strand
GCAAAAGCAACTAATACCCGAATCAGTAAAGTCAACCTGAACTCAAAAATCGATAAATTATGCAAACAGTATCTGCATGCAGCATCAGAAAAGAATATCTGTCTCTTCTATAAAACTGCACTTCCGGCTGAAAAAGCTGATATAATGACAGATTCATCAAAGTTTGTCAGGGTGTTTTCTAATCTGATCAGCAATGCCATCAAATTCACATTAAAAGGACAGGTTACTTTTGGGTACGAACTGAAAGGTTCATTTATCGAGTTTTTCGTTTCTGATACTGGGATCGGGATCCCTGTTGAATTACATTACAAAATTTTCGAAAATTTTTATCAGGTTGAAAAATCTCTTAACCGGCAATTCGAAGGAACAGGTCTTGGGCTGACAATCTGCAAAGCTTTTATTGAACATCTCGGAGGAAAGATATGGTTAGAATCTGAACCCGATAGGGGATCGACTTTCTATTTTACCCTGCCATTTGTACAACCTGTACCAATTGCAGAATCCCAAACTTAGTATTATCCGAAATACTCAGGTCAAGGTAATCCTTTACGCCCTTAAGCCTTTACGCTGTTACACCTTATCCAGTTCATCACATTTGCCGGTGCTCTCTTATTCCTGAGCTCCTTCGCCATGTATTCCATGTATGGCTCAACATGGTGAAAGAACATCTTGTAACCCTCGCACAGATAATTTAAACCCGGTTTACCATCGGGGGTATTTATAAACCTATGCTTTGGACATTCACCGTGGCAGGCATACCGGACATCGCATTGCAGACAATATCGTGGCAGCTTATTACGTTTATCTACCCCAAAATCAAACTGTCGCTGCGACTTAGACATGTCAATCAATGGTATCTCTGTGATATTTCCAAGAAAATATTCAGGATAAACATAATGATCACATGAGAAAAGATCTCCGTTATGCTCCATTACAAGAGCATCTCCGCATGTCTCAGAGAAAACACACAGACCCGGCATCTCGCCAACAAAATTAGCAAGGGTTGTATCAAAAATCTGAACATAATACCTTGCAACATCATTCCGTACCCATTCATTAAAAATGGTCATAAGGAACTTGCCAAAGTCTTCACCGTTTACCGACCACTCTGTAACTGAAGCATCGGCGCCAAACAGGGGAGAGACCAGATTCAGTTTTCCTTCTTCAGGTTTATTAGCAATCCTTTCTACAACCGGAAGGAACTGGATAAAACCACTGCCGATCCGTTTAAGGAACCTGTATGTTTCGGATGCATATTGAACATTATAGCTGTTTACACAACTCAGGGTATTAAATTCAACCTTATGCTTATAAAGTAATTCAACACCTTTCATTGCCCGTTTAAAGGTCGGTCCTCCAGAGTTTGTTTTCCGGTAATGGTCATGGTTGTGTTCTTCACCATCGATTGAGATACCTACAAGTATATTGTTATCTGTAAAGAACTTACACCAGTCATCGTTTAGCCTTGTGCCATTGGTCTGAAATGCATTCTCTATGGTTTTTCCGTTTGAATATTTCTTTTGAAGTTCAATTACATTTTTGAAATAATCAAGTCCCAGAAGTGTTGGTTCACCTCCCTGCCAGGTGAATGTTACCACAGGTACTTGCTGAGCTTCTATATACTGCTTAATGAAATTCTCTAAAAGCTCCTCGTTTAAACGGAAGTCATTCTTATCCGGAAAAAGTTTCTTCTTTTCAAGATAGTAGCAATAGGTACAATTGAGATTACAAGATGGACCTGCGGGCTTCAACATAACATGAAAAGCATTTGGTCTTTTCAGCTTAAGAGCATCTGTAAAAAGGATATCCATTTGCAGGGCGTTTAATGTGCAGGATGTGTTGACATGTAATGTGCATAGAAATATGCCAATTCAGCGTCAAAGTGTACTGTGTGCCCAACACCAGGTAAAATATCAATGCTTACATTAGTGTAACCATGCGCCTCGCATGTCGCCTTCGCATTCATGAATTGCTGCCACATTCCTTTCCCTGTTGTTACACCAATTTCAGCAACCGCGTCATTTGCTCCCGTATACTGCTTTACAGGAAGGTTTATTCTTTCGGGCGCATCTGAGACCCCTTTGCTCGTCATTCCCCTGCCTAAATCTGATGGATCGGGTCCGCCGATGCCTAAATAATTGCCGGCAGAAACGCATGCTGCCGCAATAAACTCAGAACGCCACATTACCAATGGCCAGAAGGCGTGACCACTTGCCGAGAAACCGTCCCAATAGAACTTATCTTCACCGTTATAATCCTCCTTAATCTGCTGGAAAAGCTCTATTACTGCTATCTCATCAAATAATTGGTCTGATGTTGCGCTACAATAATTCAATACATCCTGTGGATAACCATTAGTGTTCCCGACAATGCTTTTCGTTTTCACAGACACGATTATGAACGGCATATTTCCGCGCTTTTGAGCAAATATTTCTGGCCCGTCGTTGGGGGCGACTCCATCCCAGCCGTCATGCATATTATACATGAAGATTGGCCATTTTTTAGTCGGAGTCCAGCCAATCGGTAATGAGATATGATATAGAGTTGGACAAGTTCTGCCCATTAACATACCTGATGTATTATTCGATTTATCCGTACCGCTATTATAGACCAACCCAGGAATATTGCTTGCCGTAACAATTATACTATCTACATAATAGATATCTGCTGTAGTACTTCCGCAGTTTCTAAATAGCATTCTTACAAACTGACCCGGTGCTATTCCCTGATTCTTCCAGGCAAGGGGTTTGGTTGTCATCTTTTTTCCATCAACGTAAACATCATAAGTTTTGGCTGATAAGTTAAGTGCTAACTTAACTGTGTACCATTGATTTACCAGTACATTTGAAATCAAGGTGTAATTTGTCCCGGTATTATTAATCGCTGTCATATTGCCGCCATCTCCGATGATTACTCCGGCAATATCTGTAGATGTATTCGCAAAGAGCGTGAACTGCTTCCAATTTGAAGCGTCGGTAACCCTCACTTTTGCCTCAACAGAAACCGTACCCTGTGTCACAGCCGTAAAGTCTTTGTACATCGTAAGTTGATTTGTGGCAACGGTTGATGTCTTATTAAGCATGATACATTGGTTATTGGCGTCAGCAGGGTCGCTTTCTTCTGTCAGAGTGCCACCAGTCAGTTCTGAATTGGTCATATCAACCGGCGCAATGCCTTTTACCCCATAGTCAAAGGTAAACTGAGCGTATATTGCGTCTAATCTGGTGGGGTCAGTATCTTCCGAGGTGATCGGCATCACCAATGAACGGCATGATATCATGAATGCAAGGAAGGTAATCCAAATGGTTTTGGTAATAATTATCCGAATATACATTATTTATTGTTATCAGGTGTCACTTTGTGTACGTTTGCTATTTGTTTGTAGCTATTAGGTTTTGTGCTGGTTACTTACCGATACA
>JAPLED010000004.1 GCA_026391475.1 Bacteroidia bacterium | reverse complement strand
AACCTGAGTACCAATTATCTTTAACTGTTCAATAGCAGCAGGCCTGTAAACGTCGCAGGCTACAAGCAAAGGATTTTTTCCCCTTTTACTCTTAACCCATTTCGCAAGTTTTCCACTGAAGGTTGTTTTTCCCGAACCCTGAAGACCTGCGATCAATATTATCGATGGATTGATCTTAATATTGATATCGGTCTTATCTCCACCCATTAGTTCAACCAGTTCATCATGAACGATCTTAACCATCATTTGCGATGGGTTAACTGACTTAATAACCTCCTGCCCTAAAGCTTTCTGCTTAATAGTGTCGGTAAATTGTTTGGCAATTTTAAAGTTGACATCAGCATCGAGCAATGCTCTGCGAACCTCTTTAAGTGTTTCAGCAATATTTATTTCAGATATCCTGCCCTGTCCTTTAAGAAGTTTAAAGGATTTCTCCAGCCGTTCACTTAAATTTTCGAACATAAATTTATCGGATAAGTGTTTTGTAACTAATTAGTCCGAAGTCTGAAGTCCGAAGTCCGAAGCCAGTAGTACTACTTCTGACTTCCGACTCCTGACTTCTGTCTTTTCTACATTCTTTCCGGCATCTCAATACCTAACAGCCACATACCTTTATTTAGAATTTCGCTTGTAACCTTTGACATAACCAGTCTGAAATTTCTTATTGCTACATCGCCTTCTCCTAGAATTGTATAATCGTGATAGAATTGGTTATATTCCCTGGAAAGTTCATAGCAATAATTTGCAATAATGGCAGGGCTGTATACTGTTGCTGCTGATGAAACAGTTTCAGAAAACTTCCGTAACAATTTAATAAGTTCGATTTCTTTTGTCCCCACCTTTGTTTCAGACAACATACTTTCGTCTGCATTTATCCCCATCAGTTCTGCCTTCCTGAACACTGATTTTATTCTTGCATATGTATATTGAATAAATGGTCCGGTATTACCATTGAAATCTATTGATTCAACAGGGTTAAATGTCATATTTTTTCGTGGATCCACTTTAAGAATGTAATATTTCAGAGCGCCCATGCCTATTTTCCGGAATATATCTTTCTTTTCATCTTCAGAAAAATCAGACAATTTGCCCAGTTCCAATGATACTTCCATAGCTGTTTCCAGCATCTCTTTTATAAGGTCATCGGCATCTACAATTGTTCCTTCACGCGATTTCATTCTGCCTTCAGGAAGCTCCACCATACCGTATGAAAAATGTATCAGTCCATCGGCCCATTTATATCCCATTCTCTTAAGAAGAGCTTTAAGTACCTGAAAATGATAATTTTGCTCATTTCCAACAACATAAATATTCTTATCAAATTTATATTCATTAAACCTGTTTACTGCTGTTCCAAGATCCTGAGTCATATAAACTGCAGTACCATCAGAACGAAGAAGAAGCTTTTGATCCAATCCATCCTGTGTGAGATCAGCCCAGATTGAACCGTCGTCGTTTCTGTAAAGAATGTTTTCTTTCAGAGCCGTGAGGACTATATCTTTGCCAATTTTGTAAGTATCTGATTCATAGTAGATTTTATCAAAATCCACGCCTAATTTTTTATAAGTCTCGTCAAAACCGGCATAAACCCATGAGTTCATCATTTTCCAGAGATCAAAAATTTCATTATCACCCGCTTCCCATTTCAGAAGCATCTCTCTTATTTCTCTCATGAGAGGTGCCGAGTTTTTTGCCTCTGTTTCTTCGATGCCTTCAAGCATAAGTTTCTCAATCTGAACCCTATACTCCTTCTCAAACAAAACATAGTATTTACCTACCAGGTGATCTCCCTTCATTCCGGATGACTTAGGGGTCTCTCCATTTCCAAATTTCTGCCATGCAAGCATCGACTTGCAGATGTGGATACCACGATCATTTACAATATTTGTTTTCACAACTTTGTGTCCACAGGCAGATAATATCCGGTAAAGCGAATACCCGAGAAGGTTGTTCCTGATATGACCGAGATGGAGCGGTTTATTTGTATTGGGAGAAGAGTATTCTACCAGGATTGTTTCAGGTTCCGAAACCTGACAATTCTCCAGATGACTTTTTTCAGATGCCATTTTTTCGAAATATTCCACCCACCATGTATCAGAAATTTCGAGGTTCAGGAATCCTTTTATGACATTAAAACCGGAAATTGCAGGGAATTTATCAACAAGGTAATTTCCAATGGTTTCTCCGGTATTTTCGGGGGTGTTTTTCGAGAAACGAAGAAGTGGGAAAACAACCAGGGTGAAGTCCCCTTTGAAATCTTTTCTGGTTTCCTGTATCTGGATCAGGTCATCTGTAACCTCACTATTGTAAAGAATTTTAACAGCTTCTTTTATTTTACTTTTAAGAACAATCTCCATTTTTTTGTAACAAATTTCAGCCTGCAAAGATAACATTTTAAAATATTGATATACAAGAAAACATGATCAAAAAGAGAGATAAAACTTATCTGAAAAATTCTGATGGTTATGCCAACAGACCGAATTTTTTAGCATAACTTTAATTCGCCAATTTATAGTTACGGTCATGCGCACATTATTCATTGTTTTGCTTTCAATATTCGCTATTATGGAAACATTTTCCCAAAACGAAACAACTGACAGACAGCCAGTTGCTGCTGGAAAATTTTATCCGGCTGACAAAGAGACTCTTACAAATGATCTTTCCCAGTATTTCGAGAGTTGTAAAAAGTCACCCGGCAATTGGGATGTCAGGGCTATAATCAGTCCGCATGCCGGGTATGTATTCTCAGGGAAAATTGCTGCTGCAGCCTATTCAGCAATATCCAGAAATTCGGTATTTAAAAATATCTTTATCATCGGGTCAAGTCACATAATGTCATTCGATGGAGCATCGGTTTATAATACAGGAGATTTTATTACACCGATGGGAAAAATTGGGGTAAACAGGGAAATTGCCAATAAACTCATCAGAGAGAACAAAGTATTCAAATTCCCGACAACTGCACATCTGCAGGAACACAGCATCGAAGTTCAATTACCCTTTATTCAGTATTATTTTAAAGACAAACCATTGATCGTTCCTATTATTATCGGAACGAATAGTGAAAATACAGTAAAGAAGATTGCAGAGGCCCTCAGACCCTGGTTCACATCTGAGAATCTTTTTATTATTAGCAGCGATTTTTCACATTATCCACCTTATAAAGATGCAATTGAAACGGATAAATTAACGGCGCTGAGTATTGCTTCCGGTAATCCCCAGACATTCCTCAATACCCTTAAAAAGAATTCTGAAAAACAGATTCCGGGGTTGGTTACGAGTATGTGTGGCTGGACCTCCGGCCTTACACTTCTATATCTGATTGAAGGGAATAATCAACTTGAAATCAAACTAATCGATTATTGTAATTCAGGTGATTCTCCATATGGTGGAAAAGATGAAGTAGTTGGTTATAATGCAATTGCAATGATTGGGAAAAAGCAAAAAGCAGAAAATGATCATAAGGCAGCAAATGAGTTTACGTTCACGGATGAAGAGAAAAACCAACTTTTTGAAATTGCAAAAAACAGTATCCGGTCGATGTTATATGATAACAAGAAGATTGGAATTAATGAAAAGACCATACCTGCAAATCTTAAGAAGCCGCTGGGAGCATTTGTTACACTGAAAATTAACGGAGTATTAAGAGGGTGTATCGGAAGATTCATCTCTTCAGATCCATTATATGACGTTGTAAGCGTATCAGCTGTATCATCTGCCTTCGAAGATCCACGCTTCTCCCCTCTTACAAAAGAGGAATTTAAAAAAACCAACATTGAGATAACAGTACTTGGGCCTTTAAAGAAAATCAATAATATCAGCGAGATAGTCCTGGGAAAGCATGGCATTTATATCAAGAAGGATTTCAGGTCAGGGACCATGCTTCCACAAGTGGCAATAGAAAACGGATGGACAGTTGAACAGTTTCTTGGTTATACTTCACGCGATAAAGCCGGCTTGGGATGGGACGGTTGGAAGGATGCAGAGATTTTTATCTATGAAGGAGTCGTACTTGAAGATAACAAGAAGTAACTATGTATCATGTTATTGGCACAGGATTAACTGTAATACTCTTATATCTTATCAGTTACTTTTTCTACCGGATCGGTTATTATTCCCTTCAATTTCATAGAAAGCTATGGAACTCAATCCTTGCAATTGCATTCCTGATTACTGCACTTGCCGGGGTATTCATGGCACTTCAGGTAACCTATAAATGGGACATTCCTTTTGTCAAATCAGTACTTAAGTGGCATGTCGAATTTGGAATTGGAATGGCATTCACCGGAATATTCCATTTCATCTGGCATCTTTCCTATTTCGGAAAGATATTTAACATGCCGGATAAGCATCCTGAAAATAGAGACTTTCAGAAACTGACCTCTGCAGAAATCAGCACCAACCTGTTTATTATCGGCTTCGTCAGTTCTTCAATTCAGCTTCTGCTGATAAGAGAGATGATGAATATCTCAGGTGGCTATGAACTTATTACAGGTACATTTCTTGGTTCATGGCTGATCGGATCGGCGATTGGCGCAGCAATAGCCGGTAAATCATCACTTAATGATTTAAGAAAGATTAATCTCATCTTTTCTCTCAGTCCAATAATTTCTTTGCTACTGTTGTTTTTTTTATCAAGACTGTTTTTGAATACAGGTGAGGCTCCTTCGTTTCTTATAAGTGTGATTTATACATTTATTGTTCTGATCCCTTTTTGCCTGGTATCCGGATTCACTTTTATTAAGCTGATTTCTATTGCCAGGTCAGGAAATGATTTTGTGCCCGGAAAGTCGTTTTCAATCGAAACTACAGGTGGTGTCGCATCCGGGATATTAATATCTATATTGACTTCCGGGTTACTTAATACATACCAGTTGCTTCTGCTAATAATAATATTATCAATCGCTTATGTATTGTTTACTTTCTGTTTCATTAGTCTTAAAGCAAAGATATTTTCTAAAATTTTTATTACTGTATTGGCATCAGGTATTATAATTTTTAATCCTGATATTTTCTTCAGGCAGATTTTACTTCCTGGTATTAAAGTTACCGGCTCGAAAGATACACCCTATGGCAATATAACACAAGGTAAATATAAAGGCGAACAGAGTGTTTATTATAATCAGAGGCTTCTGACCTATAATGATGATGCAATCGAAAGGGAAGAGGATATACATTATGCAATGCTTCAAAGCGAATCTCCTGAGAAAGTAATTTTAGTATCAGGATCCCTTCACTCCCATCTTCCTGAAATATTAAAATATCCTGTTAAGAAGATCATTTATATTGAAAGAGACCCAGCTTTGGCAAGATCAGAGATATCCCCGACAGATACTTTTCCTGTTGAGCTTATTATTGCGAATAAAGATGCATACAGGTATATCAGAAGCTCCGGTGAATTGGTTGATGTTATAATACTTCTCATTCCTCCTCCGTCAACTCTGCTTCTGAACAGGTACTATACGACTGAATTCTTTAATGAGGTAAAGAAAAGACTTAATTCCGGTGGCATTTTCATGTGTTCACCCGGACCCGGAGACGACTACTTCAACAAAGAATCTTTAAATCTTTATTCGTCAATTTACAACAGCCTGGCAGGGGTGTTTAAAAATGTTAAGCCCATTGTTGGCAATAAACTTTATTTCATTGCATCTGATAAAGAATTATCAGTATCATTCTGCCATCTTGCCGAAATGAAAAATATTAAAAATATTTACGTCAGTTCAGACTTTCTGGCAGATGACCTTATTACAAAGAAATCAGATGAGGTTAATTCACTAATGGACCATGGAATAAAACAAAACAGATCTGCGCTACCAGTTGCCTGTTTCCATTTTCAATCATATAATTTCAGTAAATATCTGGATGAGAAGATACCTGCAATTATCTTAATGATTATAGTCTTCGCAGTGCCTGTCCTTGCAATAAAAAGAAGAAATCTTATTATGTATTTCAGTGCCTCCGCCCTGGCAGGATTTGAAATAATTATATTGCTGACCCTTCAACTTATTATCGGGAATATGTACCAGCTTACCGGGCTGGTAATTGCCGGGCTTATGACTGGTCTTGCTGTTGGTGCAGGAATGGACATTAGTTTCCTGAATTCATTTTCATTTAGAAATAAAGTTATCATCCTTATGGGTTTTTATATTGGTTTTGGTCTGATTTTTAATTATATACTCTCAATGAAAAGTGGATTGCCTGCAGTTAGTTTAATTATTCTTTCAGTATTTTTACCTGCATTATATAC
>JAPLED010000066.1 GCA_026391475.1 Bacteroidia bacterium | reverse complement strand
AGGGCAATATCAAACAGGGTAGAACCCCGCAATAAAAGCAATTGGAACATCGCGCTTGCCCTTGATAACCTGTCAGAAAAGATTAGTGAAGTATTAAATACACTGGAGTAAAGAGATGAAATTAACATTGGGTTTCTCGCCATGCCCGAACGATACATTTATTTTTGATGCAATGGTGCATGGTAGAATTGATACAGAAGGGCTTGAGTTTGATTATTTTCTTGCTGATGTTGAAGAACTGAACAGAAAGGCGATGGCTTCAGAGGTTGATATCACAAAAATGAGCTACCATGCTTATGCTTATGCTGCAAAGAACTACCTGATCCTTGATTCGGGCAGTGCACTCGGACACAGAAACGGGCCATTACTGATAAGCAAGCGAATTATTAATCACTCTGATCTTGCTGATAAGAGGATCGCAATACCGGGGAAATACACAACTGCAAACCTCCTTTTCAGTATTGCCTGGCCTGACGCAGTTAATAAAATTGAATATCTTTTTTCCGATATTGAAGATGCTCTCTTGAAGGACGAGGTCGATGCCGGACTTATAATCCATGAAACAAGATTTACCTATTATAAAAGGGGACTTAATAAAATAGCAGATATGGGAGAGTATTGGGAGAAGCTTACCGGTTTGCCCATACCTCTTGGAGCCATAGTCATAAACAGAAATGTTCCCCACGATATCGCACAGAAAGTCAATCGGATACTGCGGCGTAGCCTCGAATATGCTTACAGAGATTCATTTGCATCCTACGACTTTGTTTCAGGTAATGCAAAGGAGATGGACAGCACAGTTATGAACAATCATATTAAGCTTTTCGTGAATGAGTACACCCTAAATCTGGGCAACAAGGGAAAAAAGGCCATTAATGAGCTTTTCAGGATAGCCGGAGAGAAATGGGTCATACCTGCTCTGCCAGACAGGATTTTTCTTACATCGATTAGTTAATTTCAGGTATAAAAATGCTAAATTTGAACATAGGTTATTGTTAATTGTTTTAATAGTTGAAAGTATTAATTCAAAATAATTAAATCATGGCATTTGAACTACCAAAACTTCCGTACAAGCTGAACGCACTTATCCCATATATAAGTGAAGAGACGCTTGATTACCACTATGGTAAACATCATCAGGCTTATGTGAATAACCTGAATGGACTGATCCCGGGTACAGAGTTTGAAAAGGCTGATCTGGAAACAATCATTAAAAAAGCCGAGGGGGGTATTTATAATAATGCTGCCCAGGTGTGGAATCACACCTTTTATTTCGAATCATTTTCCCATGATAGCAGAAAGATTCCTAAAGGTGCTCTTGCTGACGCTATAAATGGTTCATTCGGTTCACTCGATTCATTTAAAGAGCAATTTACTAAAGCTGCTGCCACACTTTTCGGAGCCGGCTGGGTCTGGCTGGTGAAAAAAGAAGATGGAACTTTACAGATTGTTCAGGAATCAAATGCCGGCAACCCTTTGCGTAAAGGGCTCAAGCCTCTGATGACATGCGATGTGTGGGAACATGCTTATTATATTGATTATAGAAATAAGCGCCCCGATTATATCAAATCATTCTGGGAAATACTTGACTGGGATCTTGTTGCGAAGCGTTACTAATAGCCTTACATTATATTAAAGAGGGTGTTTCAGAAGTGTTTTCAACCACCCCGTCATGACCTTTCGGTCATGACACCCCTCCTTTTCAAAGGAGGGGAAAGTTCGGAAATATAGTATTATAAATTTCTCCTCCTGTTTAAAGGAGGAGTACCCCGACGGTAACGGAGGGGGGAGGTGGTTGGCTTTTAAGATAGATTTTTTTAATTTTACATTGAAATTATTAAACGTCATTATAATGAATCTAAAAGACCTGATCTTTAAAACCCGATCTTACCGCCGTTTCGATGAATCACACCATGTTGATTCCAAAACTCTTGAAAACCTTATTGATCTTGCCAGGATGTCAGCCTCAGGAGCCAACAGGCAACCTTTGAGATATCTCATTTATAACACTCCTGAAGATTGTGAAAGGGTTTTTCCATCAATTGCATGGGCCGGTTATCTGACAGAGTGGCCTGGACCTGATAATGGTGAAAGGCCAACAGGGTATATTATTATATTGGGTGATAAATCAATAACTGAAGTATTTGGTGTTGATCACGGCATTGCTGCTCAAAGTATTATGCTTGGGGCTACTGAAGCCGGCCTCGGAGGATGTATGATATCATCTATAAAACGTGAGGAGCTCCGCGACGATCTTAATATCCCTGATAATCTTGAAATACTGTTGATTCTTGCTTTGGGGAAACCAGTAGAGAAGGTCATAATTGATGAAATTAAAAAGGGTGATGTGAAGTACTGGAGGGATAGCGAAAAAAATCATCATGTACCCAAAAGGAACTTAAATGAATTGATAATAAAATTATAGTCAGACTGTTGACAATGAAACCCACATGATTGATCCAAATCTCAAGCACATATGAAAATAATTTATTCTCAATCATGTGTGGTTCCATCAGACCTTAAATTAAAAAATTATATATGGATGAAAAGTATTTTCTTTATAATACTTTCAATTTGTATTCTTAATCAAGCCGGTTTCAGTCAGGGAAAAGAAAATGCAGAAATCAGTATTCTCTTCCACGGTTTAGTGATGGATGCAAATACCTTGTCCCCGCTTGCCAATTCACAGATAATGATCAACAGAGCTTTTTCTTCTGTCAGTGGAAATGACGGCGCTTTTGCTTTTTATGTGAACAGGAATGATACAGTCATCTTCAAAAGTCTGGGCTATAAGTCAACAATACTGTTTGTAAGTGACACACTAACCGGCCGGGAGTTTATTGCAGGGATATATATGAATAGTGATACATTGTCGATTGGAGAAGTAGTAATTGTACCAAGACTCACAAACCTTAAATCTGAAATATTGAATACGAGGAGTAAGACCCCGACAACCTTTGATAATGCCAGATATAATGTTGCTGTATCTGCCTACCAGGGCCGGAACAGCCAGAGCAAACTAGGTGACCCTGCTACCAACTATGCTCACTTAAGTCAGAAACAAAAGGTCGATGCATTTGAAAGAGGTGGCATTCCTTCCGATAAAATGGTAGGTTTAAGTCCATTATTATTAATCCCGGCAGCTTATCTTCTTATACATGGCTTACCCGAAAAACCTGCTCCGTTGAAATCGCAACTTTCTGACCAGGAGGTTGATCAGATACAAAAGAAATACATCGAGACTCTGAAGCAGAGAAAGGAATAGGGTGGGAGAATAAGAGAATGGGGGAAAATCTGTCCCCTGTTGCCTGATGCCTGATGCCTGTTGCCTGTTTTATCCCTTATAGAATATCGCTTTTATGATATGGCTTGCCATTTTTGGATTTTCTTTGAGACGGCGGGTTGAATAGCCGAACCATTGTTTCCCGAAGGGCACATAGACTCTCATAGTATGTCTTTTACTTACAATACTTTCACGAAGCTTTGGAGTAACTCCGTAAAGCATTTGGAATTCGTACATATTCTTCGGGACATTATATTTTTCAATAAGTTTATATGCACCATCTACAAGAGGTTTGTCGTGTGTAGCAATGCCTGCATGTATTTTATTCCTGAACATGAATTCAAGATCTTCCAGGTAATGCTGATTAATCTCCTCATATTTTTTGTACGCAATTGCTTTCGGTTCAACATAAATCCCTTTACAGAGCCTGTAGCTCAAAGAAATATTGGAATTTTTCAGGTCCATCATCTCCTCGAGATCTTTTAAAGTTCTTTTTAAATATGCTTGCACAACGAGGCCGACATTTCCGGGAAACTCAGCCTTCAGTTTACGGAATAGTTTAATTTCATCATCAGTGCATGGAGAATCCTCCATATCTACTCTGATGAATCCATTATAAGAGGCAGCTTTTGCAACTATTTCACGAATGTGATTAAAACAGATGTCTTTGTCGATCAGTAAGCCGAAGCTTGTTGGCTTAAGTGAAAAATTTCCATCAATATGGTTTTTGTAGGAAATATCAATAAGATTAAGATACTCTTTTTTATTTAACTCGGCTTCGTCGGGTGTTTTAATGAACTCCCCGAGGACATCAAGGGTTACCTTTATATTTTTGCTGTTCAGATCTTTAGATACACGCATTGCATCTTCAAGTGTTTCACCGGATATATAAGCTCTTGAAAATATCCAGATAAATTTTTTCGGGAACCAGGGCAATATTGCCGCAATGAATTTGTTGAACATAATATGAATTTGCTTCTGATAAAGTAAAATTTTCTTTTTTCTTTTTAAAAATGCTAATTAAACTGATATCAATTCATTTTTTAATGACCTTTGTCATTCAGAAAACATGAAAACCGCATGAATTTATTTATTTTAAATATATTTTTCAGATAATGCAACCATTTTTTCCAATGCTATGTCTTAAAAATGTCCTCAGTTTATGATGAGCGACCGGCTTAAAATTATCTCTTTGAAGTAGCCTCATTTATTTATTTGTTTATATTTGCGCCTGACTAATGTTTAATAAAAATTTAATCTGTGATGAAGAAACTCTCTGTAATTCTGTATGTTGTTCTGTTCTTAGCTGTTATTGGCCTCTATTTTCTGCACTTTACAGGAGGCAAAAAGAATAAAAAAAGTGACATATCAGGTTCTGTTACCGGAATCCCGTCTGAGGGAATTGCATATATTAATGTTGATTCAGTTATTTTCAAATTTGATATGTTTTTAGATAGACGGGATGAGTTGATGTCAAAGCAGAAAAGCGCCGAAGCAGAACTTAGTTCCAAGAGAAGTCAATATGAGAAGGGTGCAAAAGATTATCAGGATAAGGTGAGTAAAGGACTCGTAACCAGGGCTACTGCGGCACAAATGGAGCAGTCTCTTCTTCAGCAGCAACAGGAATTGGTAAATCTTCGCGATCAACTGCAATCAAATCTCATGGAAGAAGAACAGGTAATGAATCGTCAGATACTTGAATATATTACTAAATTTCTCGGGGAAAACAGATCTGAATACAACTACCAGTACATTCTGGGGAAAAGCTTTGGCAGTGTTGTACTGTACAGCGACAAATCATTGGATATAACACAAAAGGTACTTGATGCTATTAATAAAAAGTATCAGGTAGAAAAAAAGTAAAAACCAATGGGTTTCGCCTCAACCTATCTTGAAGAAAGGGCATTATTCCCTGAAATAATCAAAGAGGCACCTGATAAACAGACAGGTATAATTATTGTCGTACCTGCATATAACGAACCAGGAATATGTAAGTTACTCGATTCCCTCGCATTATGTAGCGAACCGGAATGTAATGCTGAAGTTATTATTGTTGTAAATGCTCCTTTAGATGCTGTTGAGGAGAGTATAGAAAATAATAAAACAACCATAAAAAATATTGAAAACTGGAAGAAAGAAAACAGCAATTGTTTCTTCCGGCTTTTTGCTTTTATCGCAGATCATCAGGCAATAAGCGATTGGGGTGTCGGACTTGCAAGAAAAACCGGGATGGATGAAGCTGTGCGTCGCTTCAACTGTCTGGATAACCCGGGCGGAATCATTCTTAACCTGGATGCTGACTGCCAGGTTGAGAAGAATTATTTTGTATCTGTTTGTGATGAATTATTGAATAAAAAAGACCGGACAGCCTGCTCAATCTATTTTGAGCATCCTCTGGCAGGAAATGATTTCCCGGAAAATATATATAATTATATCACTTTATATGAGTTGCACCTTCGCTATTATTTCCAGGGGCTGGCCTATTCAGGCTTTCCATATGTTTTTCATACTGTTGGTTCAGCCATTGCAGTAAAAGCACTGCAATATGTCAAAGCAGGAGGTATGAACAGGCGGCAGGCAGGAGAGGATTTTTACTTTATTCAGAAGCTGGTTCCTGCAGGAGGCTATTTTAATCTCAATTCCACAACAGTATATCCCTCTCCCAGAGCTTCATCAAGAGTCCCGTTCGGTACCGGTGCTTCTATCGGAAAACTTTCTGACGAGAATAGTCCGACTCTTTTTACATATAATATGCTGGCTTTTAAGGAACTACGCTATTTTTTCGGAATGACAGAAAAATTTTATCACCTTACTCCTGAAGAATTGCCAGAGTGTTACAAATCATTTCCTACGGGTTTGAAGTATTTTATTGACGAAATAGAGTGGATCGGGAAAATAATGGAGATTAAGAATAATACTTCAGGCTTAGCTTCATTTAGAAAACGGTTTTTCGGATGGTTTAACATGTTCAGAATAGTAAAATATCTGAATTTGGTTCATATAGAAATTTTTGAAAAAAAACCGGTTGATGTTTCTGCTTCAGAATTGTTGGAAAATACCGGGATTAATTTTAAATCAAAAGAACCTCTCAACCTGCTTCTCTATTACAGGGAATTGGAAAAAACCTCTTAGTTATTTTTTCTTGTAATTCTGCGATCTTCCTGAGGAGTAAGAATAATATAGAGATCTTCATCGGGTTTTTTCATGCGGTATTGTTCCCTCGCAAATTTCTCTAAATTGTGATTGTCTGTTTTTAATTCGTAAAGCTTCTGCCTGTCAACCTCTATGCGTTTAATATAATACTCCTTTTCAGTTTTTAGTTTATGTAACTCCCTCATCTCCTTGTATCTGGCAATAAGATTGTTTGAGTCGAAAAGTAAAAGCCAGACAAGGAAAATAATGATAGTCAGAAGGTATTTATTCCTGAATACTGTTGGTATTTTGTCTATAAATTCAAACCTGATCATAATGGTACAAACCTACAATTTATTTTTTAACCTCCGCTCATGAGATAAAGCATCTGAACATCATCACCATCATGTATAATTGTGGAATCGTACTTTTCTTTTGCAATTAAAATGCCATTTATCTTTATTATTCTCATTTTAAAGGAAAACTTTTTCAGGATAAGCATTTCACTTACACTGATTGTCTCCTTCCCGAATTCTTCTTCCCTGTTATTTAATATTATCTTCATCATTCTTATGATTAATCTATCATTCCATTTTCATCAGGATTTTCGATTCAAATTTAGTCAAATTTAATCTTACAACATTGTAATAACGATATGCTTCACATAGCATATTGATTAATATCATGTTGTAGCTCATCTGAATGTCATACCTTTGAATACGGCGAAACGCTGAAAGGTACTAAGCTAAATATCCGGAATATGGACATTAAGTCAATAAAAGACCAGCATAAACTCCTGAAAAGCCGGGATTATAAATGGACCCCGTTGGATAAAGGTTATACCGACAAGATTCTTTATATAAACGTGGGGACCACTGAAATAAAAGTGAAGAATGTCCCTGCTGTTATGAAAGAAAAATTCATTGGTGGAAAGGGTTACGGGCTAAGGCTTCTCTGGGATGCCACCAAACCTGATACTAAATGGGATGACCCTGAAAATGAGATAATTATATCCTCAGGACCAATTGGAGGGATAACCCAGTACTCAGGAACCGGGAAGTCATTAGTAGTCAGTTTGTCACCCCAGACAGGCTCGGTTATGGACAGTAATGTGGGAGGATTTTTCGGACCGTTTCTGAAGTTTTCAGGGTTTGATGCTATTGAAATACAGGGTAAGTCAGACAAAGATGTTATTGTTTTTATTGATGGCATTAACCATCATGTTGAAATATTCGAGGCGCCTGCAGAGGCAACCGACAGTCATCTTCTGGCAGAACAGCTAACAGAAATTTTTGCTGACAATGATAATGAAAAAAAATCCATAGGAGTTGTATCAGCAGGTTCCGCGGCTGACCATTCTCTGATCGGAATGCTGAACTTCAGCTTTTATGATCCAAAAAGGAAAAAGGTACGATTGAAGCAGGCAGGCAGGGGAGGTATCGGTACCGTATTTCGTAATAAAAAAATTAAAGCGCTGGTATGTAAAATACCCGGTGTGAAAGGTAATCTCAATAATGTCATTGATCTTGAGGCTATTATGGAGAGAGGCAAAAGATTCAACAGGGAGATGCGCGAACTCGACGACAAACAATGCCAGATGAAGCAAACCGGAACAGCTCACCTGATGGAGATAATGAACGACCATGATCTGCTTCCGGTGATGAACTTTAAATATGGTAGCCACCCCGATGCATATAAGATCGATTCATCAGTCTGGAAAAGACATTTCACCCAGAATATTCCGGATGGTTGCTGGATTGGCTGCAATATGTCGTGCACCAAAGGGGTCGATGATTTTATACTAAAGACAGGTCCCTATAAAGGTCAAAAAGTAATTGTCGATGGCCCTGAATATGAAAATGCTGCAGGACTTGGTTCAAACTGTGGAATATTTGATCCTGAATATGTTATTGAAACAAACTTTTATTGTGATACATACGGGATATGCACTATTACATGGAGTACCGTCACAGCTTTCATCATGGAGTGTTTCCAGAATGGTATTCTCAACATGGAGAGAACGGGCGGACTTGATCTTAACTTTGGCAATTCGGAAGCTGCACTCGAGATGTTGCACCAGCTTGCCCGTGGTGAAGGATTTGGTAAGATAGCGGGAACGGGAGTCCGTAAAATAAAAGAGTTGTTTATTAAAAACGGATGGGGCGATCCATCATTCCTTAATGATATAGGAATGGAAAACAAGGGACTTGAGTACTCCCAGTACATGCCGAAAGAATCCCTTGCACAACAGGGTGGTTTTGCACTCACCAATAAGGGTCCGCAACATGATGAAGCCTGGCTTATCTTTATGGATATGATTAATAACCAGATTCCGACATTTGAAAATAAGGCTGAAGCTCTTCATTATTTCCCAATGTTCCGCACCTGGTTCGGTCTTGTTGGCCTTTGCAAACTCCCATGGAACGATGTTGAACCCGAGAGCAATGCCCGGAGCGATGAGCCTGCTAAAGTACCTGAGCATGTTGATAATTATGTAACTATATATAAGGCAGTTACGGGGCTCGAGTTTGATAAGAAACGGTTGGTGGAGGATTCTGAGCGGGTATATAATTTTCAAAGGGTATTTAACCTCAGGCGTGGCTTTGGTACACGTATTCACGACAGGCAACCCTATCGTGCAGCCGGTCCGGTTACTAAGGAAGAGTACGAATCCCGTGCAGAGCGTTATGACAAGCAGCTTAAAGAGAAAACCGGAGTTGATCCGGTTGGAAAAACCACTGAGGAGAAGATGAAGTTGATCCGTAAGTACAGGGAAGAACAGTATGAAAGCCTTGTCGATGCGGTATATAAAAGGAGAGGATGGAATAATAATGGCGTTCCAACTATTGAGTTCCTGAAAAAGATCGGAATGGACCTACCGGAAGTAATTGAGGTAGTGAAAAATTTTCAGTAAATTTCATTAAACAAAAGAAGAGACAAGTTGTTCTTTTCTAAATCGCTACAGTTGAGCCAGAAAAAATCTTGATGCAGACTTATATCTCATTTCTCCGGGGTGTTAATATGACCGGTCATAATTCGATAAGAATGACCGATCTTTCAGCTTTATATAAGAATCTGGGTTTTAATGATGCAGAGACTTATATCCAGAGTGGAAACGTTATTTTCAGTAGTATGGATGACGTGCCTGTTCCTGAAATTGCCTCAACAATAGAAAGGTCAATCCTTAAAAGATTCAATTATAATGTTCCGGTATTGATCAGAACAGTTGAGGAGATGAGGAAATTAATATCTGCCAATCCTTTCATTGAGGAAAGAAATTTTGAACCATCAAAAATGGCAGTAATGCTCCTTTATGAAAAAACAACGAAAGCTCAGATTCAAAAAGTTATAGATATCGACTATCCTCCGGATAAATTTAAAATTATCGGTAAAGAAATCTTCATTTACTGCCCGAACGGTTTTGGAAGGACCAAATTATACACGAACTTTTTCGAAAAGAAAATGGGTGTAACTGGCACTGCAAGAAACTGGAAAACAATAACCACAATACTACAAATCGCTGAAAAAAAATAGTAGAGATACACAATTTGTGCTTCTCTACTATTTTTATAGTCCGTTTTACAGAACCACACATTGCATTCTATATTAGGTCCTGTTAATTGTCTTGTTAAGAATACTTTGTTTTTAATTTAGGTCTGTGTTGTCCACAAAAGTGTCATATTATAAAAAATCTTCTTTCTTATGTGGGATTGAGAAAAAAATTAAAATTCTTTTATGTAGCTAAGGTGACTTGTCCTGAAATAGGTTTACAATAAAATTATCACCCGAAGGCTCATTTATGGATAATGAATTCCGGCATTATTTTCTCGCTCATTCAATCACCAGTCATATTTTTTGTCTAACACCTGCTTTTTAAAACAAGATGATAGCCTCATTATTTCTTTTCAACAAGAAAAAAGGCTTCTTGATAATTGAATGCTGTAAAAATGCCTAAACCATTAACTACATTGGTAAGTGGTTCAGTCAGGTTACGCGAATCCTGTTGCCGGTTTTCGTATAAATCGACATACTCCTGGTTTACCCGGTATACTTTTATCATGTGTTCCCCATATTTTTCCAATGACCTTGAGTTTATTGTGTAGGTATTGTTCTTAAATGGTTCAGACCTTATCCTAAACATCCTGCCGGGAGGTTGCATCCCTCCGGGAAATTGGCCGTTGCCAAATACAATATCAGCTGCATCAGGGTCAGTATTTTCAATTACAATAAAAAAATAGTCATTATCGGGATCTTCCCAGGTAACTGTAATTCCTTCATCCTCGGTATTACCCGGAGGTCCAAACGAAAAGGTAGTATCCACATACAAAACATTATCCGATAATAAGATACCTTTCGGCTTCTTAGGAACAGTTGTTTTTGAAGTTATCTCACGACCATTGGATTGAACTGAGATAGCATATCCATTGTCTTCTATTACCTGTAAGTCGCTGCCAGTATAGCTGTAATACCCATTACCAATGTTTTGCAATACATACTGGTTATCATTCCATTTAATTGCAACCTGGGCATCGGTTACAGGAGTATAGATGGTATCTTCACTTTCGAACGAAACAGTTTGTGTTAAATGAATCGAATCGACCGGTTCTCCCTGGTACAGGTATCCCTCAAGAACCACAAGTCGGTCGGTGTTTGTTCCTGAATTATTTTCCTCACAACTGGTTATGATGAGTATTGAAAGCAATCCACCTATTATTTTACTAAGAGTGTTCATATTATTTATTTAAAATTTATGGTAAAACTGATATTAGGGGTAAATCCCAAGTAGTTGACATTGGTTACGGTAACATTGTCTTCAGCAATTTCATATTTTTTATACCAGATATTCTTATGATTATATACATTAAAAATGGATAGAGACAAGGTTTCGCTACCTAATGCACTGGACCAGTTATAAGAGACAGACAAATCAAGTTTATGATAATCTGGCAAACGCACCGAATTCTTTTCACTTACATGTATGTATTCATACTTAGAACCGTCCAATAGCGTGACTTCGTACTGGCTTACTGGGGCTGTGTAGGGTTTACCTGTAGCATAAACGAAAGTTGCTGATAAATCCCATTTTTTGATCTTCCTGCTATAAATAGCTTTGAATTCATGTGGTTGATCGTGCAATGCATAATATGCTTTACCATAATTCAGGTCGGGGAAAGTGTTTTTTACTTCACTTAGTGTGTATGAGATCCACCCGGTATTGAGGCCATACTTTTTTTGTGCCAGAAATTCAATTCCTTTTGCATATCCAGAGCCTTTAAAGAAGTATTCTTGTTGGGCAGATGCTTGTCTGAAGCTCCTTGTGGTACGTAAGGTGTATTCTGTTAAACCGTCCATAGGTTTATAATAACCTTCAATATTGAATAAATAATCGCCTTTTTCATAGCTGGCCCCTAAAATATAGTGAATTGATGAACTTACAGGGATGGTAGTACCGTCTGCTAATAACCAGAAATCCTTACTGCCCTGCAGCACATCTTCGCGGATAACCCGGGTGCATAACTGGTAATATTTTCCCCAGGCCGATTCAACTTTTAAATTTTTGGTAAGTTGATACGATAACGAAGCGCGAGGTTCATAGAATATTTTACCAGTGATATTCTGATGTGTTACCCGCATTCCAAGGTTCATTTCTAATTTCTTATCCAGTAAAGCTATTCTGTCCTGGAGATAAATGGCTGATTGATTTCCCTTGCTATTCCTGTCAACCATTGTTGAAGTATCGTTAAAAACCAGGGAATATGTAATGTTATTGAAGGTATTTTCAAACCCAAATTCTAAGGTGTTGTGTGGATTAATAATCAACTGGTTTCTAATCCGTAAACTGAAATCCTGTACCTTATTATCTTCGAGTGTATTCATTTGCATACCAACTGAACCGGTAGAGTCAGTGGTACCATTATTCTGGTTACGGTTACTAAAATACTTCGAATACGAAAGAAAGACCGAACTGTTGAATTTTGAGTTCCAATCTGCTTTCCACTGGCTGCTAATGCCAGTGTTACCCCAACTGGCAATATCGGTGGAGCTGATAGTTACTGAAGAAGTACCTCCGAATCCAAAATTGTTCGTTGCATCTCTTGAGTTGTCTAGGTTATCTTTTCCATTATAAAGGCTTAACGCTATAGTATGTTTTTTATTTATTTTATAGGTAAGTTTCGAATTCAGGTCATAGAAATAGAAATCGGGTTGTTGTTCCTGTTGTTGAAACATCCGCATACCGCCTGGAATAGAGGATTGCTGTGACTGGCTGTTATCGGAATAGAGTTTGAAAATTTTCTTATAAAGGCCCGTACGGATAATATCAGTGTAGGAGCGCCTGGCAGCGATTTGCAAGGATAGTTTTTCTTTCACTATTGGAACTTCAATCGCAGCATTAACACTCAGGAGGCTCACCGTTACCATACCATTGAGTTTGGTTAAATTGGCAGGTTTGCCGGTTATTTCCATTACACTGGAAATTCTACCACCATACTTTGCCGGGAAACCTCCTTTCATTAGTTCAATATCATCGATAGTATTTGCATTAAACGCACTAAAAAAACCATAGAAGTGATCCACATGATAAATGGTCATACCGTCGAAAAGTATAAGATTTTGATCCGGAGTACCCCCTCTCACATAAAGTCCGGCAGATGTTTCATTTGTTGCGCTCACTCCGGGAAGTAACTGAAAAGACCTCATTATATCCACTTCACCCATATTTGGCAATCTGGCAACAAATTTAGGTGACATTTTAATAGTACTAATATCCTTCGAAACCCTCATAATACGCTCTTTTTCTGCAACAATCGTCACTTCATCTAACGACTGTGTATTTTCTTCCATTTTAATAGAGAAAGGATTGAAGTCTGAAGATGTTCTGATTTTAATAACTCTGGGATGGTATCCAATGCTGGAAATATAAATGGTTGACGTATCTGTTGGTATTTCAATAGTAAAGAATCCATTTTCATCAGCAATGGTTCCATTTCCCGTAGCTTTCACAACAATTGATGCATTCGGAACACCCTGATTATTTTTAGTAGTTATAATCCTGCCTTGAAATGTAACGGGCTTCTTTGTCTGGCAATAAATGTTGCCTGTTATACCAATAATAAGAAAAAGGATAACAATTAGGACAATAGACTTATGAAACTTAATGACTGTCATAATCTGATAATTTTTGGATAATTATTTCTTATTAAATTCAACTCTATAATCATTATTCAATAAAGTCTATTTATACCCTATTTGATTTTCAAAAAGATTAAAAGCAGGTACTGAACTTTTTGATTTTGATTTTTTTACGTCTTCAAACAGAGAACTAGCTATGATAAATTGCTTCAACATACAAAGAGAATAGACTAACTCAGTTTATTTACCCACAAATACCTCTATAATGTGGATGAATCTATCCATCCCTTAATCTTAAGAAGTTATGTCATGGAATAATCTAATTTCAAAGTTTTTATCGTCAATATCAGAAAATATATATGAAATGCTGAAATTAACTGTTAATTAGTTGTGCTGTATTTAGGTATAAATAGGTAGATACCTTGCATTATAATAAAAGAACGGCCCTTATTGGGCCAATCCCTTTACCATCAACTAACCCCCCCTCTTTCTTCAAGTAATACTCTACCACCAACCTTTCGGCTTTTTAAAATTTTTGTTTGGCATCTTGTCCCCATTTTTGAAATGGCCGCTATTAAGTTCAATCTCCTCAGTTACTCCATTTTTTGTGACATTTGCTATATTATCACACTCCCCATCCCCAAAATCGATAGCCATTGTCTCACCGTCTCTGGTAATTTCAACAATGCCACTTAAAATATACCTGCATGAACGATCAGTATAGAGTGGTTCTTTAATAGTGCGGGAGAATATTATTTCATTGTCAACAGTGATAGTACCACCGCCTGTCTGGTAGAACTGGTCGTCAGTGAATTCAGGTGTAAGGAAGCCGTTTATCCACTCCTTTTTCTCCGTGAAGTCCCTTGTTGTTACATGGCCATCATCATAAGTGATAGTTGTAATTGAAGAACTTGAGATGATCCAGTTTCCGGCTTCGTTCTTACCTTCATTGGTTACGGTTTCCTCTTTATTAATGGTTTTGCCCCCGATTGTGACCCCATCAAAAATAACAGTCATTGTGGCTCCCTCGTTAATGATAGTATCAGATATAGTGATAGTTATTTTACCTGACATAGCAAGTCCGTTTCCTGAAACACATTCATCTCCGTTGTCAATAATAATTTCTTTTGGGAAGCCACCATTACTTACAGTAACGACAGCACAGTCAGGAAAATTTTTAAAGGGGAAAAAGCGGGGGAATTCCCCTTTAGTACATGGTGCGGACATATGTCCTCCAAATGATGCTGCATTAATTACCTGGTCAGTTGCCTCTGTTGATTTAAGAAGGAAAACCTCATCCTCTGCAATTGTAAAATCACCTGACTGACTTTCGCTGCTTTTATTGCAGCTGGATATTAAGCCAGCCATAAAAATTGTTGCTAAAAGAAATAACAAATTTTTCATAATTAATTTTATCTTATGTTAGTAATAATTGATACTTCACAACTATAATCCGAAAAAAAACAGTTCTACCCTACCCTGAAGTACCTTTTAATTAATTTCATCATTAAAAAATTATCATATGCTATTTATAAAACATGATCCAGTGTTAAAGTAATAGTTTAATTCTTACCTGGAATAAGAACCTCATCAATCACATGTACCACTCCGTTTTTGCCTTGCAGGTCAAATTCAATTACATTGGTAGAGCTATTTATTACGACAGATGTGCCGATATCAACTAAGATATCCCCGTTAAGAGTTGAAACATACCCGGAAACCAGATCGGTGGATCTCAAATTACCATTTACAATGTGATTCTGAAGGATAGGTATCAACTGCTCTTTTGTCAGATCAGCTATTCCTGTAACTCCAAGGTCGGTGAATAAAGTTTCAAAAGCTGCATCTGTTGGTGCAAATATTGTATATGGACCTGTTTCGTTAAGAATAGAATCGAGTTCTGCTTCATTAAGGCCTTCAACAAAGTGCGTAAAGTCTCCGTTCTGGATGGTGATATCAAAAACAGTCGGAGGAAGAAGGACTTTATCGATGACATGTATTATTCCGTTTGAAGCCATAATATCAAAATCAGTGATATTGACATCTCTATTAAGTGTTGACTCTGTTGCATTTATTAGCATGATTATGCCTTGCAAATCCGGACCTGCACTCAGGGTACTTATATAACCATTTACAAATAAAGAGGACGTAAGTTCGGTATAGAGTATATGGTAATAAAGAATGGAGTCGAGATACTCAGATGAAATATCCTTAATACTACTTACTCCAAGATTGCTAAAGAGCTCATCAAAGGCTGCATTTGTTGGGGCAAAAATAGTGAATGAACTGTAGTCCTCCAAATAACTTGTTACCTCAGCCTTCTGCAAAGCGGCAACCAAAGTTGAGAAGTTGCTGTCAGAGGATAATGTATCAATGATGTTCATCCCTTCTTCCACATTATTTTCGCAACCACTGAATAAGAGCATTATTGCCATCCCAAGAACCGAAATTGATCTTAAATAATTCTTTTTGCCTTTCATAAATTTTAATTTTAATCTCAATTTCAATTTCAATTGGATTTATCTATAAGCCAAACATTTTCAATTTATTACAACTTTTTTCTTTGAAATATTATGGATGTGGTTTGTTGAAAATCAATCTAACATCCTTCATTATACCGAATAGATACAGCGTTACCCTAAGGGTAAGAATTAAACTCTTTAAGATTTAATAGAATTACATCTGCCTGGCCTGTTTTCAGAATGAAAAGTTTATGAAAAGTGTGAGTGTCCGAGGTACAGCTTCAGCATGGATACTAACTTGGCTTGGTCCAGTTACGGGTATCCTAGTAAAATTAGAATATTTAATATTTTCTGTATTGAATACATTAAGTAATGACATTCCGGCATCAAACAGATATTTCTTTTTTGACAATCGATATACTGCTGAAACATCCACCCGGTTGTATGGTTTTCCTGGTTGCCTATTAAACATAAATGGATTGGGGATATAGAATCCGGAACCGTAAACCCAGTTTCCTGATAGATAAAATGGTTCAAGATCAATTATGCCGGCAAGTTTAACCTCGTGTAACTGGTCATGCAGTGCCCTTCTGTATATATCGTTAAGAAAATAGGGAAAATACTCCTTGGTTCTACTGAGAGAATATGAAATCCAGAAAGTACTTCCATTTAATTCCTTCTTCACAAAAACATCCAATCCCATGCTTCTGCTTTTTCCCTGATATATATTTCTCTCATCCCTTGAATTCACAAATCTGGTAAGCCCGTCTGTAGTCTTGAAATAACCTTCTGCACTTATCTCGAAATCATTTAATGAATAAGAGATTCCTGTTACATAATGATTTGAGGAAAGAACAGATATCTTATCATTGTCACAAACTGTCCATAGATACCTGTAGTTACCGCTTTCATCGATCACTGAGTTCAGGGCCATGAACTGATTATACCGACCTGCTGAAGAATTTATCCTGATATGATCTGTTGCATCAACTGTCAGAGAAATCCTTGGTTGAATGAACAACTTAGAAATATTAAAAGGATAGTCAACCCTGACACCAGGTCTGAGGATCACTCTTTTTCCAAGGTGGATAATATCTGTACTATACCACTGAAATATGGGGGTACTGACAAGGCTATTCACAATCTCAATGCCAGAAGTATCTTCCCTGAACTTTACCTTGTCAAATATTACCCCCCCCCCAAATTCAAGGGTATGATGTCCCGATAGAGGTTGCTTATGGTCAATCCTTATATCTACTTCGTCAATATAGGTTTCTCTAAGGTTGTCATTATTGAAGACGATATTACTATCTATTGGGCTCTTTACCTCAGTAACATCCTTACTACTGTTAAAAGCCCCTGAATATGATGCTGTTGCCTGTGTAGTACTTCCTCTCTTCCACTTTTTACTATAGAAAAGGGCCCCCCCATTCTGGATATTCTTTTCATCTGCAGAATTGTAAATATAATCTAAAGATGTTTCATCCTCTGCAATATAAGAAAACCTGTCACTTCCGGTAAAAAGACTCATATGCCAGTTATCACCCTTATCTGTCTCACCCGAAAGCTTAAGGTTAACATCCCTGAAAAGATAATCGGGATAAACATTAAGATCTACTCCTTTGCCTGGATTTGTGCCATTTCTACCAGGTCCTGAGAAAAAGCTCAGCCTGGAGGATTCATATAGATCATAATAGGTCTGCCTGAAGGCCATAACAAATGAATTCTTTTCTGCCACAGGGACACTCAGATAACCATTGAGAGTTAAATTATTCAGAGAAAGCTTCACATCAGGTGACTCCCTTGCCCCCTCTACTCCGGTAATATCTACTATCCCGCCTACTCTCTCACCATACTCCGGACCATATCCTCCCTTTAACACCCTGATATCTTTTGCTAAAAAAGGATTTACAGCACTTATATTATCATTAAAATTTTTCAAACCGAATATTGTAAATCCATCAAAGAGGACCCTACTCTGTCCCTCATAGCTCCCCCATATAATAAGATCATTGGCCAGTTCTCCGGCAGCACATATCCCAGGCTGTAACCTGAGCAGGTTAAAAACTGAATTATCCCCATTTCCGGGCAGAAACTGTGTAATCTTGTGGTTAATTTTGATCTCCCCGGTATTTCTTCCGCTGTTTATCGATTTTTCAACATTCCTACCATATATAACAACCTCTTCAATAGCTATATCTGAAGGTTCCAGGTCAAGTATAAGGCCAGCCCCGGAATTGACAAGGGTATCGAGACCATAATAACCCAGGTATGAGACCTTCAGGTTGTATGGTGGTTGCTCCTGGGTCTGACAGGAAAACTGTCCCAGGAAATCGGTTTCCAGCCATTTGTCCTTGAACAAAATATGGGAAAAGGGCAGGGATTCTTTAGAAACACGGTCACGAACCTGACCGCTAACCAGGTATTTAACAATGTTCTCCTGTTTATTAGAAGAGGAAATTATGAAAACATCTCCGCTTCTGGATAGAGCAAATGGAAGTTCCGATAACAAACACTTCAATGCTTCTTCCTGATCCACAAAGGTTGTGTCTGTTGATATAGTATATCGTGATAACTGCCTGTCATTGAATGATAACTGAATCCCATATTTATTCCTTAACCCTATCAGCACTGAGTTAAGAGGTTGATTTTTCGTATCCAATGATATCCCCTGAGGATATACAGTCAGAGGATGAAAAAGGATAAAAGACAAGAATATAAATTGCGTTATTTTCTTCCTGTTATTCATTCAGTATAATCTGGTATACTCGATCTGAGGTTTCCTCAAATTTCATACCAAAAGGCAGGCATACCAAATTTAGAATATTCTCAACCTTTTTGTCTTTTTTAAAATATCCGGTGTAAAATAAATTGTCTTTTTGTTTATATTCGATTGTTATTCCATACCTGAGCTCTATCTTCCTGAAAACCTCTGTCAGAGGAGCAGAAGTAAAATAGAACTCTCCCCTTGTCCATGCAGTTGATTCCACTGCATTTACCTCATAATCTATGTTAAACCTGCCTGAGCTGACAAGTAGAGCTTTCTGGTTCTGGGTGAGAATGGCCTCATCTCCTGTAGCTTTTGAAATAACCTTAACCTTTCCTGTTACACATGTCACTTCATATACATCATCAACTGATAGAATATTGAAACTTGTACCAACTACTATTGTATGCCCCAAGGCAGAAATAACTTCGAATTTCTTTCCTTTTTCAACAGTGAAGAATGCTTCGCCCTTAAGTTCAATTCTTCTTGCAAAGCGCCACCAGTAAGGGAGGTATTTGACAGATGTACTTGCATTAAGGCTTGCTTTCGACCTGTCAGGAAGCACAATTTCCAATTGCTGGCTGGTCTCTGTGGTGTAGGATCGGGTATAAAACCTGATGAAAGAAGATATTCCTAAAAGAATAAGAATCACTGCTGCCACACTATAACGTATCCAGGCAGATCTTATTTTCAACAACCCGGATACGGGTTCCTTGCCTATACGAGACTCCATCTCTTTCCATACCTCCTCTCTGCTCATTTTCCAGGGAATAGTTCCGTTACTGAAGCGATCAATTGATTCTTCGGTCCTCTTCAAATTCTTATTAATATGTTCACCCTTATTTATCATTAATATCTAATACTTTTCTTAAGTATGCTAATGCTCCTGTCATTCTCTTTTCTACCGCTTTAACACTAATCTCAAGCCTTTCGGCTATTTCAGAATATTTGAGCTGCTCGTTCCTGCTCATAAGAAACACTTCTCGTTGATTAGCTGGAAGTCGCGCCAGTGCAGCTTCATATCGTTCTTTCATCTCACTGTATTCGATATCAGTATCAGCTGGTAACTCCTCATAATCAAATCTGATTGACTCAATGTATCTTCTTTCAACCATCATTCTTCTGTATCTGGAAATGAACATCTCTTTTGCCATCTTGTACAAGAGACCTTTTATCCTCTTGTCCTGTAAATCAAACTTCTTTTCCCATACAGTTACAAATACTTCCTGGGCAATATCAGTCGCAAGGTCAGCATCACCACAGTTGTAGTAAATATAACTTCGCACAGGGTCAAAGTATATTTCAAAAAAGCCTTTAAATTCGTCCTGTCTCAATTATCCCGTTTTCTGAATTATTAATTTGTCTTGCTGCCAAACCAAATTTTCTTTAAAGTTAATAACACAACAGTTAATTCTGATCAGGAGTACCCTGCTTTTCTCCCTTTCTGTTATATTCCGTTTTAATATAGATATACCCTACCTTAAAACCCTCTTTTCTAAGAAATGTTCTCAATAAAACAAGAAGAGTATTAATCCAGTTTTAACAGATGAGATTGATGGAAAATAGATTTTTAATCTTAAAGCTTTACCCCTTACGCCTCAATAATCATTATCGGTTGCGTTTATTTGTGCCTTAGACAAAACCCGTATAAGATGTAAACATCTTGATAAAAAGGTTGCTAACGATTTATCAGGGCTCTTCATCCTATTGCGGTTATTATTTCAAATTTAAATTTGTTTTTACGAAACATTAAGCTAATAAAATTCAGTCACAAACTTTTTTAGGTCCGTTTTGCAGAACCGATATGCAAAAGATTTACATTTGCCTAAAATTATTAAGATCAATGATTTTGTGAATATCATGGACATGCAATTGCATGTCCCTACTTTTAACTTTTATCTTTTAACTTTTAACTTTCCATGGCTGGTCCCAAAGGTTCAAAATATTATGATATTTTCCTGAAACAACAGTTGCAGCTTGTAACAAAGGAGGATGACATAGTAATTAATGAAGAGGGCTTCACTCTTCTTACTGAAATTAAGAAGGAGCAGTCGATAGTAGCCGCTTCCCGTAATATGGGCATAAGCTATCGGAAAGCATGGGGTCTCCTGCGGGAAATAGAATATGTTCTGGGATTTCAACTTGTAGGGAAACACCGCGGAGGGAAAGCAGGTGGGAAAACAGATCTTACACAGGAAGGAATAGAACTTACCGAGGCATATAGCAATCTGAAAAGGGACCTCGACCTTGATGTTCATGATACCGTAAAAACATTTTTTAACCGCCTTAATAAATTGTCCGACAGAAAATGAGACAGATTTTGCTTCTTCCGATTCTCGCTATTTTTCTTTTGTCCGGGTGCGGAAATTCACATTCCGGAAAATCAAAAGAGATAATGGTCTTTCATGCAGGCAGTCTGTCGGTTCCTTTCAGGCAGCTTAAAGATGAATATGAAAGGAAAAACCCCGGGATCAAAATATTGCTTGAACCCGCCGGAAGCCTTGTATGTGCCAGGAAGATAACTGAGCTTAAAAAGCCATGCGACATTATTGCTTCATCAGACTATTTTGTTATTAATGAGCTTCTTATTCCTGATTATACAAGCTGGAGTATAAGATTTGCTACCAATGAAATTGTTATTGCAGGTCAGGAAAAATCTAAATACTCCGGAGAACTTAATTCTGATAACTGGATGGATATCCTTCAGAGGGAGGATGTCATCTATTCGCGTTCTGATCCTGATTCTGACCCTTGTGGATACCGGACAGTTTTTACCTTCATGCTGGCAGAAAAATATTACAACAAACCGGGACTCACTGAGAAAATGCTATCCAAGAACAGGGAATATATTCGTCCGAAGGAAGTTGACCTTGTAGCTCTGCTCGAATCGAATGCCATTGATTATATGTTTCAGTATAAATCAGTTGCAATTCAGCATGGATTGAAATATATTGAACTGCCTAAGGAGATAAATCTTTCTGATCCTTCAAAAAATGATATCTATACATCTGTCAGTATGGATGTTGCAGGTAGTAAACCAGGTACTAAAATGAAGGTCATCGCAGATTATATTAATTACAGCATAACTGTCCTCGACAATGCTCCGCAGAAAGAAGAAGCTATTAATTTTCTGGAATTTATGCTCAGCCCGGAGGGAATGAACATCTTTAAAAATAACGGACAAGAACCAATTATACCCTTTAGTACAGAACAGGTTGATAAACTGCCTGCAAAATTGTTGAAATATTTGAAGGACACTAAAAAGAACTGATTTAATAATGAGTCGGAACAGCATATTTACCTGGATTCTGATGGTCTTGTCATCATTGGTGCTGTTGTTTATTCTTGCACCCCTGGCTGGTATGTTTATTCATACCGGAGGGGCTCAGTTTCTTGAAACAATAAAAGACAAGGAGGTTCAACAAAGTGTCTGGTTAACACTTTGGGTTTCGTTTGCCGCTACTCTCTTTTTTGCAGCGGGGGCAATTCCTCTATCCTGGTTACTGGCCCGGAAAAAATTCCCTCTGAAGAATGTTGTTCAGGGGATAATTGATCTTCCTGTAGTACTTCCTCACACAGCTGCCGGTATCGCACTGCTCGGATTTATTTCCCGTGATGGTTTTCTGGGGAAAGCGGCTTCCTCAGTGGGACTTGACCTTGTTAATCATCCTTCCGGAATAGCGCTGGCAATGGCTTTTGTGAGTGTTCCTTTCCTGATAAATGCTGCCCGCGACGGTTTTGCTGCTGTACCGGAAAGACTTGAAAAGGCCGCACTTAATCTTGGAGCCAGCCAGTCAAAAGTCTTTTTCACAATTTCATTGCCTCTTGCCTGGCGCAGCATTACTACGGGATTCGTCATGATGTTTGCCAGGGGAATGAGTGAATTTGGTGCTGTTGTGATTATTGCTTACCATCCTATGATTGCCCCAGTCCTCATCTATGAAAGATTTAATTCATACGGACTTAATTATGCAAGGCCGGCATCAGTCTTCTTTATCCTGGTTGCTTTGCTGTTTTTTATTGCATTACGTCTTGTCTCTTCAAAAAGAAAAGAGAAACATATAAATATTGATGCTGAAACTGACTGATATAAACCGCAAACTTGGCGATTTTGCCCTTACGGATATTAACCTCGAAATACCCGAAGGCCAGTATTATGTTCTTCTTGGCAGGTCAGGGTCAGGAAAGACTCAGCTTCTGGAACTGATTGCCGGGTTGGAATATCCTGACAGCGGCACTATAATGCTTGATAATGAGGATATTACCAGACGACGAATTCAGGACAGAAAAGTTGGTATTGTGTTTCAGGATTATGCCGTATTCCCTCATATGACTGTCTTCGGGAATATAGCATATCCTCTGAAAGCAAGAAAAGAAGATAAGAAAAGTATTGCTGAAAAGGTGGAAAAAGCAGCCACTGCAATGAATATTAAACATATTCTTGAACGCAATACGGAAAAACTTTCGGGTGGTGAGTTGCAGAGAGTTGCACTTGCAAGAACGCTGATTACTTCACCACGGCTTTTGCTGCTTGATGAACCTCTCTCTTCACTTGATGCATCGCTTAAGGACGATATGAAACGGCTGCTGAGAAATCTTAACAAAGCCGGTCAGACAATAATTCATGTAACACACGATTACAACGATGCTATTAGTCTCGCCAAAAGAGTCGGAGTAATTCATAATGGCCGGATAATTCAGGAAGGTTCTGTTGATGAGGTATTTAAAAATCCATCAAACAGATTTGTTGCCCGGTATGCCGGGATAAGAAATTTCTTCAGGGTTGAAATTACACGGGAGAAAGGCATCCTGTCAGGAATCACTAAGCACAATGTCATGTTTAAACTTGAAGGTGAAAACAGGGGTAAAGATGGCCTGCTCATAATTAAAAGTGACTCGATTGTCCTTACAAAGGAGATGCCGGAGGATACCGGACATAACATAATTAAAGGGAAAATAACGGAAATAATACCTTCGGAATTTGGGATGGAGATAACACTGGATGCAGGTGATCTGTTTTATGTTAACATACTTACCCCGGTTTTTGAAAAACTAAGATTTGTTGAGGAAGAAGAAGTGTGGATGAGTTTTCCTTCAAAAGCGATTGTTGCTCTGAAGGGAACTGTTTAAAGACAAAAGACAAAAGTAAAAAGACAAAAGTAAAAGGGCAAAAGTAAAAAGTAATTTAAAAGTTCCCCTCCATGGAGGGGTTAGGAGTGGGTTTTTAAAAGACAAAAGTATGGAGATAATAACATTTGAGAAAGCTTATAAAACAGTAATAAATTCTGCATTCAGCACTGGTACTGAATCTGTCTCTTTTATTGATTCGCTAAACCGGGTGCTGGCAGGGGATATCACAAGTGACATGGATATTCCTCCTTTTAATAAAGCAACTGTTGATGGATTTGCCTGCCGGAAAGCCGATCTGGAAGCTGACCTGGAAATTATTGAAACAATTGCTGCCGGGATGCAGCCACAAAATGCAATCTTTGAAAACCAATGCTCCAGAATAATGACAGGAGCAGTTGTCCCCGCAGGTGCAGATCTGGTCTTCATGGTTGAGGATTCTCTGATACTTCACTCAGGAAAGGTCAGATATATCGGATCGTTTACCAAGGAAAACATTTCTATTAAGGGCGAGGATATCAAAAACGGGGATTTCGTCCTTAAATCGGGTAAACTGATAAAACCACAGGATATCGCTGTTATGGCATCTGTCGGTTGTACTTCTGTCATTGTCAGTAAGATGCCAGTAGTGGCTGTCATTAGTTCCGGTGATGAGCTGGTGGAACCCTCTGAAAAACCCGGTCTTTCTCAGATAAGGAATACCAATGCTTACCAGCTAATGGCGCAGGTACAACGTGCCGGTGCCCATGGAAAATATTTGGGAATTGCCAGGGACGATGAAGAGGAGACATATAATATCATAAAACGTGCAATCTCTGAAAGCGATCTGGTACTTATTACAGGTGGCGTATCAATGGGTGATTTTGATTTTGTCCCTTCCGTCCTCGAAAGAGCAGGTGTCCGTATCCTTTTTTCAAGAGTTAATGTCCAGCCCGGTAAACCGACAACTTTTGGTGTATATCCTGGGACTCTGGTTTTTGGCCTGCCGGGAAACCCGGTTTCTTCATTTATTCAGTTCGAAACATTGGTAAGACCATTAATAAACAAGATGATGGGTTATGACTGGAAACCCACCGAACAAAAACTGCCAATGGCTGTACGGTTTGAAAGAAAATCACCGGCCAGAATGGGATGGGTCCCTGTTATTATTACCGAAAAAATGGAAGTTATGCCGGTCGATTTTCACGGATCTGCACATATTTCAGCGCTGCCTGATGCAGATGGTATATTTGCGGTGAAAGCAGGGACAAAAACAATTGATAAAGGAGAAATAGTAAGTGTACGACAGATTTAACAGAAATATTAACTATCTGCGAATTTCGGTTACTGACAGGTGTAATCTGAGATGTACTTATTGCATGCCGGAAGAAGGTATTCAGCTTCTCCGCCATGAAGATATACTCTCGTTCGATGAGATTACAAACTTTACTAAAGTTGCGGTGGAAAACGGCGTAACGAAAGTCAGGATAACCGGAGGTGAACCACTTGTCAGAAAGGGAATTACAACACTGGTCAGAATGATTTCGGAGATTAAAGGTATCAGGGATCTCTCAATGACAACAAATGGCGTGCTTCTGAAACAGTTTGCAGACGAACTCCGGGCAGCAGGCCTGCAAAGAGTTAATATCAGCCTTGATACTATAGATCCTGAGAAATTTAAAACAATTACCCTGACAGGAAATATCATTGATGTATTTGAAGGTATTAATGCTGCAAAAAATGCCGGACTTATTCCTGTTAAAATAAATTGTGTAATAAAAGAATCAAAAGAGGAGGAAGAAGCAAAGGCTGTGACCCGTTTTTGTAAAGATAATAACTTGGAAATAAGATATATAAGACAGATGGACCTTGTTAATGGACATTTTTCAATGGTCGATGGCGGCACAGGAGGCGACTGCTCATTGTGTAACAGGTTAAGATTAACTGCAAACGGGAAGCTCAAGCCATGTCTTTTTAATAATATCGAATTTGACATCAGGGAACTTGGTTTTGAGAAAGCAATAAAGCTGGCAGTTGAATTAAAACCTGAATGCGGATCAAAAAACGAGACTGGTGCATTTTATAATATAGGAGGTTAACCGATTATGAATAAACTGACACATACCGACAAAAAAGGTAAAGCTGTTATGGTCGATGTTGGTGATAAAGAGAATCAACTCAGAATCGCCAAAGCGAGCGGCCACATAATTCTTGAGGCTGAAACCATTAAACTCATTAAAGATAATCTGCTGAAGAAGGGTGATGTTCTGACTGTGGCTCAGCTCGCAGGGATCAGTGCAGCCAAGCAAACGTCCGGACTCATCCCGTTATGCCATAATATTGTTCTTGATAATGTTAAAGTTGATGTTGTTGTTGATAGCACCGGAGTGAGTGTCGAAAGCGAGGTACGTTGTACAGGTAAAACGGGTGTTGAAATGGAAGCATTAACGGCTGTAAGCATTGCACTTCTGACAGTTTATGATATGTGTAAGGCAGTCGATAAGAAAATGATTATTGATAATATCGGTCTCACTGAAAAAATCAAGAAATGAACCTTCCTGAAAAATTTGAAGTACTTATCATTACTCTCAGCGACAGAGCTCACAAGGGTGAGTATGAGGATCTCAGCGGACCCAGAATAAGGGAAAAAATATCAGAATATTTTTCTTCAGTTAACTGGGAATTTAATATTAATCTAACTCTGATCCCTGACGATGCTACTATTCTCAGGGAGCTGCTAAAGAGTGCTTCCGGCATTTATAATATTGTAATAACAACCGGAGGAACGGGTATCGGCCCACGGGATATTACGGTTGAAACGGTTACTCCTCTTCTTACAAAAGAGATCCCCGGAATCATGGAATTTATCAGGATCAAGTATGGAACGGAAAAACCCAACGCACTATTAAGCAGGGGTGTTGCCGGAATTATCGGCAAATCTCTTATTTATACTCTTCCGGGATCTGTAAGAGCTGTTGACGAGTATATGACCGAGATACTGAAAACTCTAAAGCATGCTGTATATATGCAGCACGGGATTGACACCCATGATAAACATTAGTTGGAGAGTCGGTTCAGTGTATTGGCAGTAACCGAGCCGATTACCCTGTCGTAACGATCGCGCGGATTCCTGTAGTAAATCAACACAATATAATCGTTTTCGGTTTCATAATGGCTGCCCTCGGATATGGTTGCAGTACCATCGGTGGCACCATATTTCAGAAAGACATATTCATAATTATACCAGCCCTGTTTCAGCAGCATCGTACATTCATATTCTCCTCTTTCAGGATTGTATGCCATCAGATTATTTTTATCAAAAATCCAGTTGTTCAAATTGCCTGACACATACATCTTTCCTCCTGAAATCATCTGTTTTGAAGGAAGAGTAAAATATACGTACACATAATCTGCATCAATGTCGGGTTTCTGACCCTCCTGGACAGCAATATAATATTTCCCATTGAAATCCTTCCAGTAGAAATATGGTTTAAATTCCCTGTTTTCCGAAGGATAGAGATAAACATTGTAATTTGGGATAACATAATCAATTCTCTTCACATATTCAGTCTGGTATCTTATACTTTTTATATCAAAATAACGGTATTCATTTCCTCCCGGAAAAATATTTTTATCAGACAATGAATTGTATTTAAGTTCATTATTTCCATAAAAATCGGGTTTGAGGTTTCTTTTGGCATTGTCCCACCTGCCATTCTGAAGAATAAAAGCGTAAACATTCCTGTAAGGATCAATGATGTTTAGTCCGGAGTAATTCACAGTAAAGTCGACCTGCTGATTAGCATTGTTATCTTTCGTCATTTGTGGTCTGTGTGCTGTTATGTCAATTTTTACAGCATCCTCTGTTATTATAAACTTTTGTGTTATTACCGGTTCTCCGGGTTTGCCAACAGGATATATGACAACGATATAGTTACCTGACAGGCTTAATCTTACCCTCTCGTTCGGGAAACTGAGTTTATAGTGAAAGTAGCCAACGGTTGTATTAAAAGATGTCTCATAATCTTCTATAGGGTTTTCTGCATATCCATCGAGATAATCATTTTGGAAAATATCAGATTTCTTCCAGTCCTTATTGCAATGTACAAAAGTATAATAGTATGTTTCAGCCTGATCATCAAGCAGATCAAAATTGAGAATTAACTTTTCGGTACTGTTCAGTTTTATTATAGGATAAGAA
Source organism: Bacteroidia bacterium (assembly GCA_026391475.1). Classification (GTDB taxonomy): domain Bacteria; phylum Bacteroidota; class Bacteroidia; order Bacteroidales; family VadinHA17; genus LD21. The sequence continues at coordinate 14,120 of JAPLED010000066.1, read as the reverse complement.
AGATTCCAACCCTCTTTGTAGAGTTGTACAGTTTTTATCTTTGAATTAAAGATATGATTTGAACATAGAAGTGAATCGGGATAATTTTGTTGTCCTTGTACCGAAAGGAAGTTGCTTAAGAAAATAATAAGTAAAAAAAATCTCATGAGAATATAGTCCAATATCTTTTAAACATTAAATGTATTAAAATGTTGTATCATAATTAGCACATTTTATAATTTGTGTTCAGGTTCTTATACTTTTGTACTCTATTGTTAATTTATTAACAGAACAAACTGATAAGAAATATTTCTAATTATATTCTAAAATGTCATCATCAGTCAAACTAAAAAAGGGGCTTGACATCAGGTTAAAGGGAGGGGCTGAGAAAGTTCTTGCTGCTGAGGTTCAATCGACCTACTATGGTGTCAAACCGGTTGATTTTCCCGGTCTGACCCCTAAACTGAATGTAAAACCGGGAGATAAGGTATTAGCAGGCACTCCTCTGTTCCATGATAAGATACATCCTGAAATTTTGTTCACCTCTCCCGTAAGCGGTAAAGTGCTGTCAATAATAAGGGGCGATCGTCGTAAGTTATTAGAGATTGTTGTTGAAAAAGAAGGTGATGAATTCATTGATTTTGGAAAGTCTGATCCGATAGGATTAAGCAGGGAAAAGATTAAAGAGACCTTACTCATTTCCGGGTTATGGCCTGCTGTAAGGCAACGGCCATATCATATTGTTGCACATCCGAATGATGTGCCAAAGGCAATTTTTATTTCCGGATTTGATACTGCTCCGCTGGCGCCAGACTACAATTTTATTATGGATAACTCTTCGGCAACACTTTTCAGAAGTGGAATCAATGCTCTGAAGAAACTTACTGATGGTAAAATCAATCTTGTCCTTAATGGTAAAGGTGGTTCCTCAGAATTATTTAAAAAAGCGGTTGAAGTTGAAATATCTCATTTTTCCGGACCACACCCTGCCGGCAATGTTGGTGTTCATATTCATCATCTTGATCCTATTAATAAAGGCGAAATAGTGTGGTTTGTTAATCTTCAGGATGTTGTTGCGATCGGACGGCTTTTTGAAGAAGGTATATATAATCATGAGAGGATCATAGCGCTTACCGGATCAGAAGTCCTGCATCCTCAGTATTATAAGGTACATTCAGGCGCTTCAATATCGGATTTGGTAAAAGATAATGTCAAGGCAGTGAATCTGAGATATATAAGCGGTAATGTCCTTACCGGTGCCAGGGTTGAACCTGACGGTTATATTGGGTATTACGATTCGCAAGTGACAGTGATACCTGAAGGCGATTATTATGAATTCTTCGGTTGGATGATGCCCGGTATTAACAAATTTAGTTTTTCCAAAACATTTGCATCGAGCCTGATCCCGCGAAAAAGCTATAGTCTGGATACTAACCTGCACGGGGGGGAACGTGCTTTTGTCATGACCGGACAATATGAAAAAGTGGTTCCAATGGATATTTATCCGATGCAACTGCTTAAAGCCATTCTGGCAGAGGATATCGACCTCATGGAGAATCTTGGAATATATGAGATTGCAGAAGAGGATTTTGCTCTCTGCGAATTTATTTGTCCTTCTAAAATTGAGATTCAGTCTATTGTCAGAAAGGGGCTGGATCTGATGATCAAGGAGATGAATTAGTAACCTGAGATATTAGTATATAATGAATTCCTTAAGAAAGAAGATAGACAAAATCAAACCTCATTTCACAGAAGGTGGAAGGTTTGGAAAGTTACGTTCGGTATTTGAAGGATTAGAGTCTTTTCTGTTTGTCCCAAAAAAAGTGACATTTAAAGGATCGCATGTACGTGACAGTATCGACCTAAAACGGACAATGAGCGTCGTGATTATTGCTCTGTTACCCGCTCTGCTGTTTGGTGCATACAACACCGGACTTCAACACTTCAGGTCAATAGGTGCTGATGCAGGAACTTTACAGATGTTCTGGTTTGGCTTTCTGAAGATTCTGCCTCTCATCGTTGTAAGTTATGCAGTCGGGTTGGGTATTGAATTTATTGCAGCCCAGATACGTGGTCATGAAATTAATGAAGGCTTCCTGGTTACAGGTATACTTATCCCTCTCATAATGCCGATAGATATTCCATTATGGATGCTGGCACTTGCAACCGCTTTTGCCGTAATAATTGGTAAAGAGGTATTTGGTGGAACGGGAATGAATGTTTTCAATCCTGCCCTTACAGCACGAGCTTTTCTCTTTTTCAGTTATCCTGCGTGGATGACAGGTGATAAGGTATGGACTGAAGGACTGACCAAAGGACAACACATAATTGATGGATTTTCCGGAGCTACTCCTCTAGCTTTATGTGCTGCCGGTGAGACAACAAAAATTCCTTCATTCATGCAAATGTTTATCGGAACAATCCCGGGCTCTATTGGAGAAACATCAACACTGGCGATATTGATAGGTGCTCTGATTCTTATAGTTACAGGAATCGGAAGCTGGAAAATTATTGTAAGTGTTTTTGCCGGAGGACTTGGAATGGGACTGTTATTGAACGCATTTGCTGTTAATTCGTATATGGAACTACCTGTATATTATCACTTTGTAATGGGTGGTTTTGCCTTTGGCGCTGTTTTCATGGCAACCGACCCTGTATCAGGGGCACAGACAGAAAGAGGGAAATGGATTTACGGATTCCTGATAGGAATAATGTCAATTCTGATCCGTGTAATAAATCCGGCTTATCCTGAAGGTGTAATGCTTGCAATATTACTGATGAATGTATTTGCACCTCTCATCGACTATTTTGTAATTCAATCGAGCATTAATAAAAGGCTTAAACGGGCTAAAATCGCAACAAATAATTTAGCAAGATGAAAGAGTTCAGTAACAAGTATATATTCATATTTTCAGCGGTGATGGTGATTGCTGTGGCAACACTGCTCTCCCTGGCTGCCACATTGCTTCAGCCACGCCAGCAGAAAAACCTTGAAATAGAGAAAAAGAAAAGTATGCTCGAATCAATAGGAATTCCATCTATTCATGAGACAACAGAAGTTTTATACGACAAGTATATTAAGGAGAGCTTTGTTCTCAATTCAAAAGGAGAAATCGTGGATGGAATCGATGCATTTAAAATTGTTTTAAATATCGAGCAGAAGAAACCTCTTGAACAACAATATCTCCCGGTATTCAATGCTACTCCCGATGACGGTGAAAAGATTATAATACTTCCTGTTGAAGGGAAAGGATTGTGGGGTCCGATCTATGGTTATGTTTCCCTGAAATCGGACATGAATACAATTTACGGTGTCACATTCGACCATAAAGGAGAAACCCCGGGATTGGGTGCTGAAATAAACACAACTCCCTTTGAGAGTATGTTCAACGGTAAAAAACTGTATGAAGCAGATAAATTTGTTTCCATCGGGGTACTAAAAGGAGGTTCTAAATCAGGTGATCCTCATAATGTTGATGCAATTTCGGGTGGTACAATAACCAGTAAAGGGCTTGAGAAGATGCTTCTGGACTGTATAGTTAAGTATAACGATTATCTTCTAAAAAACAGAAATTAATATATGAGCAATCAGGAAAAGGAGCCGATGTTCTCGGCTAAGAATTTGAAACTCTTTACCGCCCCGCTTGGTAGAGATAATCCTATTACTGTTCAGGTTCTGGGTATCTGTTCAGCGCTGGCTGTTACAGTTAAGCTCAAGCCTGCCATAGTCATGGCTTTATCTGTAACTATCGTTGTTGCAGTTTCAAACGTCGTAATTGCAGCTATGAGAAAGTATATTCCTGACAGGATAAGGATTATTGTACAGCTTGTGGTTATTGCAACCATGGTAATTCTTGTTGATCAGTTCCTTAAGGCATACGCTTTCGATGTAAGCAAGCAACTGTCGGTTTTTGTCGGTCTCATAATCACAAACTGCATCCTGATGGGCCGTCTCGAAGCATTTGCAATGGCTAATAAACCATGGCCATCTTTTATCGACGGGCTGGGCAACGGGGCAGGCTACGGGATAATTCTTATCATTGTTGCTTTTTTCAGAGAATTACTTGGTTCAGGGACCATATACGGCTATCCAGTAATGCAAAAGATTGGTATTTATTCAACTGGTTATGAAAATAACGGGATGATGATCCTTCCTCCAATGGCGCTTATTGCTGTTGGTCTTATCATCTGGTTTCAGAGAAGCAGGAACAGAAGTCTTATTGAGAAAAAATAGAGATATTAATTATGGAACACTTATTAAATATTTTTATAAAGTCAATTTTTATTGACAACATGATCTTTGCCTTTTTTCTGGGGATGTGTTCATTTCTGGCTGTGTCAAAGACTGTTAAGACGTCAATTGGACTGGGGGTAGCTGTTGTGTTTGTTCTCCTTATTACGACTCCCGTAAACTTTCTGGTTGAACATTATGTTCTAAATAAGGGAGCCCTTGCTTGGCTTGGCGGAGGATTTGCAGATGTCGATCTGAGCTTCCTCACATTTATGGTTTTTATTGCCGTTATAGCAGCTATCGTTCAGCTGGTTGAAATGGTTATTGAAAAATTCAGCCCTTCATTATATAATTCCCTTGGCATTTTTCTTCCTCTGATTGCTGTCAACTGTGCTATTCTTGGTGCAGCTCTCTTTATGCAGGAACGTGAATATCAGACGGTAGCTGAAGCTACTGTTTTCGGAGTAGGATCAGGCATTGGATGGATGCTTGCAATAGTAAGTATTGCAGCCATCAGGGAGAAACTGCGGTATAGCAATGTGCCCGATCCGCTGAAAGGTCTTGGAATAACTTTTATTCTGACCGGTCTGATGGCTATTGCATTCATGGGATTTATGGGAATTAAACTCTAACCGAAATAAAAGATTTATGATTTTAGCTCTTTCAACCGGCGGTACAATATTATATAGTATCATAGTTTTTTTAATTGTGATTCTGATGCTTGTCGGCATCCTTCTCTATGCAAGAGATAAACTTGCTCCAAAAGGCCAGGTTAATTTGCATATAAACGATCGCGAAATTGTTGTATCACCTGGTTCAAATCTATTATCAACACTTTCGGGGAATGGGATATTCTTACCATCCGCCTGTGGAGGTGGTGGTACATGTGGAAAGTGTAAATGCCAGATCACGGAAGGTGGTGGATCGATTCTCCCCACTGAAACAGGTTTCTTTACCCGCAAAGAACAACATAACCATTGGAGGCTCGGATGCCAGGTTAAGATCAGAGAAGACCTCACAATCAAGGTGCCTGAGGCAGTAATGGGAATAAAAAAATGGGAATGTGAGGTTGTTTCAAATAAAAATGTTGCAACATTCATTAAGGAGTTTTTTGTAAAACTTCCGGACGGAGAATCACTTAATTTTGAACCGGGAGGATATATCCAGATTGATGTTCCGAATTATAAAGCAAGTTTCAAAGATTTTTTAATCGAAGATCAATTCAGAGGCGACTGGGATCAGTTCAAGATGTGGGATCTCGGGGTTAAGAACAATGAAGAGACATTCCGGGCCTACTCAATGGCCAATTATCCGGCCGAGAAAAACCTGATCAAACTTAATATAAGGATTGCAACACCACCCTGGGATAATGTGAAGAAACAATTTATGAATGTTCCTCCGGGCTTATGCTCTACGTATATATTTTCACGTAAACCCGACGATAAAGTGGTAATTTCCGGACCTTACGGCGAGTTTCATATTAAAAACTCCGGTAGTGAAATGCTTTATATCGGTGGTGGTGCAGGAATGGCTCCTCTCAGGTCTCATATATTCCATCTTTTCAATACTCTTAAAACCAGTCGTAAAGTATCTTACTGGTATGGTGCAAGATCTTTAAGAGAGGTATTTTATGAGGATGAATTCAGAGCTATCGAGAAGAAATTCCCGAATTTCACCTTTAATCTTGCTTTATCCGAACCATTGCCTGAAGATAATTGGACAGGTTATACAGGTTTCATTCATAAGGTTCTCCTCGATAACTATCTTGGTAATCATGAGGAACCGGAGGATATAGAATATTATTTCTGCGGTCCGCCTCAGATGAACAGCGCCGTATTAAAGACGCTCGACAGTCTGGGAGTACCCAAAGAGAATATAGCATTTGATGATTTCGGGATCTAAGAAAAAGGGAGGTGGTGGGCATCTAAGACAGCCCTTTTTGTTAAATATATTTTGCAGAGGAACAAATTTTCCGTAAGATTGTATTGATCTTCAAGTTTGGTACTATAATCAGGTAACAGCATGATTAAGAAATTATTATCAGCATTATTGCTTCTCGCTTTGGTTACGCCGGCATGCAAAAATAAAAAACCTGTTTTTGCCAATTTCACAGGTTTCATACAGGGAACAACATATAGCATCGTTTACGACAACAGAAAAAATATCGGTACCGAAGAATTAAAATTAAAAGTTGAAAAGATCCTTCATGATTTTGATATGTCCCTGTCTCTCTATCAGGATTCATCCATAATTTCGAAAATAAACCGCAATGAGGAAGTAATACCTGATTCTTTCTTTACAGAAGTCTTTATTAAATCGGCCTTAATATCAGAGATGACAGTAGGAGCATTCGATATTACTGTTGGTCCCCTTGTAAAAGCCTGGGGATTTGGTCCGGATGCCCATAAAAATTTTACTGAATCAAAACGCGACAGCCTGATGAAGCTTGTCGGAATGGAAAAGGTATCACTTGTTAACGGTCGTCTGATAAAATCAGATCCGGGTATATATCTGGATGTGAATGCAATAGCTCAGGGATATTCAGTGGATGTGGTTTGTCGTTATTTTGACAGTCTCGGTATAAGAAATTACCTGGTTGAGATAGGAGGAGAAGTCAGGGCAAAGGGAAACAAGGCAGGTGCACTCTGGAGAATTGGTATTGATAAACCGGTAGATAATAATATGTCACCCGGACAAACCCTGCAGGCTATCATTAAGATTAGTGATAAAGCACTTTCAACCTCAGGTAACTATAGAAAATTTTATATTGAAAATGGTATAAAATATTCCCACGAAATTGATCCAAAGACAGGTTTTCCTGCAAAAAATACTCTGCTGAGTGCCACAATAATTGCTGACGATTGCGCCATGGCTGATGGTATTGCAACAGCCTGTATGGTGATGGGGAAGGAACGTGCAATTGAGTTTATAAACAAAAATCCGCAGTTCAGCGCCTATCTTGTCTTTTCAGATGTTAATGGTAATTTCAAAACATGGATTTCAGGAAATCTGAAGAAATATATTTCGGAATCTGAGAACTAATAACCCACCCCAAAGAGGCTGTCTCAAAAGTTTATTCAACCACCCCGTCATGACCCTTTGGGCATGACACCCCTCCTTTAAAAAGGAGGGGAAAGTATTGATATACAATATTATAATTTTCTCCTCCTCTTCAGAGGAGGAGTACCCTGACCGAAGTGTCAGGGGGAGGTGGTGGGCTTTTGAGACAACTTCATTTGTTTACAGCCCTTACAGCATTTATAGCCTTCTTTCACCGCAAGTATCACAACCCGGAAAACTTTCCGATGAATGGCAGCCTGTATCTGTTTCCTGGGCACAGGTAATGCCTCTTTTCCTCATCTCTGCATTTCTGCTTATATGTGTCTCAGGAAACCGTCCGTGAGATTTAAGGAGCATTCTGATCCCGAAACCTGCGGCGGCTATTGATAAGAATATTGCACTTAAAATCAGTAGTTTTAAAAACATTTTAGTAAGTCCATCCTAATAATTCGTAACTTTATCATAATTAATAACCCTGGTAATTAAGATTATAATCTTCAAAGATAGTTATTAAAATAGTTATGCAACCGGAACTTGATTTGTTTGCAATATTGCCGGAAGATAAGATTCCTGAGAAAGGTAAGATTCTTATATCAGTACCTTTTCTGCCCGATACATTTTTTAACCGGAGCATAGTATATCTCACCGAACATACTCCCGAGGGATCGGTTGGTTTTATCCTGAATAAAAAACTTGATTTAAAAGTCAGTGCTGCTATTGCAGGTTTCCAGGGCTGGAATGAAAATCTCAATATGGGAGGACCTGTAGCCCCTGATACTATTCATTATCTGCATAACCTGGGTGATTTGGTTCCTAAAAGTGTACATGTGGAAGGAAATATTTTCTGGGGTGGAGATATTGAAAGCATAAGAAAACTGATAAAAACAGGAAAAATCAAGCAGTCACAGATCAGATTTTTTCTTGGCTATTCAGGCTGGTCAGCAGGTCAGCTTGAACGAGAGCTTAAAGAAGACTCATGGGTCATTGCAAAGGTAAAGTCCGATATAGTTATGAATAACGGAAGTGATGATACATGGAAAAGAGTTTTAAGAAGCTTTAACAACAAATACAGGATGTGGGCCGATTTCCCCGATTCGCCTGAAATGAATTAAAGATGAAGTATCTTAAAAACCAACTCCTTTAGAAGATCACCTGGCTCAGTGCCCGGATCTCCGTAACCTTTTGATTTCATGTCGAATGTGCGCAGAAGACTGATGATCTGTACAGTCTTTGATACATTATATTTCATTGCTGAAGTCTCATAATCCTTTACAAAAAAAGGATTAACCTTCAGAACTGCAGCAACATTGTTTTTTGACTTGTCCGTTAGATAATGGTAGGTGAGAAGCTTGCTGAAGAATCCGAATAGTGATGCAATTGAAAGGGTAATAGGATTATCTTTTTGATTATTGGTGAAATAGTGAACTATCATATTGGCTTTCAGTATATTTTTTTCCCCGATTGACTTCTGCAGCTCAAAATTATTATAGTCCTTACTTATCCCAATATTCTTTTCGATCAGAGAAGTAGTAATCACAGGTTTACCGGCCGGAAGCGTTATAAGAAGCTTATCGAGCTCATTAACAATCTTATGAAGATCTGTTCCAAGATATTCAGTCAACATTGCGCTTGCGCTGGGATCTGTTTTAATACCTTTTGTCATGAGGTATCTCTCAATCCATGCAGGAATCAGATAATCGCGTATTCTTGCTGATTCAAAATAAACAGCATGACTCTCGATCATTTTGTAAAGTTTTGTTCTCTTATCGATGGTATTGTACTTGTAACTAAATACCAGAATAGTTGATAAAAGAGGCTTTTCAAGATATATTATAAGGTCCTCGAGTTTTTTTAATGACTGAGCTTCTTTGATAATAACCACCTGGTGACTTGCCATCATCGGAAATCGGCGTGCAGTGTCGATTATTGCAGCAATATTGGTATCGTCTCCATAAACAATGATCTGATTGAAAGCCTTCTCAGCTTCGGGTAGTACCTTATCTTCTATATAATCAGTAATAAGGTCAATATAATAAGGCTCTTCACCCGCAAGAAAGTAAACAGGCTTAAATATCCGGTTCTTCAGATCGGAAATTATCTCTTCGTAGGTAACAGCCATTATCAGAATTTTAGATGTTTAACAGAAACGCCGTTATCTATTATTTCCCTGAGCGAGTCAATCCCGATTTTAAGGTGCATTTCAACATATTCATTGGTGACTTTAAGATCGGTGGCTTCCGTTTTAATTCCGGTTGAAATCATCGGCTGATCGGAGACAAGAAGAAGAGCCCCGGTAGGTATCTCATTGGCAAAACCGACAGTAAAAATAGTCGCAGTCTCCATATCAATTGCCATTGCACGGGTCTTGATAAGGTATTTTTTAAACCTGTCGTCATATTCCCAAACCCTTCTGTTTGTTGTATACACAGTACCGGTCCAGTATTCTCTGTTAAACCTTGTTATTGTAGCTGAAATGGCGCTCTGCAAACTAAAAGCAGGAAGCGCAGGAACCTCACTTGGAAGATAGTCGTTCGATGTTCCATCGCTTCTTATTGCAGCTATTGGAAGTATAAGATCACCAAGTGTATTCTTCTTTTTAAGTCCTCCGCATTTACCAAGGAACAGAACTGCCTTCGGATCCACCGCACTCAGAAGATCCATTATAGTTGCTGCATTAGGGCTACCCATACCGAAATTTATTATGGTTATTCCGTCGGCGGTGGCACTGGGCATGTTTTTATCTTTCCCTTCGACCTGAACATTGTTCCATTTTGCAAATAGCTCAACATAATACAGATAATTTGTCAGGAGAAAGTATTTTCCGAAGGTGTTTAAAGCTTTACCTGTATATCGTGGAAGCCAGTTATTAACAATTTCCTCTTTGGTTTTCATATCTTCATTTCAGTTAATAATTATCTCAATATATTTGTATAGGATTGAAGATTTGATCTAAACTAATGATTAGATCCTCAATCCAGCCATCAAAAATACAAAACTAAGTTGAAACAGTTAAACCTGCCTCAATATTCATTCAAAATAACCGGGAAAGAGGGAAATGAAATGATCCTCGATCCGGTCAGGAGAAAATATATAAAGCTCACTCCCGAGGAGTGGGTCAGGCAGAATTTCGTTCAGTACCTCGTCAATGAGGGAAAATATCCTGCCGGTCTTCTTGGAATTGAAGTTTTGTTCAGATTCAATAAATTGAAAAGAAGAGTCGATATACTGGTACACAACAGATCCGGTGAACCGGTTATGATAGTGGAATGTAAATCACCTGATGTGAAAATTGACGATAAAGTATTTGATCAGATTGTCTGTTATAACATGGGGTTCAAAGTGCCGTATATCGTTGTCACTAACGGCCTTGATCACTATGCCTGTAAAATTAATCACGAGGAAAGCAAATATGATTTTTTACTTGTGATACCACTCTACGAAGATCTTTTGTTATGATTAGTGTAACCTGTGCTATTATAAGGAGTGAAGAAAATGAGGTCTTGGTTGTCCAGCGGGGAGAGGCAACCGATCATCCTTTTAAATGGGAATTTCCGGGAGGGAAACTTTTACCTGGAGAGACGGAAGAGGAGTGCATTATCCGCGAGGTGGAGGAAGAATTATCGATGGAGATTGTAATTTGCGGAAAATTACCTGAAGTTGAACATGACTATGGTCAGAAGCAGATTAAGCTTATTCCGTTTATCTGCGATACACTGGATGAGTTACCGTTCCTATCAGAGCATCTGGCTTACAAATGGTTACCGGCAGCAGAACTATTATCAGTCGACTTTTCCAAGGCTGATGTATTTGTTGCAAAAAGTTATCTTGAAAGAATTAAAGCTAAAAAAATTCCTATAAACCCAAGATCCAATCAGTTATTATCTTAAGTGCTTCAGGAGAAAAGGTTTCTTCTATTTCACCGTACTCTGCCGGTAGTCCTGTTTTGCAGTGCTGGAAAAGGTGATTAAGTTCTGGCAGTTTCATTGTCTTATATGAAGTGTTACCTCCTGACCGCAGAGCTTTTTCAATTGCCGGAAGGTTTTCATCTGCAGCAACCTGAAGATCCTTTTCGCCATTTAGTGCAAGCACCGGACATTTAACCTTTTTCCAGAAATCTGCCGGATCAGTCATTATAAAATATCTGAACCACGTAAGAGTAGACGGATTTAAACTTGCCTGGACTTGCTTCAATGACTTTTCAATCTCTTCCGGCGTGGTTTTCTTCTTTAATAATATCTGCTTATACAGAGCCGTCATTTTTTCTGATGCTTTTTTGTTATCTGACTCTTTTTTCATGACGGCAAATAACTTTTTATTAATTGAAACAGACTCTTTTATCTGCTTTTCATCAATACCGGAAGCACGACTGATATCAGCTGCCTGGCGATGAATTATCTGTTCGCCTGTGACGCCTGGTCCGGCAAGGGATACAATAAATGAGACATCCGGATTGGCAGACGCAACAATAGGAGCTATCAAACCACCTTCGCTATGACCCATAAGTCCAATTGCTTTAGGATCAATTTTTGGGTTTGTTTTCATGTAGTTAAGCGCTGCTTCTGCATCGGTAGCCAGGTCAGCGGATGTGGCTGCTGCATAGTTTCCCTGGGATTTTCCGACACCCCGGTCGTCGTAACGGAGAACTGCAATCCCATTCCGACTGAGATAATCAGCTATTACCAAAAATGGTTTATGACCCATAATTTCTTCGTTCCTGTTTTGGGCACCCGAACCTGTTATTAAAATAACAGCCGGGAAAGGACCTTTTCCGGTAGGAATTGTTAATGTTCCGGCAAGGTTGATATTAAACTTATCGTTCGCAAAGGTCACATCTTCAGATGTATAAGGAAAAGGAGGTTTTGGCTCCTGGGGTCTGTTCAGGGTGAATGCAGACTTAAGCTTTACAAGATTAAGAACATTTGAAGTTCCGGACTGCTTCCAGATTCCTTCAATCAGAGTATCGTTTTTTATGGTCCCGTTATACTCTGCAAGCATAGCACCTGCAGAAATCTTTATGGTTTCTCCGGTAAAAGTTACCGGTCCAAGCTTAATATTCTTCGCCCCCTGATCAGGACTGTCGAGTGTAGCGACAAGACTGTCTTTTTCAATAACCGACAGATTAAAGACAACCCTCAACTCAATTGCACCGGCAGCAATCTTTCCGAGCCACGAACCGGTAATAAATTTCTTATCAATTATTTTTTGGGCAGCCAGCGATTGGGTGAAAAGAATAAGACCCATCAGCAGAGACGGAACGAGAACCTTTTTCATGAATAATCATTTTATTGGATGTACAAATGTATGAATTTCCGGACATGATTTCCAACGCGCAAACAGGAGGTTGTTGCGTGGTCACCCAAATAATTATATCATGATGAAATAACTCATGCCCGACCGGGATTGATATGGTGTTAAATATTTAACAGAAGATTAAGAATTGATTAACAAATATTTGGGAGTATATCGAATAAACATTATTTAAATTCGTTTAACAAAAGTTGAAAGGCATAAACTATATACAAAATCGAATGAAAATTCTTTTAATTACCATTCTGTTATTGCAAACCGGGATTGGTATTGCGCAGAACATTGAAATCACTGTGTTGAACAAAGATTCTCAACCAATGCCTTATGCATACATCCTGATCAACAGCAAACCTGTTGAAATCAGTAATGCTTTGGGAATAGCCCTTATCCCAATAAGTAAACTGGCCGAAAGAGATACCATAAGTGTAAGTTATTTGGGAGCTTCTCCGGCCTGGACTATTTATAATAATTCTTTACAAGAGACCAAAAAGCTTAGTTTTAAACTTGATGAAACTGGTTATATGCTTAATGAAGTAGTTGTAGAATATCAGGATATTGAAAAATTGTTTAAAAGAAGCGTTAAAAGCACTCCCCAGTTAAATTACAACTGCAAAATGAATGCAAATTTCGATGCTAAAATCAGAGTATCTGAGCAAAAAACCTTTCTGGTAACCGGTATACTAGAAGCTGAAAATGAACCGTATTCTAAAAATTTTACTTTCAGAGCCCACGGCTGGTTTCATCGTCCTTTGAAATTCATTACTAACAGTGATACGGCAAAAATCAGTCGTGTACTTAGTGCTCAAACCCATTTTGCACTTAACAACATTATGAAGGCTTTGGAATTCAGCAGGAATCATATGTTAGACCACTATAAGCCTTTTTACAGCTATCTTGGAGAGAAAGACAACTATAAAGTGTTTAGGATTTCATATCCGGAAACAATAAATCTAGGCTTCCCCTTTCAAATAATACTTTTTGTTGATAAAGACACCAAGTATATTCACTCAGTTGAGCTTGAAGCTATATCACGATCTGACAACAAAAATTACTCCAATATTTACAGCATTAAGTGTGATTGTGAAGTATATACTCATAAAAAGCCCCTTATGAATACTGTTTACCTTCCCGTCAATCTGCAGTATAGTTTTCAAACGGCTTCGGGATTCCGGATAGAAATTATGATTACCAATCCTTCAATAAAAGTTAAAGGAAGATTCTCATTATAAAGAAAAGGTAAAAGTCCTAATGAAGAGGATTGGATTACATCTACCTGGAGCAAGATATATAAGAACTAAAAGAGAAATTTAAATCTGGCCTAAACATAACACGGTCGGTGCTATTTATTAGCTGTTAACGCCACCGGCGTTTTTAAGCCATATAACATTTCGACTTTTCAATTTTGAGTCCACTCCGAAAAGTCTTCATGGACAGTTTTATAAAAATAATTGAAATTAATAATTCTCAAATAATGCTTAGCAATATTGTTAATAAATAACTGGATATCAACAATATAAATTATTTTTTAGTTTTATTTTTTTGA
>JAPLED010000018.1 GCA_026391475.1 Bacteroidia bacterium | reverse complement strand
AACGACGTTGTGAAATTATACAGCATGAAAAGCAGATATAAAATTGTATTATCTGTAAATTAACCTTGAGAAGCAAATGGAGCATCTTGGACCTTTGCTATGGTTTTTGCAAATATAACTTCCATTCTCTCTTGAACTTCACCTGATTGTATATCAACATGACAAGAAACCATGAATAAAATCCTCATAAAAATTTCTATTTATATCACGTTAGTCATTTCTCTCTTAAGTTGTAATTCAAATAATTCTAAGAGAGATTTTAATGAGTTTGCTCTTTACTCAACCAAAGAAGGTTTTGATTCTGTAGCTGGATTTAATAATATGACACCAATTATTGATCGATATATTTCAATTCCAACTAATCAGAATTTATTTAATAGAATAAGCATTTTACTTGATTCCGTGTCAGCACACAATTTCAATAATTTGAAAATGGAAGTTTTAGGAATTGATAAAAATGAAAGTGATTATAAAATATTAAAAATAAACCTGAAGGAAAATCCAGGTTTCATAATGCCTGATAGTCTGGGCCATTATCGTACCTGGTACGACTTCTTCCAGGGATCAATGGGTGGAGAGCAAACTACCATTATTCTTATCGAATCTACATTACAGAAACAATATAAGGGTGAGTGGGTGGACGCTGTGGAGTTCTATTACCAAAATGAAAAAATTGGAGAATGGGATCATACATTTTTATCAGGAATAATTAAACGGAATTAATATCACACAACAGAATAATATATCTGAAGTAAGACTTGTCTGGAGGGCTTAGGTAAAAGCTTAGGAACGACTGCAGGGAATGAATGTTTTGGATACAATTTTGGATACAAATCAGGGATACAAAAAAAGTTAAACCCCTTAAATCAAATGACTTAAAGGGTTAATTCAGTAGCCCCACCAGGAATCGAACCTGAATCTAAGGTTTAGGAAACCTCCATTCTATCCATTGAACTATGGGGCCAATTTCAGTCGCAAAAGTATATCTTTTTTTCTTTCAATCAAACCCCATATAACCAGCCGCAGTTTAAACAACCTTTACAGATACTTCAGTATTACCAGGAGGTCGAATACTTCTGATTATAAATCCGGTAAGTTAAGTTTTCGCCTGTCGACTGGTTTTTATACTGGATAGTTCCTGAAACAACAGGGTTAGATTTTCCGGCAGAAGTAGTAATCTGTTTTGCAAGTGATGCATTAACTGTAAGTTTTAAGGCATGGTTTCCTTTACCCGAAAAACTCTGATTTATATCTTCAATAATAATCGGAGCAATTCCTTTAATTTCGAGGATGACTTTTTGTATTATCACAGGCGAATCGTACCTGGAAACAGTAGTTATAAGACAATTAAATGACAATATATTTTCAGCATCTTCTGCCAGTTTTACAAATTGAATGGTTTCGCTCACAAATATGCTGGCTTTATTTGCGGCTACATTAAAGTAAAACTTCTTTGAAACAGTTGTATTCCCGAAGCGGAAAGAGACAGCAACATTATTTTCAGGGTCTTCGTAACAATTTTCATAATCATAACTTATCTCCCAGTCAGTAACATTGTTCTTTGTCCCATTTACCCTTGCACAATTGGAAATGACAGTTGGTTTTTTGACAGTAGAAATGATACGATCATTTAATCGCAATATAAATTTTAACAACCCAAGGCTATTTTCAATCTCTGTAAGTTCAACCGATTTGAATAAGCCACGATATCTTGCTGATATAGTATTCACTTTATCCAGCCTGGCATCGATAAAGGCATCCTGTAATGCCTTCAGTTCATCGAGGTTACTTTCGATCTGTTCAATTGAAGTGACAGTTTCAACTTCTTCTTCAATCCTGTTTAGATTATCGGTCAACTCTTTATCTCTGAATTTAAAATCGCTGACCAGTTTCTTAAGTTCAAATTCAGGAAAAGGGTACTTAATATGATACTCATAAAAGGTTTTGCCAGTTTTTTTATCGGAAAGCTTCTCCCAGTAAAACTCGTTGGCATTACTGAGAGAAATACCTTGCAGATAAGGCACTTTACCTGATTGACTTGTGACTTGCGAACTGTATTTCTCAAAAAAGCTGTAAACGGATTTATTAGTATTTGTCTCCTCTGTTTGCATCACACTGGTAGCTTTAACATTATCGGCAACAGAAGATACAATTCGCTCTTTAATGATCATCAGAGCGCTATTCTGGGCGTCATTTATGGTTGCCCCGGAACCACTGACAATAACAAAATCTTTTTCTACGCCATTAATCCAATCGGGTTTACGACCACTTTTATCTAATACCTTGGGTTGAGTAAAAGCAACCACACCAAAAAAGAGAAGCAGTGTAACACAAGTCAGCTTTTTCATCATAATATAATTTTTTTAATGGTACGATGAACCCCGAAGGGCTCGGCGGCTCCATCGGACGTAGCCGACTATATCGGCTGAAGTCCGAAGGCAAACTCTCTCCGATGCGTCGTGGCCCGGTTTATTATTCTTTTGAAAGTTTAGACATTTCTTCATTAAAAATCTTTTCAAATTTCATCTTGTCATAGTCCAGCTGCAGTTTCTGATTTCTTGAAATGTTACTGTTAATGTTATTTAATAGTTCATCTTTGGCAACTTCAACGGCGATATATGAATAGAAAAGGCCATCAGTTTTAGTAAATAGCTTTGAGCAGGCGGTTGTAACATTACTTAATTGCTGGTTAACTACATCTCTTACCAGCTGGTCGAATTTCTCTTCAAAATCACTTGCTGCTCCGATCCGACGTTCATTGGTATAGCGATCAGTAACTGATTTAATAATTCTGTTCACTGATGCGGCAAGGTTTGTATTTGCATCAAGCAGTGCTTTTCTTTTGCATGTAGATTGATCCTGACTGGAGGCAACACCTGTTGCACGGAAAAAATTAGCATCACTGCGAAATTCTGTATCACTGCAAGGAGTTATAACTTCTTTCATATCAGTATAAGTAGGCTTAGCAGCTACTTTTTTCGCTTTACATGAATTAAAAGTTAGTAACGAAATGGCTAGAAGAGCCAGGCTTAAAATTCTTAATGCATTTTTTGTCATGGCGTTAAATTTATCAGATGAATAATAAAAAATAATTGTATATGTTTTAATTAGAAGAAAACAGAGAATGTTTAACGATAAAGCCAGATCCAGTTTGAATAGTAATTACGGGCCATGGCTTGAGCATAAGCTACCCCTATATCGCGAATTGTCTGCAGACGTTGCTTTTCAAGGTCAATAGCATCGTTGTACCGTTTAAGTTTAAAGTCCCACACTTTGCCATATTCGAGCAATTTCTTTTTTATTTCGTCAGCAAGAGTTTGTGCTTCTGCATAACATTTAGAATCCGGAGTAATATAAGCCAGGTTTTGTGCGGCGATATCGTGATCAATATTTGCCCAGGCAGCTTTTGCCGCTGCCAGGTATTGTCCACAGGTGTAATCTTCATACTGCTTATAAATCTCCATTGACAAGTCCATGCTTCTGCCATAGCATTCACGGCACACATCGGGCACTGAAGAGAGGATGAACAGGGCTTCCTGATATTTGCGTTGTGAAGCAAGAGACTCTGCCGTTTTAAGAAATAAATCGCACTTGGAATTATAAAACTCAATAATTTTTTCTTTTCCTTTTTCAACAAAGCCCTTAAACTGGCCCATTTTAGGATTAATATTTCTAATTATCTGAATTAAGGCTTTTTCCTCGGATTGGCCAACCCCCTTAAACTCAACGGAGGTCTGACTGAAGATTGTTTGTGACTCTGCATCAACTATGAAAAAAACGAATTCAACAGTTAATGCCAGTAGTGGTGGAGCGGTCGGTGTAATATCTTTGGTCAGTATATTAATGCCCGGCACAATTGCAAAACGCGACCCATACTCGGATGCCCCCAGGCCGTTCTGAGTAACAATTTGCCGTAGTTTGTTTTCGAGTATAGTACTCGCTCCTGAAGGTATATTTCCTGCATCTTGCGGAACAATTGCTGCAATTGAGAGTCGTTGAATATCGTCAGATTTTCCTAAAGAATTCTGGCTCTGGGCTGAAACAAACGTCAGAAGAAGAAAGATGAGCCCAATAATTAATCTTTTCATATATTATCGTTTTATTAATCCTGACATGGCAGTTATTTCTTGCTTTACAGATATTATTTTTCTCCAATAATAAGCCAGGCTTCACCCAACCCACGCTGGTAAACTTTGCTGGTAATGTTAAAGGGAGCCTTGCCTAAATAAGTCCTTAAATCGGTAACAAAGGTTCTTGTATCGACTGCCCTTTCAATTCCTTTTGCATCTTTTTTCATCAACGGTATCCTAACCTGTTCATAGCGACCCATTGAAGCGGTTGCATCGCTGCGGTTATATCTTCCTGAAACACAATTATCGTCAAGCCAATGATCGATTGCTGTTATCAACTCGACTGTTTCTCCGTTAACATCATATTCGGTTTCGAGATCATCGCCTGAGCTATCCCACAATCTTACCAGCATTTTAACTTCACGGCCATTGGCAAACATATCCTCAAAATGGCGCATCAGACCTGCATTAAAGCTGTCCATCTGGCTTAGAACTGCCTCTTCAAGCAGTATTTCAGGAGCTACAGCTGATGAAGGTTGCCCGGCACCGGCTACACCTGACACCTGTTTTGCGGAATAGGCATCTAATCCTTTTAAATTAAAGCTTATATACGTTTGAGGGCCACTCTTTTTAATTGTAAAATCGAGATCAAGGATAATATCAGCTTTGGCTGTTCGCTTTAACCTGTCGATAGGACTTTCAACTATTCCTGCTCCTGATTTACTCGTGAGCATAGCCATTTCAGCACCCTCCTGTTCAATGTTTTTCATCTCCTGCTCCAGGTCCTTGAGCGGGAACCCCCTGTCGGCCATTATCTGCCCCATCTTAGTAATAACAAGTCTTAAGTCAGGGTCAGTCTGAAGTGCCTTTTTATAGTCTGGTAATGTCTGACTAAGACCCTGGTTATCGAATGTCATTGAGTATCCCCTGCTAATGCAATACTGGTCGCTTGGAAAAACCATGATTACAGGTTTCTTTGCCTGGGGAAAAACTGCCAGAGTACAAAAAGAAACAAGTATTAATAAACTGATCTTTTTCATATTTTTAATTTAATGGTTAATAATCATTAAAAACCCTTATCGAGTCTGCGGGCTATATTATCTGCTTCTAATTGTCTTCTGAGGGCATCGTACATAACCTGTACATAAATTGCCACCTTATATCCCTTTTTCAGTTTTAATCTATCCTGGCCAGAGGGATCACCATCTGTAGTTACAGCAATATACTGCAAATATTTCCCCCCCACCGCGAAAAAAGTCTCAAAATAATCGGCATATTTGTCTTCAGCATAGGGTTCAGTGATAATAGGAGGTGTTGGCGCTGACCCGGCTCCCCCTGTAAGCCCTTTGAATATACAGGCTGCAACAGCATCGGCTTTAGCCTTCATTATTGCCTCATTAACATCCTTTCCAACTCCCCAGACTTTAAAAACTTTTGTACCATCCTGTCCGACACCTACCGGTTCAATTTCGTAGTTATACTGACTATTATACAGGATTTTACGTTCTTTCCTTGTTTGAGCGTTCAATGTGCCGGGAATAAGAGCTATCACAAGTAATGAAAGAACGATGAAACTAAAGTATTTTTTCATATCAGAAATATTTAAAATTAAAATAGAAATCTGACTCCAATATAGTTTGAGAAAGCCGCCACACCTCCTCTTTCGATAAAGTAATAATCGTATTTAACTTTTTCACCTCCAATTAAAAGGTCAGTTTTTCCATCTTCTGCATTAAGAAAATAATAGGAGCCAATCCCGCCGACAACTTGTATGTTGTAACGCAGGTTCAGAGATAAATTAGCGCCATATTTTACATACATGGCCTTTATTTCGTTACCAGTAAACTGAACATCGTCTTTCCACTCTTTATTTTTAGCCTCTTCATAACCGACACCGCCATATGGGGCGAGCTCTAAAATCTTAATAAGACGAAGGCCTTTTCCCATTCCGATTTCATAACGCAGAAATGTCATATTCGGAGGGTTAGTGGAAAGGTTAAGGACGGTGTTATTGTTATTATATGCTCTGGACTGTATTCCTCCCCCGACAAAAACGTACAGAGAAGGGATTGAAGCAAAACGTCCTACATTTGCTTCAATACGTGCAGATAATCCACCCACTACTCCAAGTTCACTTCCAAGGTATAAACCAATACCTGCATCATTGCGCTGCTGCAGGGTAAAGCCCTTTTCCAGATGGCCCCCGGCAACCTGATAGAAGGTTGACATTTCCGATGAGCCGGTAGCAATATTGCGATTATCGGCAATTTTTTTGGCGCGGATCACACTCCTTCTGACAGGGTCAGTGCTTTTTAGCTTTTCATTATAAACATATTCATAAACAAAATAGCGATGATCAACGGCAAGACCTTCTTTCTTGCCAATTTTTGCCCTCAATGGGTTTGTCTGATATAAAGCAGTTTTAACCCTCAGATCTTCTATCCCTTTCTCTATATTATACATACATTCTTCCAACCCTTTTTGCATAAGAACAGCAAGAAGCTCTTCATTCGTTTTGGGAGGAACAATTTTTGATGTATTGGTTTTCGATTCGGTTTGTGTAACAGAAGCAAATGCCTGAGATACAAACTCTACATCAAAATTCATCTGGTCAAATGCCGCCTTCTTTTTAGCTTTAATTTCAGGAGAATCTTCCTGGTAAATCCAAAGTTCATTATATAATTTTGCCTGGATGGCATCATCAAAAGTAATTTTATATAAATAGATCTTAACATCAGAACTCCATCCTCTCAACTTGGCATCATCAATTGCAGTAAACTTTGAATAATCGATGGTTACAACATAACTTTTACCAATAAGTTTTGAACCGTAATCTTTAAGGGCATCAACACCGCGTTTAGTGCCTTTTGCCTTTAATACATCTGCATCGGTGGCATTATACATACCCCTTTCTAAAAATCTGTCGGCGCTCATTGTTCCGTCACCCTGACGGGCAAACCAGTACGATATAATTTTATTACCAACTTTTTCCTGATTAAGGACATCCTTAACACTATTTGTAACAACGCCAATAAAGTCAGCTGCAAACGGTGCTTTAACCAATTTAAGATCAATTTTATTATCGAAGTATTTGTCAGGGATAAGAACATTGCCAATACCACCAGTCAGTTTTGATGAATTGGCAACTTCAGGATGGTCAAGCAGGATTAGCGTAAGTGAACTCCGGTCGTAAGTGTCAGAGATTATCTGACTCTTGTTCTGACCAAATACAGGGGCAATAGCCACTAATAAAATTACGAATAAAAAAGAGTTTTTTTTCATGAATTGTCAGATTAGTAATTATTCCAATGAGCAGGTTATTTTTAGGTCAATCATCGCTGATAACACAAATATATTGTTTTTTGGTTTTAAGTTCTTCAAAATCCCAAACAAAAATACTACCCATAGTACCATTTAATCATTTTGATAAATGACGTATCTTTAATACTTTTATCCCTCCAAATATATATATATTATGAACTGGATAGATGCTGTTATTGTAATTATTCTTATTTTATCATTGGTAATGGGGTTTATTAACGGGCTGGTAAAGGAAGTGGCTTCGCTTGCTGCATTGATCCTTGGTATCTGGGGAGCCATTAAATTCTCAAGCTTTACTGCTGAAAAACTTTACGATTATTTTGATATGACAGGGCAATATGTCGGTATAATTGCATTCCTTATCACATTCGGGATTATTGTTGTTATAATTCATTTTATCGGCATATTGGCTGACAAACTTGTGGATGCAGTTTCTCTCGGCTTCGTAAACAGACTACTCGGAATAGTATTCGGCCTGTTAAAATCGGTGCTGATAATGAGTGTTTTTTTTGTAGTTCTGAATGCTATAGATGCACGGAGGCCTTTCCTTCCGAAAGAAAGAATCGAAGAATCGATATTCTTTAATCCAATTTCCGACATTGCTCCGGCTATCTTTCCTATTATAGGAGAAGGAGGTTTTAACCGTAGCTTTAACCGGTTTAAAAAGAAGCCTGAAGAGGTGACTATCTGACCCTGTTTGTTATATTTGCAATTCTGAAAAATCGATTTATGAATTTTGTTGAAGAACTGAAATGGAGAGGCATGATACACGACATTATGCCCGGGACTGAAGATTTACTTAAAAAAGAAAAGATAAGCGGATATATCGGGTTCGATCCAACTGCCGACTCATTGCATATCGGGCATATGGTGCAGGTTATGATGCTCATGCATTTCCAGCGGGCCGGACATACGCCGATTGCTCTTGTTGGCGGAGCAACAGGAATGATTGGCGATCCTTCAGGTAAATCGGAGGAGCGGAACCTGCTTGATGAGGCATCCCTGAGGAAAAACCAGGAGGCCATAAAAAAGCAACTCTCAAAATTCCTCGATTTCCAGTCGGATAAAGAGAATAAGGCTCTCATGGTAAATAACTACGACTGGATGAAAGAATTTTCTTTCCTTGGTTTTATCAGGGATATCGGGAAGCACATCACTGTTAATTATATGATGTCGAAAGACTCTGTGAAGAAAAGAATCGGGGCTGAAGCTAAAGAGGGAATGTCGTTTACGGAGTTTTCATACCAGCTTGTACAAGGTACCGATTTCCTGGTCCTGTACAACAATTACAATTGTAAGCTCCAGATGGGTGGTTCAGATCAATGGGGGAATATCGTAACAGGCACGGAGCTTATAAGGCGCAAGGCTGGCGGAGAAGCTTTTGCCCTTACCTGTCCGCTGATAACAAAATCAGACGGAACAAAATTTGGTAAAACAGAATCCGGAAATGTTTGGCTCGACCCTGAAAAAACAACCCCTTATCAGTTTTACCAGTTCTGGTTGAATGTTTCTGATGAAGATGCTGCAAAATATATTAAAATCTTTACTGTTTTGAGTCAGGAGGAGATTAAAGACATCATTCTTGAACATAACAGAGCTCCTCATGAACGACTTCTTCAGAAAAGGCTTGCCGGGGAGGTCACCATTATGGTTCATTCCCGTGAAGATTACGATGCAGCGGTGGAAGCATCGCAGATATTATTTGGAAAGGGAACAACAGAATCACTTAAAAAGATGGGCGAAAGCACCTTTCTATCTGTTTTTGAAGGAGTTCCGGTGTTTGATGTTAAGAGTGAAATTCTTCAGAATGGAGTCACAATTACTGACCTGTTTGCAGAACATTCACAGGTATTCGCTTCAAAGGGAGAGTTAAGAAGACTTATTCAGGGTGGTGGCCTGAGCTTAAACAAGGTGAAGATCGAAAATCCTGATATGGTTGTTGGCCGGGAAATGCTACTGAACAATAAATATCTGCTTGTACAGAAAGGAAAGAAAAACTATTACCTGATAAGGGTAACTTAAAGACTATTTTACAAAATCAGCCGCTAATATAGAGACGTCATCAAAAGTGGAAGGATTATCATGAGGAAGTCCAAGTTCCTTTATCATTTCCCTGATATTATTTTCAACAGGTCTGGTATTTGAGATATGCCGGATAATCACTCCTGTACCAATGTCTTTTCCATATTCCCCTTTTAATTCAGAAAGACCGTCGGTGTAACAAACAATCTTTGAATAGTTACTGATTACTAGCTCTGATTTTTCCACCACAGGTATTTCATCCAACATTCCCAGACCAACACAGGAAGCCTGCAGATGACGTATCTCTCTGGTAACTGTATTATAAAGTACAGGTGGATTATGTGCAGCATTGATATATTCAAGGATCCCGCTTTCATGGTCATACCTTGCCACGAAGAATGTAATGAATTTTTCTCCGGCCGCATTTACAACCACAATTGAATTAAGTTTATTAATCAGGGTTTCAAGTTTAATATCCTGGGTGAAAAGAGCCCTTAAACTTGCCTGGAAATTTGACATCAGGATTGCAGCTGATATTCCTTTGCCTGAAACATCGGCAATGCAAAACCCTGTTTTTGTATCCGAAAGCCTGATGCAGTCGTAATAGTCTCCTCCAACCCCAGAATGAGGGTAATAAAACCCATTTACAATCAGTTTGGGATTTTTTGGCATCTGGCTGTTGTCTGGAATAAGCATCTTTTGCATTCTGGCTGCCAGTTCGAACTCTTTTTTCAGCGCTTCCTGGCGCAGGCTTTCTTTGAATAGCCTTATGTTTTCAATAGCGACAATTATGATGCTCGAAATAGTCTGTATGAAATTAAGATGTTTCAGCACAGGGCTCATTCCCTCTCCCTCCTCCTCAATATCTCCAATAAAAACGAAAGCAAGATGGACGTTGTTATTATAAACAGGGACAATGATATCAACACCTTCGAAACCCATGGCGGGTGTTACAAAAGCGATTTCTGTAATACTTAATAGTCTCGATCCGACATCAATCGTTTCAAAATGTTTCGGGAAACCGCCATTTAAAATGCATTCCCAGGTATCGGAGTGTTTAAAAATGAGGATTTTACCGATACCCAGGTTGCTCCTGAGGATGTATTCATATTTAGATAAAAGGTCTTCGGTAGGCAGATTCGCATTGATCGATAATGTAATATCGAGCAGAGCGTCTAATTTAAATTTATAAATCTTTAACCTGCCGGTTGTAGCCTTTTTATCTTCCATAGTGCATCTTATGCCTTAACTCTTTCAACATAAGTTCTGTCGCGTGTGTCGATTTTAATCTTATCACCGGTATTGACAAACAATGGGACCATAATTGTGGCGCCATTCTGAACTTTAGCCTGTTTTAAAGTATTAGTAGCGGTATCTCCCTTTAATCCGGGCTCCGAATAGGTAACCTCCATTACAACAAATTGAGGTATATCAACGGAAAGGATGGTTTCAGTATCGGCATGTACAACTATTTCAACGCTTTGTCCTTCCAGAAGAAATTCATGATTATCAATTAAAGTATCCGGGACATGGATCTGATCAAATGTTTCAAGATGCATAAAGTAAAAGCCCATATCATCTTTATAAAGATACTGATACGGACGTCTTTCAACTCTTGCCAGGTTCACTTTTGTTCCTGAAGAAAATGTATTATCAATTACCCTTCCGGTTTTAAGGTTCTTAAGTTTTGTACGCACAAAAGCCGGTCCTTTACCGGGTTTTACGTGCTGAAATTGCACAATTGTAAAAAGGTCATTGTTGAACTCAATGACTAACCCATTCCTAAAATCTGCAGTACTTGCCATAAATGTTTAAGTTATTCTCTATGTTAATTTAAATTATTTCTTTTTAATTTCAAGGGGGTAAACCAGTCCTTCATAACTCAAAATCTCACATGTAAAAGAACCGACAAAGATATCAAATCGAATCTTAACCGGTAAAAAATTTTTATCAGCAGAAAACCAGAAAGAAACATCCTCTTCGGTTTTGAATAGTCTTCCGGTTTCTGTTACAGGATTAAATTTGTAGCACCTGATTCTCCCGGCTTTAGTTTTTATTTCATCTATCCCAATATATTTTAAACTTACCGGGTACAGCTCATCTGTGAACCAGGTTGTAATGGAAATCAATTCGCCTTTTCTTAAATTGCTGTCAACAGGAAGAATATGATTCCGGAAAAAGTAGAAACATGAAAGAATATCGTGTATTCCCCGGGGAGTGATATGGATACCGGTAAGATCACTTGTGAGAATTGCTGAATCAGCCCTGGTTTTATGATCAAATAAAACTTCATTATATTTTCTGTATCTGCCTTCGCGGATGTTTCTGATTGACTTTACAGGAAGTTCAGTAGCCGGGTCAATGAAACTCTCGTAAATATCCAGGACTTTAAAAATTGCTTCAGCCATCCCGGTTGTTCTTGCTAATAACTTTGAATGCCAGACCTCTTTCCCATTAAGAGTTTCACCGTTTAGTTCAAGGGATGCAGTTCCCGCGGTAATAATTCCATACTGAATGGTATAGGTGACTTTTTCTCCAACCATATATGATACTGGTTGTCCCCAGCCATAGGATGAAAATATTATTGCAATAATTGTTATATAAAAAATCCTTTTCATACTTCTTCCTGATAGCAAGCAGTTATTGTGCCAATTATTTTCCAAGGATATTCTTTCTTGGTTTTGAAGTTATGAAATCTTTTAGATATAATGGCTCAAAGTATGCAACATCTTCATAATAGCAATCTTTAAAAGCCTGAAAGACAGGCTTGTGCATGTGCGAGGCGGAAATTCTGAAATTATCGACAAAATTAATATTTGTTCGGTTAACCACCTCTTTGCATTTTGCTGCGCCGTCTCCAAAAAAGATTATCTTTTGTGATTCAGGGATATTGTTGAAAGAATCTTCAGTGATTATTTCTGCTGAAATATCTTTTATTGTTTTACCTCCGGCATCATAAATTGCATAGTAGACCTCCATTCTTCGTGCATCGAGCATCGGACAAAATAGAGTATTTTTATCAGTTTCAGGACTTTTCATTCTGTTACCAGAAATCCCCCAGAACATCGATAGTGTTGTTTCTATACCGATCAGAGGGATGGATGCGGCATATGCAATTCCTTTAGCAACAGATACTCCTATCCGGAGCCCGGTATATGATCCCGGCCCCTTGCTGACAGCTATAGCCTCAAGATCACAGGCTCTGATTCCGTTCTTTTTAAGGATCTCTTCAATAAAAACGGTAAGCAAGGAAGCATGTGTCTTTGACTCATTACTTTCTTTCAAGGAAATTACACCGGCACTATCACATAATGCCACTGAACAAAGATTTGTCGCTGTCTCAAGACATATAATCATGTTTTGAAAGGGATACAAAAAACCTATTTCACCTTAAAGAGTTCTTCTTTCTTTACAACTTCAATCAGTGTACTGTCCGATAATTTCTTACTGATTGCACTGAAGGGGGCGGAAATTACCCTGTCGTTTACTGCTACACCTGAAAGAATCTCAATATAATTATTATCCTGGATTCCGGTTTTAACATCTTTAGCAAGAGCATACTGTCCGTCGGTAATGAATACTATAGTGTGGATATCTTCTTCGGATGGTGTAGCTGCTGTTTTTGTTGTATCGGTACGGGTTGTAACGGATTGTATCGGAATGGTAATTATATCAGATTTTGATTCGGTCTGAATATCAACAGAGGCTGACATACCGGGCCTGAAAGGATTGCTGTCGCCGGCATCAACAAGTTTCTTATAAGATTCGGGAAGTACCAGAATCTTGACATCGAAATTAGTAACCTGATCAGCAGATACACCTGTAGTTTTGGCAGAATTGGCGATTTCAGTCACTATCCCTTTGAATTTCTGATCGAGGTATGCATCGACCTCAATAAGGGCAGTATCTCCGAGATTAACTTTTACAATATCATTTTCATTTACCTGAACCTGAGCTTCCATGCGCGAAAGATCAGCAACACGCAGTAATTCGGTACCTGCCATAAGGTTTGTTCCTGCTACTCTTTCTCCAAGTTCTATAAGAAGCATTGAAACTGTACCCGACATCGGTGCATATAAAGATGTTTTAATAAGGTTCTCGTTGGCCTCTTTCAGGGAAGCTTCAGCGCTCACAACTGAAAACTTTGCTGCATCAACCTCTGATTTAGCTACAGTATAGGAGGCTTCAGCTTGTTCAAAATCAGACTTTGAAACAGTCTGTTCTTCATACAATTGTTTGTTTCGCTTAAATGACAGTTCAGCCTGTGTAAACTGCGCTACTGATTGAGCAAGGCGTGCCCGTGCAGAACTGATAGCCGCCAGAGATCTGTCTTTCTGGGAGACATAGATATCTGGTCTTATTCTGAGCAGCAACTGTCCTTTTTCGACATGATCGCCCTCTTTGATTGTCAGTTCCACAATCTCACCTGATACATCAGGACTTATCTTAACCTCTTTTTCAGGTTGTATTTTGCCATTGGCAGTAATGGTTTCAATGATAATGCGTTTTTCAGCATTCTCAACGGCAACCTTCACGGTTAAAGCTTTGCCAAACCAACCCTGTTTCTTCCCGATTATTGCAAAGATGATCAGAACAAGTGCAATTGGAAGTAAAAATTTCAGTATCTTATTGTTTTTCATGGTCTTGTGCCTTAAAATGATTTCGTATTATAATTATTGATTAAGTTTTAACGGTATGCCTTTATAAAAATCAAGTACCTTGGTTTTAAAGATAAATTCATATTTTGCCTGTGACATATCTGATTGTGAATTAAGGAGCTGTGTTTTTGCAGCATTATAGTCGACAGGAGTAACCATTCCAACATTAAATTTTTGTTCAGTATATCTGAAGGATTCTTCAGTTGAGGCAACTGCTTTGATACTTACATTAAATTTTTTGAGGGATGCCACAGCATCAGTATATGCCTGTTGGATATTTTTATAAAGTTGTTTTTTTGTTCCTTCAAGAGTGTACTGACTGTTTTCTACATTAAGTTTTGAGTTTGAGATATTTTTATTAACCTGCCATCCGTTTAAAATCGGAATATTCATGGATAGACCAATTCCGGAGTTTTTATTGTTTTTTAACTGGTCATTAAACGACTGAATTCCAGGCTGATTAGAGAGGTATGTATAGCGGGTATTTAAAGAATAATTTAAAGAAATTCTTGGACTCCTGCCTCCTTTTGCAATTTTCAGATCATACTCGCTTGCTGTAAGCATCAATTCGGAGCTCCTTATTTCAGGCCTGCTTTTTTCTGCGATTGTATAAATCTCATCAATATTACCTGTAATAATAGAATTAGGATCAACATTTATCTCAGGGACAACAACTTCAAATCCGGCTGGTGTTTTAAGCTCAAGAAGTTGAGTGAGAGTAAGATAAGATGTTTCGAGCTGGTTTTTCATATTGATCAGAGAGAGCTCTTCCTGTGCTGCCTGGGCTTCTATCTGAAGAAGGTTTCCTTTGGCTACACTACCGGCATCGACCAGTTTCCTGGTTTTTTCAATCTGCTGTAAAGTAATGTTAAGCTGATTTTCATTTGCAGCAACAAGCTCCTTGTTTAAAAGGATCTGCAGGTATATAAGTGCTACATTTAAAGCTACATTATCACTTATATTCTGAAGATCCTGTTGTCCGGACAGAACCATATACTTATTTTTCTGGATTGAATTATAATTCTGTAAACCATTGAAAACCGGTGTTGCTCCGCCAAGGTAAAAATAGTCTGATTGGAGAGTCTGGTTAAAAAACTGATAGGTGCTCTGATCAAGAGCTCGACCAAATGAATAATCATGCGAAGCCTGGCCGTTAAGGGTTGGTAACAATTTCAGTTTTGCCAGATCAAGCGAATTTTTTTGAACCTCTGTCTGAATTACTTGTTGTTTTATCTTGATATTGTTTTCAATAGCATATTTGATACAGTCTTCAAGCGACCACACTTTTTGTTGTGAGAAGATTAATCCCTGTGAAGAAAGAAGACAGGTAAATATTAATATTAAGAATTTTTTCATCATCATTATTTTTTTGTAACTAATTAGTTGGAAGTCCGAAGTCGGAAGTCCGAAGTACGACTTATTTGATTTTCTCTTTAAATGCTACCATCATATTCATTAAATTGTATGTATATTAGTAGTGTTCTCTGAATTCTTCTTCAGAAATATAATTTCTTCTAAAAGCCTTATGTAAACAAGTAACTACTTCAACCAGAGAGCGGATGGCGAAACCATTGTCCATTCCCTTTTGCCAGATAATGAGTTTCTCAAATTTAAATTCCATTATAATTTTGAATTTTATTTCAACTTTCAACTTTCAACTTCCGACTTCCGACTTCCGACTCTAATACCGTTAACACTGATTAGTCACAAATATTATAATTCTCAGAGCAGAACACTGTTAAATTTTAGTTTACGAAGATAAATATTATCTCAGACAGAAGAAATATTTTCTTTAAAAAGAGAAAATAAAAGATCAATCTTCATTTTTTAAATTGTTGCAAACAGGTTTTAATTTTAATTATATTTGTAGCGATAACGGACACATTTTATCTATTAAATAAATAATTAATTATATGACTAATAAGGGATTAAAACTGGAACCCGGGGTAATTTTCGGAGATGATGTGAAGTCACTTTTTGATTTTGCAAATAAGAATGACTTTGCCATACCTGCTGTAAATGTTGTTGGTACTAATTCTGTAAATGCTGTTTTGGAAACTGCAAAGGTGGTGAATTCACCTGTTATTATACAGTTTTCCAACGGAGGCGCGCATTTTTTTGGTGGACAGGGTCTGCCAAAGGAAAACCAGGTTGGTGCAATCGCCGGCGGGATATCCGGTGCTCTTCATGTTCATAATGTGGCGGAATATTATGGTATTCCGGTAATACTCCATACCGATCATGCTGCACGCAAGCTTCTTCCATGGATTGATGCTCTGCTCGATGCAGGCGAGGAGTTTTATGAAACTAACGGAAAGCCTCTTTTCAGTTCCCACATGCTTGATCTGTCGGAAGAATCATTGAAGGATAATATTTCAACTTGCAAACAATACCTCGAAAGGATGAGCAAGATCGGAATGACATTAGAAATAGAACTTGGTGTGACCGGAGGTGAGGAAGATGGTGTTGATCATTCAGGTGTTAACAGTTCGCGTTTATATACACAGCCGGAAGATGTCGCTTACGCTTATGAAGAACTATTAAAAGTAAGTGACAGTTTTACAATTGCAGCATCATTCGGTAATGTTCATGGTGTCTATAAGCCTGGCAATGTTGAACTTAAACCAGTTATTCTTAAGAATTCGCAGGAGTATATTATTAAGAAATTCAAAACAGGGCCAAATCCTGTTAACTTCGTATTCCACGGCGGATCAGGATCCGAAAAGAATCTCATTACAGAAGCTATTAAATACGGAGCAGTAAAGATGAATCTTGATACCGATATGCAATGGGCTTTCTGGGACGGAATTAACAAATATTCAAAAGAAAAGCAGGGTTACCTGCAGAGTCAGATCGGCAATCCGGAAGGAGAAGATAAACCGAACAAAAAATATTACGACCCGAGAGTATGGCTCAGAAAAGGGGAAGAGACTTTTATTGCCAGACTTAAGGAGGCATTTGCTGATCTGAATGCGAT
>JAPLED010000077.1 GCA_026391475.1 Bacteroidia bacterium | reverse complement strand
TATCAACGAGAAAAACTTAACTCCTTTTGAAGCTCTCCCAAACATTATTCCATTGAATGAAATGAATCCTCAGTTAACATCATTGAACGGGAAAGCACTTCATTTTGCCAGGAAAAGTCTCCTTCCGGAATTCGACGGCATAGATTCAGGAAGTGATGACCTGCTAAACAGGATTCTATGGTTTGCATCAAAAGGAAACACACCTTATCCGGTTAAATTTGAAGGCGCTGATAGTGAAGAAGAAGACAAGGAATAACCAATTCCTTGTCTTCCAAATTTATTTTGTGCCATGTCATGTATACCAGCTAACGTTGGCACACTTAATTTCATCTTAATTTCCCCATTGAAAGTTTTAGCGCAAAACCACAATACGGTCTGACAAAATTCAAATTACCGAATAATGTTACACCCATTCCTGCATATTTTATTGGTTTTAAAAGCAAGTCTATCTCTACAGGTATTGAAGGGGTTATAAATTTATCCCTTTCATAAAAGTCGGTGCTAAACCAACCTCCATCATTATATAAAAAATCACCTCGTTTTATTCCTCCTGTAATACCTAATCCACCTGAAAATTGAAACTGATAATACTTCCTTGAAAACCCTTTGCCCAAAAGTATACTTACACTATTATATTCTTCATATGGCTTATCTCCAAATAATGCCCACTCCTTATTTCTTATAAAACTAATCTTATAAAAAGTCTTATCATTAAATAAATTAGCACTTAAATATGGTGGAAATACAGGAAATGAAGGCATTCCGGATATATTATTTACTGTAATGAAAGAGCCAAAACCAGCATCAATCCAATATTTATCATTTTTAAAATCAATAATCTGACTAAAACCAGTCAAGTAAAATGTGGATAATCCAATTAATGTACTTAGTAGTCTCATGGCATGTTTTATTATGTGTGCCGAAGAGATTGACAAAGAATATAGTCTTCAGATTTCATTATCTTATGCCAATCGAATGTTATATTTAGTCTGTTTTTCATTACTGCTTTCAAATGTAAACAATATCGAGTGAAGAACAACGTAGTTTGATAAAAGGAATTATCAATTTTACCGTTTTTAGGTCTGGAATGTAGTGCAACCTGGTACTTCATAGTCTACCCTGATCCATCAAGATTTGGCACTACATGCCACATGAAGTCTGTTTATTGAGCTTAGTTTTTTATTTTCTAAATTTATATGACGTAGTTCTTTTGTCACCGGTTTTTTCTAAGATCCCATTCTCAACAGCCTCCTTTAAATCACGACTGGCTGTAGCAGAAGAGATATCCTTGAATTGTCTCATATAGTCTTGCCTGGTGAATGAACCGGATCCTGATTTTTCTTTAAAGAGATTTATCCGGTCATCACTATTCAGATTAACATTTTGATTAGTCAACAAGTCCTCAAGTGAATCATTGATGATTTGAAGCATAAATTCCACAAATCCAGTTGAATTTCCTTGGTTATCAGATTCTCCAAGGATATTATAATATTCCAGTTGTTTTGTTTTTATCAGAGATTCTACCGGAAGAAATTCAAATACAGGTGAGTATTGTCTCAAGATAGCGGTTTGCCAGAGTCGTCCCATTCTCCCGTTACCATCCATAAACGGGTGGATGAATTCTGTCTCGTAATGGAAGACACAACTTTTGATAAGAAGTAAATCTTTGTCTTTTTTTAGATAGACAAAAAGGTCTTTTAATAATGATCTTACCATGTTTCCAGGAGGAGCTACATGTGTTACCATAGATCCTTTGATAATCCCAACAGATTTACTTCTGATTTTTCCGGCATTATCAATGAGTCCTTTCATAAGGATTCCATGAGCCTTGCAGAATGATGTTAAACTATTAGGATTGAACTCATTTAATCTGTCGTAAACTAAAATTGCGTTTTTTACTTCAAGAATATCTTTTTGGGGTGCGATTACTTTTTTGTTTTCCAGAATTGCAGTAATCTGCTCGAATGAAAGAGAGTTTCCTTCAATCTCGAGGGACGACTGAATTGTCTTGATTCTATTCTTTTTTCTTAACTCTGTTGAAGGTCTGTATAAATGAGCATAATTTACTTCTCCAATTTTTTCAGAGATCGAAGCAACTAACTCAACAATTTTATTTGTAATCTGATAAGGAGGTCTCATGTTAACCTAATTAATGATAGTATCATTTGATACTATCAAAGATACTAAATAGTTCTTTATAAAACTATCTCAAATGCGAGTTGAAAATTACAAAATTACTAATCAAAAAATGGTTAATAGTATAATTTCCCCTTCCACAGCAAACTCTTGTCTCCATTTTTTAAAGAAGACGAAGAGACTGAGAGACTAAGGAGAAAGGAGAAAGGAGAAAGGAGAAAGGAGAAAGGAGAAAGGAGGCGAATCCTTACAAGGAAGAAGTTATTAAACCAAAACATACCCGTAAATACCAAACTTTTTTTACATTTGTGAATGAGTCCAACCGTTTTGAAATATAAAGAATATCGACTTTTCTTTTTTTCAAGAGAGGAAAAACGAATGCATATACATGTATCATCTCAAAACGGCGAAGTTAAATATTGGATAGAACCAGAAATCGAATTAGCTCAGAATATTGGTTTTTCAGAAAAACAATTGAATGAGGTTAAACATTTTATACTGAAACATAAAAATGAAATTACAGATGCATGGATTAAACACTTTAACAGTTGAGGTTACAAATATTTCAGTGCATGGATTTTGGATACTTTTAAACGAGAATGAGTATTTTCTGGCGTACTCCAATTTCCCTTGGTTTAAAAAAGCAACCATCGACGAAATTTGTGATGTTCATTTACTTAATGAGCAACATTTATTTTGGAGAAAAATGGATGTCGATTTAGAACTCTCATCCATTACCAATCCTGAAAGTTATCCATTAGTTTATAAATAATACAACGCAGCTATCCTTAGCCAGCATTTGCCAGGCGTTGCGTCCAGACAAGCATAAAGATTCTGATAAAACCTGATTTTATTCACCAAAGTCGATACATTAACCTATATTATATGATTCTCTTTTTTAAAGGCTGTTCAAATAATTTAATCGCAGTCGACACTACTGAAAAACTTCCCGGAAAAGATATTGAAAAACTATCCTGGCTCTTTGGTGAAGCCAGCCTCCTTGACAGAGACAATATTGAAGGCCTCTTTGTGGGACCAAGAAAAGAGATGATAACGCCCTGGAGTACCAATGCTGTTGAGATAACCCAGAATATGGCGATAACTGGAATAAAAAGGATCGAAGAGTTTCATGCAACGACTTCCAAAAAACCTCACTACGACCCAATGCTTCAGTCGTTGTACAAAGGACTCAATCAGAGCATCTTCACCATTGACAAACTGCCTGATCCTGTTTTTTTCATTGACGATATTAAAGCATACAATCTTAATGAGGGACTTGCTCTCAATGACGAAGAGATTGCTTACCTTGATATATTAAGTAAGTCGATCGGACGAAAACTAACCGACAGCGAAGTTTTTGGTTTTTCACAGGTCAATTCCGAACATTGCCGTCATAAAATTTTCAACGGAACTTTCATTATTTCCGGTGAAGAAAAAGAGGCAACTCTTTTTCAAATGATTAAGGAGACAACAAAAACCAACCCTAATAAGGTTGTCTCGGCATATAAAGATAATTGCGCTTTTGTTCAGGGTCCGGTGGTGGAACAATTTGCCCCTGCCACACAGGATAAACCTGATTTTTTCAAAATAAAAGACTATGAATCTGTCCTTTCCCTGAAAGCAGAGACACATAATTTTCCAACCACTGTTGAACCATTTAACGGGGCAGCAACCGGTACAGGCGGCGAGATAAGAGATCGTATTGCCGGCGGCAAAGGTGCTTTCCCGATAGCCGGGACTGCAGTTTACATGACATCCTATCCCCGGCCGGATGGTGACCGTTCGTGGGAAAAAGCAACACAGGAAAGACCATGGCTTTATCAGACTCCTGAAGATATTCTGATAAAAGCATCAAACGGAGCAAGCGATTTTGGAAATAAATTCGGGCAACCTCTTATTTGCGGTTCAGTTTTTACTTTTGAACATTTTGAGAATCTGAAAAAATTCGGTTATGATAAGGTAATAATGCTTGCCGGCGGTATAGGCATTGGCAAGAAGAAAGACAGTGAGAAGAACATTCCCGAAAAAGGCGACCTTATCGTTTTACTCGGAGGTGATAATTACAGGATAGGAATGGGAGGAGGCGCTGTTTCGTCCGTTGATACAGGGAAATTTGATAGTTCCATCGAGCTTAATGCAGTACAGAGAGCAAATCCCGAGATGCAGAAAAGAGTCTATAATGCAATCAGAGCCTTAAGCGAATCTGACAATAATCCTGTAGTATCTATTCACGATCACGGTGCTGGCGGGCATCTCAACTGTCTGTCGGAGCTTGTCGAAGCAACGGGAGGTAAAATAGATATCAGCAAATTACCAATTGGCGACCCCACTCTGTCGGCCAGGGAGATTATAGGCAATGAGTCTCAGGAACGTATGGGGCTGGTAATGAAGAAAGTAAATATTGATACTTTGAGAAAAATTGCCGAAAGGGAAAGAGCTCCTTTTTATATTATTGGTGAGGTTACCGGTGATCAGCAGTTCACTCTTGAGAATCCGTTAACAGGAGAAAAACCTATCGATATTGCTCTGGCATCACTCTTCGGTGACCCGCCAAAAACAATAATGAAAGACATAATTGTTGACAATGGTTACAGGAAACTGGAATATACCATTGAAAAGATCCACGAATATGCAGAGCAGGTTCTGCAGATCGAGGAGGTTGCCTGCAAGGACTGGCTTACCAATAAAGTTGACCGGTCAGTTACCGGGCGTATTGCAAAACAACAATGTGCCGGCCCACTGCAGTTACCATTAAATAATCCTGGAGCTATTGCGCTTGACTACAGGGGGAAAAAGGGGATGGCAACTTCCATCGGGCATGCTCCTGCAGCAGGGCTTGTCGATCCTGCTGCCGGTTCAGTACTCTCTATAGCAGAGGCTCTTACTAACATTATCTGGGCCCCCCTCACAGATAAGTTAAAAAGTGTATCTCTCTCTGCCAACTGGATGTGGCCCTGCAAAAACCCGGGTGAGGATTCAAGGTTGTACTCTGCTGTTAAGGCAGCAAGCGATTTTGCCATAGATCTTGGTATTAATATTCCGACCGGAAAGGACAGCCTTTCAATGACCCAGAAATACAACGATCAGGTTGTTTTTTCACCTGGTACTGTAATTATTTCTGCATCAGGTGAAGTTAATGATATAAGAAAAATTATTGAGCCTGTATTAGTCAATGATCCTTATACAAGTCTTCTTTATATTGACATGAGTCGCGATGACTTTAAACCGGGAGGCAGCAGCTTTGCTCAGATTCTCAACAGGCTTGGCGATGAAGTTCCAACAGTTAAAGACCCTGCCTATTTTAAAAAGGTTTTCGATACAATTCAGGGTCTTATTCTTAAAGATAAAATTCTTTCGGGGCACGATATTTCAGCAGGGGGAATGCTTACTACACTTCTTGAAATGTGCTTCTCAAACACTTCCGGTGGTATAACCATCAACCTGTCGGCACTTGATGAAAGTGATACTGTAAAGATACTTTTCAGTCAGAACCCGGGAATAATAATCCAGATAAAGGATGAGGATGAAGTGGCTGAAATTCTTCTTGATCATGGAATCTCATATTTCTCTATTGGTCACCCGGTTAACGACAGAACTCTGTTTGTAACAAATGATAACAATACAATAACTTTCGATATTGATAAGCTTCGTGATAAATGGTTTCGTACCTCTTATCTTCTCGATCGCCGGCAGTGCGGACCAAAACTTGCAATGGAACGGTTTGAGAACTATATGAATCATGAACTGAATATCAACACCATTAATTTCCCTGGAACCTTTAAATCGCTTGGAATATCTCCAGAAAGAAGAAAAAAAACAGGTACACGGGCAGCAATAATCAGGGAAAAGGGAGTTAACGGGGACAGGGAAATGGCGTATGCCCTTTACCTTGCCGGCTTTGACGTGAAGGATGTTCACATGACCGACCTCATTGCAGGAAGAGAGACACTTGAAGAGATCAGCATGGTTGTTTTTGTCGGCGGATTTTCAAATTCCGATGTTCTCGGATCGGCCAAAGGATGGGCAGGAGCATTCAGATATAATGAAAAAGCAAGGATTGCCCTTGAAAATTTTTACAAAAGACCCGATACCCTTTCGCTTGGCGTATGCAACGGTTGTCAGTTGATGGTTGAGTTGGATCTGATATACCAGCATCATAAGGATAAGCCGAAACTTCTGCTTAATGATTCACATAAATTTGAATCAGGATTTTTAGGGGTTAAAGTTTTAAAGAATAATTCAGTGATGCTTGGAAATATGTCGGGTATGGAACTGGGAATATGGGTAGCTCATGGAGAGGGGAAATTCAGTTTACCACTTGCTGAGAACAAGTATCATATACCCTTAAAATTCAGCAGGCACACCTATCCTGCCAATCCAAACGGGTCAGATTATGATGTTGCAGGTTTGTGTTCTGAAGATGGTCGTCACCTTGTAATGATGCCACATCTTGAACGGGCTTATTTTCCATGGCAATGCGGTTATTATCCTGCCGACAGAAAAAATGATGATGTTACTCCATGGATAAAAGCCTTTGTTAATGCAAGGGAATGGATTGAAACAAAAAACCATTAACATAAACTCACCCCTCAAATATTTGCCAGCTCTTTTATTGAATTGACCTGTTTAAGTATATATTTTTTTACTGAAGGCTGCATCATGGCCTCAGCTACAATCTCAGAAATATCTGCCACTCTTGTTTCGGTTACTGCAGAAAACGTCTTTTTGCATAGGGGGCAAGCTGTTGCAAGAATATCAGGATTTCCTTTTGTAAGTTCTGCAGCGGCATCGCGTGCTATTTTGCTTTTTTGCTGATTACTTATTTTCATATTGCCAAGGCTCCCTCCGCAACAGAGCGAATTCTCATCTTCGAATTTACTTTTTTCAAGTCGCGATACATGTTTAAGAACATCTTTTGGTTCATCATAAACTCCTGAACCTCTCCCCAGATCGCATGGAGTATGATAAACAACTTTCTTATGTAAGAAATTCATTTTTATAGAACCTTCATCTATCATCCTCTTAATGAATTGTGTATGATGAAGCACTTCGACATCAAGATAATAACTCTCTTTAAACACTTTATAGCATATCGGGCATGAAGTAACAAGCGTATGGGCACCTGATTTCCAGATCATCCGGGAATTATAATTGATCAGTTCCCTTGCTTCCTTATCCTGGCCGGCAAGCATAAGCGGACGACCACAACAAACACCTCCTTGTTCATCAATAAAATTGTAATTCACTCCTGATGCTTCAAGGATTTTTATCATGGAGTTTTTAATGGTTGGGGTAAGGTGAGTCATACAACCGGCAAAGAACAAAACATCAGCTTTTTTTGGATTATTTTCCGGAAGGAAATCATATGCAGAGGAACCATTCGTTTTTTCCAAGGCAACACTCTGCCTGGAACGGAAATAACCTTTATAAATGTTCCTGAAATCATTTTCAGGCTCTCCTGCTCTTCTCTGGATCATCCTGATTGGCGAAAGTTCTATTCCAACCGGGCATTTAAGATCGCACCTGCCACACATCAGGCAGTTATGGGCAATATCGGATACATCATCATTATTACGGATGGCTTTCATCAGATAAGCTGACTGAATATTGGTAATCCCTACCGAAAAGTTCAACTGACAGGCATCAATGCATATTCCACATGAAGAGCATGAGTGAGTTTCAACTTCTGAGTAGGTACCTGACTTATCACCTGTTTTTATCCCTGAGTTTCGCATAAAAATCAGGAATAATTCCGTTGGAATATGCATATACCTTGTAATGGGAAGCAAAATGAAAAATGTACCCAACGAAAGGGAATATAGCCACCAGAACGGGTAAGCCATCTGCTGAGCAGGAAGAAATGTTGCCAGCCATGAGCCCAGCGATCCTGTCAGAAAACTGCCGTTACCATGAGCGCCACTGGTAAAACTTTCAGCCAGAAGGCGACTTGGGAAAATAAGCCACAATGATATAAGGGCAATTTTATCGGTTGCCTTCAGACGGGTCGTCTTCCTCATTCCCACAACTTTAGAGTAGAACCTCTTGGAAACAGCCAGGAACAAACCTGAAAGTATAAATGCAAGAATAAGGTCCATAAAAAAACCGTAGACTGCTTCAAATCCCATCCCGCCATGTTCAGGATTGAAAAATCTGAAGAAGATTGCTTTGTACGGAGCATTAAGGTGTTTCGTTCCAAAAATATCAGCTTCAATAGTCCCAAACAAAATAAGTAAAAACCACCCAAAGGCAAGACTCATGTGCATATAGCCAAGCTTGAAATTTGTTTTCAGTATTTTTCTGTGTATCAGGCTCTCAAGAAATATCTCCTTAAGGCTCTGTACGAAAGCAGTGCCGAAGAAACCCCGCTGCAATCTGAGTTTATCCGGTCGTGACAGGTCACGGAACCAGATGACACTCCTTACAACTGAATAAATAAGTATGAAGTATAAACCAATATTAAACGGTATTACAAAGGGATCAAATTGCATATTCGTCTGATTTTTGGAATGCCTGTTTTGCCAGAACCACTATATTTCTTGTATTAACCCCACGTGGACAAACAAGTGTACATTTTCCACAGAGCATGCACTTTCTTATATTTTGCCGCACCTGATCATTTTCCCCTCGTTTAATGAGTATATGAAGTTCTCTCAGGCTGAATTGTGTCAGATTACCGGTAGTGCATGTAGCAGAACAACCACCGCATTCAATACATAGTCTGAAACTCGGTTCTCTTTCAAAGATATATTCTGCTATCCTTCTGTCGTTGGATTCATAATCGATCTGGCGCCCTTTTGATATGGTAAACCCGAATTTTTCCATACTACTTTCTTACGTTTTTCAGATAATCCATTACTTCTGAAACAGCAGCACGGGCATGTGATATTGTTTCAGTAATATTCATTGGAGCTGTACAGGTACCTGCATAGAATACTCCTTTAATATTGCTTCTGTTGCTGCCATAATGATGATCAGCTACAGCAAAAAACCTGTTTTCGCCTGTGTTAAGGCCACACATTTTGGAGATTTTTTTTCCACCTTCCGACATTTCCATGCCGGCCATAAGCACAAGCAGATCGACTTCCATTTTAAGCGGCCGGCCTGCAAGTGTATCTTCAACTTTAATTATCAGCTTATTATCAATTGCCTCTCCTGCTTCAGACACTTTGCCTCTTATGAAGTTGACTCCCCATTTTTCCTGTGCTTCACGGTAAAGTTCTTCATAGAAGGCTCCACCCATCCTCATATCCATATAGAAGCAAAATACTTTCGATTCTGGAAGATGCTCCCTTAACTCAATAGCCTGTTTTACTGCAGTTACACAACACAGTTTTGAGCAATAAAGATTGCCAACTTTCTCATCGCGGGATCCTACACAATGGACTATTCCTATGGTTTTGGGAACATTCCCATTACTTAAAACGATTTTGCCCTTCCTGAACATTTCCTCAAGGTCGGTTGAAGTAATAACATTATCATAAATGCCATAACCATACTCCTCTTTTCTGGCACTTTTAAAAAGATCAAATCCCGTAGCAACTACAACTGCATCAGCTGTCAGCTCTTTTCCTTCATTTGTAATAATCGAAAAATGGCTTTTGTTACTGTTAAACTTTTCAATCGTTGTATTAGTCAGCAACTTAATTCCATCATGGTGAGTTATCCCATCGAGGTATTCCTTAACCTCACTGCTATTTCTCCTGTCGGGAAAAAGCTTGTACCAGTCATTCAGGTGTCCCCCGGTTTTGTTTTCCTTCTCTATAAGGCTTACCTCAATACCGGCTTTCGACAACTGACCTGCTGCTTCAAGTCCTGCAACACCCCCTCCAATTACTATAACTTGCTTACTCATTTTCAATCAAACATTTATCAGGTTGTGGCTTTCAGAGTATAAAGCATTGACTTCGGTTTTGTATTTATCTTCCGGAGAATATTCAATACCCATTTTATCGAGTACAGGCTCACAATCAGTCTGGTGCATCTGAAGACCTAAGTCCCATGGATTATAACCCAGAACCAACCCGGCAACCTCTTCGTAGGTAAAGACAGGTATTCCCTCTTCATTCTGTCCGTATTTTTTCCCTTCCATTTCGTTGATAACATATTGCCATCTATCTAGAAACATCGGGCAACCCGGACAGTTAGTAATAATCATATCGGGTTTAAAGGGCTTCATTGATTCAAATTTCTCTTTTGAACATGCGACAGAAAACCCCCTGTTTGCCTGAACAAGGTATTGCCTGAAGCCGAAGCCACAACAGTGGCGGCGTTCAGGATAATCAATGATCTGTCCGCCCCACTCTTCTATCATACCAGCAAGGACATAAGGATATTCTGCTCCGCCAACCCCTTTTGAAGGGAACATTTTAGCATAATGGCAACCGATATGATCAACAACTTTCAAAGGCTCACCTGTATTTTTATTTATAAGTTTATATTTTGCTTTTGCAGCAATCTCTTTCCTGAATTTATATATGACATCACTTGCATGTGCCAGGTTTTTAGGAATCCGGAATTCCCTTCCTGTGGCTTTTTTTAATTGTTGCCTTACCTTTTCTTCGACCTCCGGAAAATGGTGCCATGTATCAAGTATTTCGGTATATAATCCGAAAGATGTAATGCACGATGGCATAAGGTTTTCATAGCCTGCTTCATTCATGATAGCAAACTGACGTGCAACTACTGTCATTGTAGTCTCAACCGGAACGATATCGCTATGATAACCTATACCGGTGCAGGTTGTATGACAGGGATGCTCATAAACATCTTTCTTAAGCTCTTCACGCATAATCTTAAGAAAAGCTGTTTCTGAACCCGGAAAGAAATTTTGCCTTACACAGCTTCTTACATAATAGAATTTATCATCGGCAATTTCCTTCTGATAATCCTTCCAGATCGCTTTTTTCCCTTCAATATTCATGCTGATAAAATATTATCGTTATTAATTAGTCTGAAGTCCGAGGCTTCTGTCTTCTGACTTCCGACTTCCGGCTCATTTTACAATGATTAATTACATATTACCTTGTATGGCAACCATTATTAGTTTTATAAATATGCCTGAAATACTCATTATCAATACCTTCATCGAGGATCATATTTAACTCTTCAGCTTTTTTCTTTGAGAATTCTTCGATATTCTCATATCTTTTCATCCCTCCGGTTACCTTAAAAATCTCTCTTATTTCATCCATTGCCTCTTCAGGAATCTTTCTGAGGATTCCCGGGCCGTCACCTTTATAATTTGCTCCCATTTTCTTAAAAACAGCCTCCCAGTTCTCCTGGATCCAGTCCCAGACAGGTCCCTGCTCGGGATGCAACGCTGTACCAACGCCTTCAAGGTAAAGGCAATAACCATGATCAAGTATCCATTGGCCAACGGTCCTTTTCAGAACAAGCTGCTGTCGTCCCTTTTCAGATTCGACAAAAAAACCAAGATCCTGTGATAGCGATCGTAACGCCATGATTATCAAGCCGGGAGCATTTCCCCTTGGACAGCGTGTTTTGCACGACATGCATTCACCACAATACCAGATAGTTTCAGATTTCAGAAGATCCCTTATATCATCATCATTCTTTGTCTGAACAGTGTCAACTATTTTCCGGGGATCGTAGTTATAAAACTCTGCAGCCGGACATATTGCCGTGCAGACTCCACAATTCATGCAGGCATTCAGTCCCTCTTCAAACCGGATATCCTTTAAAAGTAAATCGTAAAGTTTTTCCA
Source organism: Bacteroidia bacterium (assembly GCA_026391475.1). Classification (GTDB taxonomy): domain Bacteria; phylum Bacteroidota; class Bacteroidia; order Bacteroidales; family VadinHA17; genus LD21. The sequence continues at coordinate 6,168 of JAPLED010000077.1, read as the reverse complement.
TCACCCTGCAAAAAAAGAGTTGTGTTAAATTATTAACACAAAATTAATCCTAATGTATAAATGGCGAAAGAAGCTTAAAACCTATTTATACAGGGTATTTATACGTATTGGGAATGGTGGAGTGTTGAAGCAACCAGTCAGAAAAAAGTAGACGCAAAAGTCAATTTTTATGTTTAAAAAATCCGGATTGCAAGTCCGGATTTTTTAATAAACTAAACACTATTAACTAATTCTTAACTTTCCCGGCCTTTTCATCTTTCTCAGCTTCCTCTTTTGCTTCAGTCTTTTTGATAGTCTTTCCGCTGTTATCAAAAACAACTTCTAAAGATGATTCTCCTTTTTTCAATGTCAATTCAAAACCTTTTATTTCAGGACTTTCAAAGATTTCTATAAGGCCTTTTTTATAACCCTGAAAATCTTTGTTCAAAGTATTTACCACAGCAGCAGGAAGTTCTTTTTCAGAAATTTTTGTTTCTGAATCAATCCATACAGCTGAATTGTCGAAGCATGCGGACATCTTTTTGCCATTCAAATTGAATTCCGCTTCCCATTCATTTGCCTCTTCACTGCCCCATTTTACAGATTGTGCAGCAGGATATTTTTTAGCAAATTCCTTTTTGACATTTTCGGGAGCATTCTTTTGACTGAATGCCGAAATTGAGATTAGTGAAAATGCTACGACCAGAATAAAAAAGTTTTTCATATTAATTGATTTTAAGTTTGTCAGGCGAAGATAAAACCTGAATCTGTAAAGATTTTGTATTTAGAAATTAACAATGACTTTATGCAGATCCTCTTTATGTTCATATCTGATCTCCCATTTGTTAAGTTTGCAAATCTCTTTGACAATAGCGAGGCCAAGACCTTGTGAATCTGATGATTTGTCTGTTTTATAGAATCTGTCAAAGAGATTTAATGCTGGTACTGAGAGCGGTTTACCCGGATTTGAAATTTCAAGATGATACTTATCGAGTCTGATATTGATTATTCCTCCTGTGATACTGTGCTTTACAGCATTGCCAATTAGATTTACGACCAATGATTCTGCCAGGAAAAAATTGGTTTCAAGAAAGCATTCCGGTTCAATCTCTTTTTTAATAATCAGCGATTTTCCGTTAATGTGATCCTCAAAAATATTTATTTTTTCTTCAAGAAGCTCAGACAGATTTACTGCTCTTCTTTCCGGAAACTGATCATTTGCTATTTTAGTCAGCAGTAATAGTGTCTGTGTAAGTTTTGAAATTCGCAGAGTGTAAACATAAGCCGAATTAATAAGCTCAGCCTGATCTTTTTTTAAATCCGGATACTGCATGAGTGTCTCGAGCTTTGATTGAATAACTGCAAGAGGAGTTTGAATTTCATGAGATGCGTCCTCAGTAAACCGTTTAAGTGACTGATAGTCGGAAATCACCTTCTGAGTGAGCTTTTCAAGTGTTTTGTTGAGCTCTGTGAATTCATCAAGCTTACTAACGGAAGACAGTCTGAAGCCGGGTTTATCATGAGAAAACTCCTTAAGTTCATCCAGTGTTTTATAGAATGGCTTCCAGATATTAAGAGAAAGCTTCCGGTTGATGAAATACAGGCTTATAAGAAGAAGAATAAAAACCGAACTTGTTACTATCGCAATTGCTTCCAGTAAATCATCCTCTTCCAGCAAGGTATCTCTGGCTGCAATGAAGTATTTCTTTCCATTGATAGAATCTACCAGGCTTATCTGTCGAAAGGGGATTTCCTTTTTTTCGATTGCATCAAAAATAAGAATATCAACGGTTTCATATGATCTTTCTGATTGCACTGAAACTTCTCTTATTTCGATAAATGGGTAATAATTTGGTAAAGTGCCATTTCTTTTAATGGTGCTTATTATAACTTTTATATCAGACATAAGCTTTTCATTAAGCTGGTCTTTGAAAAAGAAGCTGATGACAAAATAGAATACAACTCCGGCAATTATAAATGCTGTTCCTGAAATAAGGAAGTAGGCCCTGTTCGTTTTCTGGAGGAGTCTCATCTTTCTGAAAATTTATAACCTATACCATATATATTATGGAGGTAGTTTAATCCATTATTCATCTCAATCTTTTTTCTGATGTTCTTTATATGGCTGTAAATGAAATCATAATTATCCGCATAGGAAATATTATCTCCCCAAACATGTTCAGCAATTGCTTCACGGGTGATTACTTTATTCCTGTTAACTATGAAATAAAGCAGAATCTCGTATTCTTTTTTCGTCAGGTCAATTATCGTATCGTTAATAAAAACTTCAGCGGAATCGAAATTTATTTTTATCTCGTTGAAAATTAATTCATTTGCTCCTTCAAAATGTCGTCTTCGTGCAAGTGATTTTATACGTGAGTTCAGCTCGGCAAGATGAAAAGGTTTGGTTATATAATCATCTGCTCCCATATCAAGACCCCTGATCTTGTCATCAAGTGAGTTCTTTGCTGAAACGATTAGCAGGCCGGCTTGTCTGTTCCTGACCTTAATAAGTTTTATAAGATCAAGCCCATCACCACCAGGCAGCGTAAGATCAAGAATTATAATATCATAATTGAAGGCTGATAAAGAATCTTCAGCTTCAAAATAGGAGTAAGCTGTTTCACAAAGGAATCCTTCTGACTCGAGGAAATTTTTTATTGTTCCAACCAGTTCTTTCTCATCTTCAATAATCAGGATCTTCATTGCATTTTATTGATTTTCAAATTTGAGTTGTTCCTCTTTCTGCTTATTATTACTTTTCCCAAAATTAAAAACAAAACCGGCATAGATAATCCTGGGGCTCCGTCTCCTGATTGTTTTGTCATATAATAACGGGGTGTTAAGCTCTGAATTGTTGCGAAAAGTATTGAAAACATCTGAAACTGTCAGGATCAGGGATGCTTTTCTATTCCACAAGTCTTGTCTTATACCCATATTTACAATAAATGTCGGGAATATTTTACCCTGGGGAGTCAGCCTCGTAGAATTGTAATTTGAATTTACCTGGATTACAGTTGTCCTGGTAATTTTAGTGTTGGTATTCAGATTAACATTCCAGACAAAGTTTGATTTGTTGCTGCTATATCCAAGACTGGAAGCATCAATCCGGTAATAATATGTATTTGAGCTAAGATTAACTATGGTGGATTTTCCGATTTCCGAGGAAAGGATCAGCTCCAATCCTGCCGAATTACTCTTTGAAAGGTTTTCGCGTGTGGTAAACAGGATTGAGTCGTTTATGTACCGTGTAATTTCGGTTTTGCCATTGTAGGTGTAACGATCGTAGATTGTGGCGATAAAAGTTGTAAGGTTATGCTTATAGCTATAGCCGGCTTCAAAGGAATGAATATCCTCCGGTTTAAGATGAGGATTTCCTGCTCTTAGATTTAACGGATCGGCATATTCAGGAAAAGGATTCAATTCATCACCTTCAGGCCTGTTAACACGGTGACTGTAATTTAACTGGAACTCATTATTCTCATTAACATTATAAGCCAGGTGCAATGTAGGATAAAGCCTGAAATAGTCATTTGGTATTATGGTATCTGTTGTAATCAGATGCGATTTAACAAATGCCTGTTCAGCGCGCAATCCTGCAAGAAACCCGAATTTACCCATGGTATGTTCTAAAGTAGCATATAGTGCATGAACATTCTGGATATACTTAAAACGGTTCGATTTCTGAAGATCCTTTACCCAGCTACCTGTAGAAGTGTTAAAGGATTCCGCAAAAAAATTCCCGTCACTTAAAACGGATTCCAAAACATAACCTGTTTCGAATTTTGTATTATCTGATATCGGATTTTTGTATTCTATATATAATTGAGATTCCCTGTCTCCCTGGTGAATCAGGGTATTGTCGAGTGTCACTGGCGACACGGGAACTCTGTATATTGTAGAATAATGGTTGTCCTCTTGTTCTGCTGAATTGGATGTGGTATATTCGATATTGAGTTCATGGTCTTTTGCAAATACGTGCTGGTAAGTAGCAGTGAACTCAAGGTCCTTTTCATATTCAGGATCTCGCCTGCTCCGGTCGTAATCCATTGTAGTGATCCCTTCTCCATCGGAAATTAAATTTGAATTTATTTCATGTCTTACAAAGCTTCTGTAATTATAACTTCCTGAAACGCCAAAAGAATTTTTCTCATTAAGATTAAAATCGACACCTGTACGCACTATATGAGATAATGGACGGGAGAGATCAGAAACAGTCTGTTTTGTTGTACTCAGGATATTGGATATACTGTCTTTTCGTTGCCGGAAATCGTTTGTCAGACGATGCCTTTCATCCTGCCTGATACTATAACTTCCGAAAATATTGAACCTGCCGGAATTATAATTTGTTGTTAAACTGGCATTTGAACGCCAGGCATTGCCTACATTGGCTATAACTGAACCATTGAACCCCAGATCTTTATTCTTCTTCAATATAATATTAATAATACCGGAAGTACCATCGGGTTTGTACTTTGCTGATGGATTGGTTATTACTTCAATTTTATCGATGGTATTAGCAGGCATCTGCTGTAATACCGCTGCCCTGTTTGCACCCATAAGGCTCGATGGTCGGCCATTGATCAGAATCAGTACATTGCCTGATCCGCGCAAACTTACATTCCCTTCAATATCAACCTGCAGAGAAGGAATATGTTGCATCAGTTCGCTTGCAGTACCAGAGGTTGTCATTATGTCCTTTCCAATGTTAAATGTTTTTCGATCGATGGAGCTTGTAAAAGTGGATTTTTCGCCTACTACTTCCACACTATTAAGTTCCTGAACAGATAATTCAAGGAAAAGTTCCCCCAGGTTCACACTCTTGTGTTGAGCATCTATAATAAAAGGTGGACTTGATTTTTTTGCATATCCTATAAAACTATAACTGATAATATATTCACCATAGGCAATATTTTCAAAAATGAATTTTCCTTTTGAATCGGTAACTGTTCCGTCAATAACGGTGTCATCGTTTTTTTTCTGAATTACGATTGTGGCAAATTCAATGGGTTTTTTCGCCTGTTTATCAATTATTGTTCCTGATATGGTTCCTGAATTACGGTTTTGACCATTCAGAATGAGAACATTAGATGCAATCAATAAGATGATTAGTAAATGCTTTTTCATGGATAAATTTTAATTAATTCATGCAAAGAAGCACACCGATTTTGAATTCATTCTGGATTTTAGAATTCTCAGCCAAAATTTTACAGTATATATTTGAGTATTATTGGCGATAGGCGATGTTGGGAAAAGGCGTAACGGCGACAGGCAACGGGTTACCGGCATTAGGACTAAGAACTCAAGGCTCCTAAAAAAGTACCTTGCGTCGTGAGTCGTGCATCGTGTGCCGCTAATTCATAGCTCAGGGTTTCTTCTTTGAATTGACATTCAGTTTTTTATTGACCGCATAGCTGAGCCAGGCGCTCCCTGCTCCAACCAATGCACCTATAAGAACATCAGAGGGGTAGTGGACCCCCAGATCCATTCTGGAATAAGCAACTGTACTTGCCCATGTATAAGATGGAACGATAATATACCATTTGGGATATGCCAGGGTCAATGATGTTGCAGTCGCAAATGCCATTGAGGTATGACCCGAAGGGAAAGAGGGACTTCCTCCGTCCGATTTCTTCGTTATATCCGGATATGTTACAAAAGGTCTTTCACGGTCGAATGAATATTTCATGGCAGTTGTAACTCCGAAATTTACTACAGTCGCGGCCAGTGTTACACAGGCGTTTCTGAATAACTGATCATCATGTCTTATCAGACCGACTGTACCCATTCCTGCCGGGATTCCTAAAACTATATACGCATCTGAATTTGACACGAACTGGAAAAATTTATCTGAAGGGAGTGTTTCAGGAGAATTAAATGAACGGAGAAGCTTGATGTCAATGTTCTGAGAAAACATACAACCCGGGAAAAATAATAACAATAACACAAAAAGTTTTTTGGTCATTTTATTTTGTGTTTTATGGCAATTAGTTTCAGCACATTATCAACATCTGACTGGTCATTCATTTTTATTGAAACAGATCTGATTGAGCCATACTTTTTGGCTGTTTTGAAATCATCTTTAATTTTTCCAGGAAGATCACTGTCATTTATCAGAGATTCAGCTTTATCGCTAAACCAGAAGGAAACCCTGAATGTATCCTCTAATACCCCTATCCAGAAAATAGT